>JAYRWT010000105.1:0-10575 GCA_041917855.1 Patescibacteria group bacterium | reverse complement strand
GTGAACGTATTTTCGGTCCTACCCAGGACTACAAGTGTTACTGTGGTAAGTACAAGTCCATCCGTTACAAAAATGTGATTTGTGACAAGTGTGGTGTAGAAGTTACTCGCTCCTACGTGCGCCGTGTCCGTATGGGTCACATTGACCTAGCTGTACCGGTTGCTCACCTGTGGTACGTACAGGGTGTTCCATCGGTAATTGGAACCCTGCTGAGCATGTCAGTAGCTGACCTTGAAAAGGTTATCTATTTTGCCGCCTACGTAGTACTCGAGGTTAACGATGCTGTACGCGAGGACGCTCTTACCCAGCTTGAAGCTGAGTTCAAAGAGATCCGCTCTGAGATTCTTGACGGTAAGCAGCCAGCTGAGATTACTCCAGAGGCCCTGCTTAAGCTACAGCAGGTTGAGCAAGAGTACAAAGAGACCAAGCGCGAGCTTACCGACCTGGTACGTGGTAGCGTAATCTCTGAGTCTGTATATCACGATTTATCGCTGAAGCATGGTGCCATCATCCGTGTTGGTATTGGTGCTGAGGCTATCCGTGACCTACTACGTGGTATTGATCTTACCCACGAGCTTGCTCGTCTCCAGAAAGATCTAGAGACCGCTAGCCCGCTTAACCGCCGCCGTGTTGCCCGTAGCCTAAAGCTTGTTTCCGACCTGAGTAAGGCAGAAATCAACGCTGAATGGCTGGTTATGACTCGTCTACCTGTTATCCCACCAGATCTGCGCCCGATGGTTCAGCTGGATGGTGGCCGCTTTGCAGCGTCTGACCTAAACGACCTCTACCGTCGTGTGCTTAACCGCAACAACCGTCTGAAGAAGCTGCTGAACAGCGGTGCCCCAGAGGTTATCACCCGCAACGAAAAGCGCATGTTGCAGGAAGCTGTAGATGCTCTTGTGGACAACAACGCTCGTCGGGGTAAGGCTGCTGCAGCTGCAACTGGCCTTAAACGCAAGCTAAAGAGTCTTTCCGATATGCTGCGTGGTAAGCAGGGTCGTTTCCGCCAGAACCTTCTGGGTAAGCGCGTTGACTACTCTGGTCGTTCCGTAATTGTCGTAGGTCCTAATCTTAAGCTGCACCAGTGTGGTCTGCCTAAGATGATGGCTCTTGAGCTCTTTAAGCCTTTCTTGATCGGTAGGCTGATCCAGGGTGAATACGTACACAACGTAAAGAACGCTACCCGTCTGATTGAGCAAGGTGAAAGCTTTGTCTGGGATATTCTAGAAGACATCACCAAGGATCACTTTGTACTCCTAAACCGCGCACCAACCCTGCACCGTTTAGGTATCCAGGCTTTCCAGCCAGTACTGATTGAAGGTAAGTCAATTCAGATTCACCCGCTTGTATGTACCGCCTACAACGCAGACTTTGACGGTGACCAGATGGCTGTACACGTACCGCTATCTAAGCAGGCTCAGAAAGAGGCAGGAGAAATCATGCTTTCTTCTAAGAACCTGCTAAAGCCAGCTTCTGGTGAAGTTATCGTAGGTCCTAACAAAGACATGCACCTTGGTATTTACTACATGACTGTAGTCGAGCCAGAAGCTATGGGATCAGGTCGCGCCTTTGCTACCCCAGAAGAAGCCCTCATGGCCTACGACCAGGGAGTAATTGCCTTCCGTGCTCAGATTAAGGTGCTGATCGATGGTGAAATGATCGACACTTCAGTTGGTCAGATTCACTTCAACAAGATCGTACCAGAGGGTATGGGCTACCAGACTAAGACAATGGACAAGAAGAGTCTTGCCAAACTGATCGCTCGTTCCTTTGCAGAGTTTGGTTCTGACCGCACTGCAGTATTTGTAGACGACATTAAGGACACTGGCTTTAAGTTCGCTGAAAAGTCAGGTATTACCTTTGCTCTCTCTGACATTGTGATTCCAAAGGCTAAGGATGAAGTTATCGAGAAGACCGAGAAAGCCCTGGAAGCGGTTGAAAAGCAGTACAAGCTTGGTTTGATCACCCGTGATGAGCTCTACGTTAAAACCGTAGAAATGTGGATGGAAGCTGGTAAGGAGCTAGAAGCCGACGTGCTGAAGGGCTTTACCGACGAGAACCCAATCATGACCATCTTTAAGTCTGGTGCTCGTGGTACAGTAACCAACCTGAACCAGATTGCCGGTATGAAGGGTCTTGTAGCAAACCCAAGTGGTGAAATTATCGAAATTCCGCTTAAGAGCAACTTTAAGGAAGGTCTTTCAGTATTCGAGTACTTCACCTCAACCCACGGTTCACGTAAGGGTCGTGCCGATACCGCGCTGCGTACCTCTGATGCTGGCTACCTAACCCGTCGTCTGGTAGATGTGGCTCAGGATGTAGTTGTGGCCGAGGTTGACTGTGGTGCTACCGAGGGTGTTACCCTCCATAAAGCCGATCAGCTTCTTGTAAACGATCGTTTTGAAGACGCTTTGATTGGTCGCTACCTAGCTGGTGACCAAGCTGGGGTAAAAAATGGCACCTACATTGATGAGGAAGTTGCTACCAAGCTGGTAGAAGCTGGCTTAGAAACTGTTGTTGTCCGTACTCCGCTGTACTGTAAAGCCGGTTGGGGTATCTGTCAGCACTGCTACGGTAAGAACCTAGCATCTGGCGAACTAGTTGAGCAGGGTGAAGCTGTCGGTATTATCGCCGCTCAAGCTATTGGTGAGCCGGGAACCCAGCTGACCATGAAAACCTTCCACATGGGTGGTGTAGCTCAGAGTTCAGGCGACATTACCGCCGGTCTGCCACGTGTAGAAGAGCTCTTTGAAGCTCGCTCACCAAAGACTCCCGCTGTTATGGCTGACATTTCTGGTGTAGTAGCTATCGACGAACGCGATGAGGACACTCTAGTGACCATTACCGCAGACGAGGCTGAAAAGCAGGTAGTTACTGCTACAGAGAAGATGACCATTGTGGTAAAGACAGGCGACAAGGTTGCTCCGCGTGATGTGCTAGTAGAGTATGGCGAAGGCCGCACGCTGCGCGCCACCATCATGGGAACTGTTGCTGTTAAGGATGGGGTAATTACCATTACCGCGCCTGGCAAGCAGACTCGCGAGTACACAGTTTCAAACCTGATGTCACTACGTGTAGAGGCCGGAGATCGTGTTGAAAAGGGTGATGCGTTGACCGAAGGTCACCTAGATCTGCAGCAGCTCCTACTTGTTGCCGGTCGTGGTGCCATTGAGCGCTACATTATGAATGAGGTGCAGAAGATCTACTCTACCCAGGGTCAGACCATTCACAACAAGCACGTTGAAATTATCATTCGTCAGATGTTGTCCAAGATGCTGGTAACTGATGCTGGTTCTACCAACTACATCACTGGTCAGACTATCGAGATGACTGATTACCGCGAAGCCCAGAAGTCCTCAAAGACAATCCATGCCGAGCAGCAGCTCCTTGGTATTACACGTGTTTCGCTTAAGACCAAGAGCTTCTTGTCAGCCGCCTCCTTCCAGGAGACAACCGCAGTTCTCATAGATGCTGCCATTCAAGGCAAGCGTGATGAACTCCGTGGCTTGAAAGAAAACGTAATTATTGGTAAGCTCATTCCGGCTGGAACTGGTTACCAAACTGAACCAGCCGCCTAAAAAGAACTATGCCAACAATCAACCAACTTCTTCGTAAGCCTCGCGTCACCCAAAAGCGCAAGCTGAACGCTCCGGTTTTAAAGTCTACCTTTAACACCTTCAAAAAGCGTCCAGTTCCGCTTAACGCTCCACAAAAGCGCGGTGTATGCATTAAGGTAACAACTACCACTCCTAAAAAGCCAAACTCCGCTCAGCGTAAAGTTGCGCGTGTACGTTTGACCAACGGAATGGAAACCTGGGCCTATATTCCAGGTGAAGGCCACAACCTGCAGGAGCACTCAGTTGTTTTAGTGCGTGGTGGTCGCGTGAAAGACCTTCCGGGTGTTAAGTATCACATTGTTCGTGGAAAGCTTGACGCTCAAGGTGTAAAAAACCGCAAGAAGAGTCGCTCACATTACGGCGTTAAACGAGCGTAGGTAAGGGAAAGAGGCGAAAGCCTCTTTTTCTTTACCGAGCGAGTGCGCCAGTATCGCGTAGCGATACATCGTTAAACGAGCCTAAGGGAAATGGGAGAGTTTACTCTCCCATTTTTCGTAATGATATGATCAGAAAAGCCTAACTATCAGGCTAGGGTAGAGGAGTTCGTAAGGGATCCTTTTCGCTAAAAGAATACGACCACTCGCAAAAAAGTAAGTGGTCGTATTGAGATAGTTATTCCCGAGTCTCATAATCCAGCCTGTCTACTAGAGAGGGGAAGAGCGCTAGAATTATGAGGAAGATGACGAGGGCGGCACAGCCAATGTGCCAATCGATTTGGTCCAGCACCTTACGTGCGAAGACCGTAGCGCGTTTCGCCATGCCGGAACCATACCACATTTACAGGTTGGTAGCAATTTGCTACACTGCAGAGGAATTAATGAGTGCAGTACCTCGCTCCGAGGGAAGAAGCGCTCACATAAGTAATTAGGAGATTTCCGCATATGTCCCGAGGACGAACTATCGGCCAGCGTGAGTTGGCTCCAGATCCTGTATACGGATCTGTTACTGTCACCAAAATGGTGAACTACATCATGGAGAACGGCAAAAAGACCGTTGCTCGCAAGATTGCCTATGGCGCAATCGAGAAGGCCGCTGAAAAGCTTGGTGTTGAACCACTTGCAGCCCTAGAAGGTGCGCTTAAGAATGTTACCCCTGTAGTAGAGGTGCGCGGTCGTCGCGTTGGTGGTGCTAACATGCAGGTTCCTGTAGAGGTTCCTCGTCAGCGTCGCTTAATGCTTGCACTGCGCTGGATGCTCGATGCAGCCCGCAACACCAAGGGCAAGCCAATGGCGGACAAACTGGCCGCCGAGCTTATTGCAGCCTACAACGGCGAGGGTTCTGCTGTGCGCAAAAAGGACGAAACCCACCGCATGGCCGAGGCAAATCGTGCCTTTGCCCACTTTGCACGTCACTAAGTATATGAAGAAGGTACTCTACATTTCAGTTGCTACCTTCCTGGCTACTAGCCTGCATCAGCTTTACCTTGGCTATATCCCATCAGAAGCATTTGGTGGAAAAACCTACTACGACTATATTCCAGCAGCAAGCAGTGTGAGTGACTTTGTTTGGTACTCTACACTTCTCTGGCTTGTATCAATTGTAGGTATTGCTATCTCAACTATCTTTATCCTTATTAAGAAAAGCAAAAAGGAGAACCATGGCTCGTGAGTATCCACTAGAGAAAGTTCGCAATATCGGTATTATTGCCCACATCGACGCTGGTAAAACTACCACCACCGAGCGTGTGCTCTACTACACCGGTAAAACCCACAAAATTGGTGAAGTGCACGATGGTGCTGCCACTATGGACTGGATGGAACAGGAGCAGGAGCGCGGTATTACCATTACCTCTGCCGCTACCACCGCCTTCTGGACCCCAACCACTCGTCCAGGTAAGGACACCCATCGCTTGAATATCATCGATACCCCAGGTCACGTAGACTTTACAGTAGAGGTGCAGCGCTCGTTGCGCGTACTCGACGGCGGTGTCGTTGTGTTCGATGGTGTGGCCGGTGTAGAGCCTCAGTCAGAGACCGTATGGCGCCAAGCTGATGATTACAAGGTGCCACGCATCTGCTTCATCAACAAGCTAGACCGCATGGGTGCTGACTTTATGAAGGCCTACCAGTCAATCATCAACCGTCTGACTCCAAACGCAGTACCTATTCAGCTGCCTATTGGCTCCGAGGCTGACTTTAGCGGTATCATCGACCTTGTAACCGGTAAGGCTCGCATCTACAAAGATGACATGGGCAAGCTGTTCGAGGATACTGATGTACCAGCAGACTACCAAGCTCAGTACGATGAGTACCGCGCTAAGCTGATCGAAAAGATCTGCGAACAAGATGACGCCTACATGGAAAAATTCTTTGCAGGTGAAGAGCTCACAATTGAAGAAATGCGTGCTGGTATCCGTAAGGGTACGCTGACCGGAAGCCTAGTGCCGGTACTCTGTGGTACTGCGCTCAAGAACAAGGGTGTACAGTCCATGCTCGACGCCGTAGTTGAGTACCTACCAAGCCCACTCGACATTCCTCCAGTTAAAGGCACCAACCCTAAGACCGAAGAGCCAATCGAGCGTAAGGCTGATGACAATGAGCCATTTACCGCTCTTGCCTTTAAGATTGCTACCGATCCATTCGTTGGTAAACTTTGCTTCTTCCGCGTGTACTCAGGAAAGCTCAAGGCTGGTTCCTACGTATATAACACCAGTAAGGGTGAGCAGGAGCGCATTGGCCGCATTGTGCGCTTGCATGCTAACAGTCGTGAGGATGTAGAAGAAGTGTACGCAGGTGAGATTGCTGCAGCTATCGGTCTGAAGTACACCACTACCGGCAACACTCTTTCCGACCAGGCTAACCAGATCCTACTTGAGTCAATTAACTTTGCCGATCCGGTGATTCAGCAGTCAATTGAGCCTAAGACTAAGGCCGACCAAGAAAAGATGGGTATTGCCCTTTCACGCTTGGCCGAAGAAGATCCTACCTTCCGCATCTCTACCAACCACGAAACAGGTCAAACGCTGATCGCTGGAATGGGTGAGCTTCACCTTGAAATTATTGTTGATCGCATGAAGCGTGAGTTCAAAGTTGAGGCAAATGTTGGTCAGCCGCAGGTTGCCTACAAAGAAGCTATTCGTCAGGGGGTTCAAAATATTGACGGTAAGTTTGTCCGCCAGTCAGGTGGTCGTGGTCAGTTTGGTCACGTTGTGATTGATATGGAGCCTGCCGAGCGCGGTGCTGGATTCGTCTTTGAGAACAAGATTGTTGGTGGTGCTATTCCTAAGGAATTCATTAAACCTGCCGAAGAAGGTATGCGCGAAGCTCTTGAGCGTGGTGTTCTTGCAGGCTACCCAGTACTAGACGTTAAGGTTACCCTGAAAGACGGCTCCTTCCACGATGTAGACTCTTCAGAAATGGCCTTTAAGATTGCTGGTAGCATGGCGGTACAAGATGCAGTAAAGCGAGCTAACCCAGCCATTCTTGAGCCAATCATGAAAGTAGAAGTTCTGGTTCCAGAAGAATACTTTGGTGATGTTATGGGCGACATTAACGCTCGCCGTGGTCAAATTATGGGGTCAACCGATCGCCCCGGTGGTGTTAAGGTTATCGATGCTCAAGTTCCACTGGCCAACATGTTTGGGTACGCCACCACTCTGCGCTCATCCAGCCAGGGACGTGGCTTCTACACCATGGAGTTTGCTCACTATGCTGAAGTTCCTGCAAATGTGCAGCAGCAGATTATGGATGGCAAGGTTAAGTAGTAGATGCAATTCTGACGCTTACAAAATACCACCCAGAAATGGGTGGTATTTTTGTGTCAGATTCTTTGGGGTTTAGGCAAATTTCTGTAGTATAGCTGTATGTACAGCCTTTCCCTCAAGCTTCCAGTATACAGTGCGGCCACAGACCAAACTGATGGGTATGTAATACCGGTCAGTCACTACATATTACGTGATCAGCCACTAATACAGCCTGCAGAAAGTCTGCGTCGGTATGGTCCTGACCCACTGGCGCTTCAGGAGTTGCTACAGCTTGCGGTTGGCGAAATACCGGGCCTCAGTGACAAAATCTCTCACTACGGCACGCCACTGTTAGCTAATTTAGCCACAGTAGATGAAGTACAGGCTTTACTAGGTGTTACTTCAGAACAGGCAACAAAAATTACCGCTATTCTGGCTTTGGGTAAGCGCATCTACACTCCAGCATCTAATCCGTTGCCAGTAGTGCAGAGTATACAAGATGTGCAAAAACATTGCAGAGGCATGGCTGTATTACCAAAAGAGCAGCTTAAAGTACTGTTACTTAATTCACGCTACCAAGTATTTCACGAAGAAACCCTCTCACTCGGCAGTGCAAATACTCTGCATATAGCACCTAAAGAGGTGTTCCAATCAGCTGCCGCTCGCTCAGCCGTGGCTATAATCCTGGTACATAATCATCCATCTGGTGATCCTACACCAAGTGAAGCCGATATCTCCTTCACCAAAGCAATGCTCGAAGCAGGTGAGCTCCTAGGTATCCCACTTCTTGATCACGTAATTCTCACCACCGAACAAGCCGTAAGTTGCCTCCAAAACGCCCAGAGTAGTTAACCAGTTGACAAGGCTATACACTTCTGGCTATACTTGCTGAGAACGGTTCAGGCCGCGTTTATTTGTGGCTTGCATCGAACCCTATTTAAACCTATACAAAAGTACTAAGTCAGGAAGCTGAAAGGAGCACCATGGCAGAAGTGTTTAAGCGCGACAAGCCGCACGTAAACGTTGGTACCATTGGTCACGTAGACCACGGTAAGACAACTCTTACTGCTGCTATTACCCACGTTCTCTCTAAGAAGGGCCTTGCTAAGGCGCGTAACTACGCAGATATCGATTCTGCTCCAGAAGAAAAGGCTCGTGGTATTACCATCGCCACTTCTCACCAGGAGTACGAGTCAGAGACTCGTCACTACGCTCACGTTGACTGTCCTGGTCACGCTGACTACGTAAAGAACATGATCACCGGTGCTGCTCAGATGGACGCTGCTATCCTAGTAGTATCTGCTGCAGATGGTCCAATGCCTCAGACCCGTGAGCACATCCTGCTTGCTTCTCAGGTTGGTGTAAAGAACATCGTAGTCTTCCTGAACAAAGTAGACATGGCCGATCCAGATCTTCTAGAGCTCGTAGAAGTAGAAGTTCGTGACCTCCTTTCAAAGTACGGCTTCCCAGGTGATGAAGTTCCAGTAATCAAGGGTTCTGCCCTTAAGGCTCTAGATGGCGACGCAAAGTACGAAGAAGCTATCATGGAGCTTGTAAACGCTCTTGATACCTACGTACCAGAGCCAACCCGTGAGACTGACAAGCCTCTGCTTATGCCAGTTGAAGACGTTTTCTCCATTAAGGGTCGTGGTACCGTTGCTACCGGTCGTATCGAGCGCGGTATGGTTAAGGTAGGTGAAGAAATCGAAATCGTTGGTATCAAGGCTACCAAGAAGGTAGTTGTTACCGGTGTAGAAATGTTCCGCAAGCAGCTTGACCAGGGTCAGGCAGGTGACAACGTGGGTATTCTGCTGCGTGGTGTTGAGCGCGATGATATCGAGCGCGGTCAGGTTATCTCTAAGGTAGGTTCTATTACTCCTCACACCGACTTCGAATCTGAAGTATACGTACTTAGCAAGGAAGAAGGCGGCCGTCATACTCCTTTCATGAAGGGTTATAAGCCTCAGTTCTACGTTCGTACAACTGACGTAACCGGTGAGGTTGAGCTACCAGCAGGTGTTGAAATGGTTATGCCAGGCGATACCGTTAAGATGAATGTTAAGCTGATTGCTCCTATCGCTCTAGAAGATGGTACTCGCTTCGCTATTCGCGAAGGTGGTCGTACCGTAGGATCTGGAGTTGTAACCAAGATCGTAAAATAGATTGTCTACACGTAGCTCCGCCCAAGGAGGGCGGAGTTCGTGTGTACAGTAACTACTACACATGCCAGACGCTACTAAGCAAAAAATCCGCATCCGCCTAAAGGCATACGACTACCGTATTATCGATAAGTCTGCAAAGCACATTATTGAAACTGCTGTACGTTCTGGTGCTAAGGTTGTAGGACCAATTCCACTGCCTACCGACCGTAAGGTAACAACCGTTCTACGTAGTCCTCACGTTGATAAGGATTCACGAGAACAGTTTGAAATGCGTATTCACAAGCGTCTAATCGACGTAGTAGAACCTACATCTTCAACCATTGATTCACTAATGAATCTCGATTTGCCGGCTGGTGTCGACATCGAGATCAAAATGTAACGAACGTAACCTTGCAGAACCTCTGGCCCTGCGCCATGTTCGGAGATTCCCATGAGCCCATTACTCGGTTATAAACTTGGCATGACCCGCGTCTTCAATGAGCAGGGTCGCACTATTCCAGTGACTGCAGTGCGCATCGACGACTGCTACGTTTCTGCGTGTCGTACCACTGAAAAAGACGGCTACACCGCTGTTCAGATTGCGACTGGCCTGGAGCGTCACCCAAATAAACCATATGCTGGTCAGCACTCAAAGCTACCTGCTGTTCCTAAGTATGTCCGCGAGTTTCGCGTTGCAGATGTAAGTGAGTTTGAGGTTGGTCAAAAGGTTGGCCTTGATTCTCTTACTATCGGCGACAAGCTCAAGCTTGGCGGCGTATCCAAGGGTAAGGGTTTTGCCGGCGTAATTAAGCGCCACAACTTTAAGCGAGGTCCTGAAACTCACGGTTCAGACCACCATCGTCGCCCTGGTTCAAACGGCTCCATGTACCCTCAGCACGTGCTTAAGGGTAAGAAGCAGCCAGGACACCTTGGCGTTGAGCAGATTACTCTGCGCAACGTTGTTGTTGTCGACATTCTGCCTGAGCAGAACATTCTACTCGTATCTGGACCTGTGCCTGGTTCTCGTGGTGCACTGGTTGAGCTGTCCCACATGTAAGGAGCAACCATGACAGAATTCTCACTCTACAACACAACCGGAAAGAAAGTAGGAACTGTTCCAGCTCCAGCTCTCTTT
>JAYRWT010000104.1:0-7100 GCA_041917855.1 Patescibacteria group bacterium | reverse complement strand
TCTGGTTTGAGAACCTCACCATGCGACCAGCTCAGACTGGTATCTGGGCTTGCTACACGCAGCTGAACGGCATTGAAGTCGTTGCTCTGCTCGCCGAAATCTGGAGTTTTCATTCGATGAGTTTAAGTAGCTGGTAAATTAGGCGTCTGCGCCTTCTTCTAGAAATTCTTCTTCGTCGGTGCCGGCAGCAATTTCAGTCAGCTCTTCATCGAGCTCTTCCTGGGCTTCTTCAGCCTTTGCAGCTTCATCGAGAGAAGTTACGCCTTCTTCATCATCCATGCCATCGCCGAGCATGTCGTCGTCTTCATCATTGTCATCGTCATCTAGGTGGGCAGTACTGGTGGTTGGTTGAACCGGAACCTTTGGTTTATCGACTGGTTCAACTTCACCTTCGTCAGTTACGAGCTTTACCTCTAAGCCAAGACCCTGGAGCTCACGTACCAGAACGTTGAAAGACTCTGGAATCGATGGCTTTTGGATTTCTTCACCACGAATGATTGACTCGTAGGCTTTAGCACGGCCGATGGTGTCATCAGACTTAATTGTCAGCATTTCCTGAAGAGTGTGAGCTGCACCGTAGGCTTCGAGTGCCCATACTTCCATTTCTCCAAAGCGCTGACCACCCATCTGGGCCTTACCGCCAAGTGGCTGCTGCGTAATCATTGAGTACGGACCGACTGAGCGAGCGTGCATCTTGTCATCAACAAGATGGCTCAGCTTCAGGATGTAATTAACACCAACAGTAACAGGGTTATCGTAAGCCTCACCGGTCTTACCGTCGTAGAGGGTAACCTTGCCGTCGAGTGGTAGGTTAGCGCTCTTTAGCTCCTCTTGGAGCATTTCATCGGTAACCTTGCCGAATACTGGAGTTGCAACCTTTTCGCCCTTCTTAGCAGCGGCCCAACCAAGGGTGGTTTCCATAATCTGACCAAGGTTCATACGACCAATTACACCAAGTGGATTCAGGATCATGTCGATTGGTGTACCGTCCTCAAGGTATGGCATGTCTTCTACAGGCACGATGATAGAGATAACACCCTTGTTACCGTGGCGACCTGCAAGCTTGTCACCTACAGAGATCTTGCGCAGCTGAGAGACAGTGATTTCTACAGACTGGAATACACCAGTTGAAAGTTCGTCATCGTTCTCCTTTGAGAAGATCTTGATACCAATAACCTTACCACGCTCGCCGTGAGGCAGGCGCATTGAGCTATCACGTACATCCTTGGCTTTTTCACCGAACACGGCGCGAAGCAGCCGCTCTTCGGCGGTAAGCTCGGTTTCACCCTTTGGGCTGATTTTACCAACAAGAATGTCGCCAGCCGAAACCTCAGCACCGATGCGGATAATACCCTGGTCATCTAGGTTTTTGAGTGCATCTTCACCAACATTTGGAATATCGCGGGTCAGCTGTTCTGGTCCAAGTTTGGTGTCGCGTACATCTAAGGTGTACTTCTCAATGTGAATTGAGGTGTAGTTGTCATTCTGCAACAGGCGCTCAGAAATAATGATGGCGTCTTCGTAGTTGTAGCCACCCCAAGACATGTAGGCAACAAGCACATTTTGACCAAGAGCCAGCTCACCATTATCGGTAGCTGATGAGTCAGCCAGTACATCACCCTTTTTCACAATCTGACCAACAGAAGCGCTTGGACGCTGACTGATAAGTGTTCCCTGGTTGGAACGGATGAACTTTGAAAGTAGGTACTGGTGCTCCTCGCCCTTTGTTCCCTTTACTACAACCTTTTCGGATGAAACATAGGTAACTTCACCGTCTTCTTCGGCAAGCGTTACGTGACCAGACTGAGCAGCGGCAGGACCTTCGAGGCCGGTACCCACGACAGGAGCAGCAGGGCGGATTGTAGGTACAGCCTGACGTTGCATGTTCGAACCCATGGATGAACGTGCAGCATCGTCGTTAGCTAGGCCTGGAATCAGGTTAGTGGTGATAGAGAATGCCTGTTCTGGAGCAACGTCAATAAAATCAAGCTTTTCGACGAGCTCAATGCTTGGCTCACCGTACTTACGTACAGGAGTTCGCTTGTCGAGAATCTTACCAGACTTGTCGATAGTTACTGAAGCAGGAGCAATAATGTACTTGAGCTCTTCTGAAGCATCGAGGTAGACAACGTCCTTACTTGAAACTACTGACTCACCTGCGGCATTCTTGGTTACCTTGCGGTATGGAGTTTCAATGAAACCGTAATCGTTTATCTGAGCGTATGCGGCAAGGTACTGCACCAAACCAATGTTTGGACCTTCTGGGGTTTCAATCGGACACATACGGCCGTAGTGACTCTGGTGTACGTCGCGAACTTCAAAGCCTGCGCGCTCACGTGACAAACCACCCTGACCAGTAGCAGTCAGACAGCGCTTGTGCTCAAGCTCTGCGATTGGGTTGGTCTGGTTCATGAACTGTGAAAGCTGGGAGCTTGCAAAGAACTCCTGCATTGCAGCCACAATCGGACGGCTGTTCACCAGCTGAGCTGGAGTTACAGTGTCTAGGTCTGCAACAGACATGCGATCGCGGATGTTGCGCTCAAGACGCACCATACCAACGCGCATACGAGCCTGTACGAGCTCACCTACTGAACGCACACGACGGTTCATTAGTGAGTCCATATCATCTGGCTGAGCACCCTTAGTGGAGTTAAGACGAATAATCTCCTTAACAATCTCTACGATGTCCATCGGACGAAGTACACGGTTATCACGAGTGTTCTTTACATCGAGGCCAAGGCGCTTGTTCAACTTGTAGCGGCCTACATGACCGAGGTCATAACGCTTCGAGCTGAAGAATAGAGCCTCTAGGAAAGCCTGGGCGTTCTCGGCGGTAGCTAGGTCACCTGGGCGAATACGCTTGTACACCTCTACAAAACCATCTTCCTGGTCTTCGGCTGGGTCTTTTTCTAGAGTAGCTTCAATGAATGAGTTCTCTGGATCAGTATCTACGTCCTTAAAGAGCTCGCGAATTTCCTCGGTAGTACCAAAACCAAGCGCACGCAGCAGCGTGGTTACTGGAATACGACGCTTGCGGTCTACCTTAACGGAGATCACGTTGCGTGAGCTGGTTTCAAATTCTAGCCAAGCGCCACGTGATGGAATTAGTTTTGCACCAAAGAGTGGGTGCTCTGCGCCCTGCTCAGCAGTGAAAAGAACGCCGTACGAGCGAACGATCTGTGAAACAACCACACGCTCTACACCATTGATGATGAAGGTTCCGTTCTTGGTCATCATTGGGAACTCACCAAGGTAAACGTCGTTCTCTTTCACCTCACCAGTAACACGATTGGTCAGGACAGCACGTACCTTCAGCTGCGCGCGGAAGGTCATGTTCTTGTCACGGGCCTCGTCAGCGTTGAGCTTTGGAGCCTCAAACTGGTAGTCCTTGAACTCCAGTGCAAGGTTTTTACCGGTAAAATCTTCGATCGGCGAAACTTCATCGAGAAGCTCGCGAATACCCTCAGAAAGGAACCAGTCGTAGGACTTGGTCTGCACCTCAATGAGGTTTGGCAGAGGATAGCTGAATACCTCTGCGCCGATCACACGACGAGACGCAGCAGTAGCATCAGCTACCATGGCGGTAGGCTTGGCCATGAAAACTCCCTGGGTTACGGATACTAAAATATGCCATTCTCACCGTGACCCAGGGACCTAGCTTCAGAAACGGCTAGGAGAGAATGTAATGCCTAGTCACACTACCTGACTACGTGAGGTCTGTCAACAGATCAACTAGCCCGCTACGCGTGACCGATGAAATAGCAAAGATTGGCGATTTTGTGACTTTAGTCACTGCCTTCATTTTTTCTTTAAGCTCTTTTTCAGTTACTAACTCAATTTTGGTAAGGGCAACGCGCTCTGGTTTAGCAGCCAATACCTCACTCCAGCTTTCAAGTTCTTTTCTGATGGTTTTATAAGTTGCGGCGATTTCTTCTGTAGGTGTTGTGGCGTCAATACAGTGCACAATACTCTTGGTGCGCTCCACATGCTTTAAGAACTGAGTACCAAGACCCTTACCCTGTCCTGCTCCCTCAATCAGTCCAGGTAAATCAGCAATTACTACACTCTGCTTCTCTTTGCCGCGGGTAATTTCAGCAACACCAAGCTGCGGCTCTAGAGTTGTAAACGGGTAGTTTGCAATTTTTGGCCTGGCTGCTGTAATCACGGATAGTAGGGTAGATTTACCAGCGTTTGGTAAGCCGACTAGTCCAATATCCGCAATGAGTTTCAGTACAAGTCGAACTTGAAAAGTTTCGCCAGGCAAGCCGGCATTGGCACGTGTTGGTACTTGCTGGATTGAGGACTTGAAGTGCCAGTTGCCCCAACCACCGCTTCCGCCCTTAGCAAGCACTACTTTCTGCTCATCCTCTGTAAGCGCAACACGCAGCTCGGGTTCGCCGTCTTCTGGAAGTATATACACCTCTGTGCCAAGTGGTAACTCTAAAATAGTGTCTTCGCCACTTTTACCCGTTGAACGTTCATGGCCGCCGATTTTACCATCTTCAGCCAGTATGCGATCAGTGTGCGCAAGATGGTTGAGCGCATGCAGATTATGCTTTGCAACTACTACTATACTTCCGCCATTGCCTCCATCTCCCCCATCTGGCCCACCGCGAGGAACATATTTTTCACGACGAAACAGAGCGGCACCGTTGCCACCCCTACCAGCCCGGATCAGTAATTCTTTTTCGTCAATAAACACCGCGTAATCGTACCAGAAATCTAGTAAAAAACTAGCCTGCTTATGGAAGCAGGCTGGCTGGGTTTATATGTACCCCGTTGCGACGGATTTCAAAGTGAAGGTGGGGGCCAGTTGAGTGCCCTGTATTTCCGCTGTATCCAATAACTGTCCCCGCATCTACACAATCCCCGGCGCGATAGTTTGCAAAACCAGAAAGGTGACCATAGAGCGCGGTGTACCCACTACCTAAATCAAGCACTATCATTTTACCGTAGCCACCGTTGTACCCGCTGGCAACATCAATGAGACAACCATTACCAACTGCTTTTACAGGAGTCCCCTGACCCATTACAAAGTCGATACCACGGTGACCCCCAGAGTAACTCTGTGAAATGTACTTGTAAGTTGCAGGTGTCAGGAACTTAAAGCTTGATTTACTAGCTGTCCCTCTGGCAACTGCAACACCCGCTGCCAGTGCTTTTTGCTGCGCTTTTTTACGGATATCGCTGCGGCGCGCCTGCTCCTTGTCGAGCTCGGCTTGCGTAGCATCTTGCTCGGGGATAACCAACTCTTGACCTGGGAAAATGCTATCGGCGTTCTCAATAGCTTGGTTGTTTAATACAATACTGCCACTGCGCAAGTTATAACGCTCGGCAATTTCACCTAACGTTTCGCCTACGGCCACAACGTGAATCCGCTGCTCTGGCTGAGCTGCGATAGACTCTCCCGTCTGCGCACCGCCAACATATTGACCTGTGTAAGCAATGGCAGAAAAGCCAACCTTTGGGTTTGGCTTGAGACTTTCAGGATTCAGGTAAGTGGCAAGTGTGACGTGCGCGCGCTCACGATCTGCATCAGATAAACGCTGCTCTTGATCTGCGCGGGTTACCTTTTGCCCTACGGCAATACAGACAACGAGGCCTAGTAAGAAAGCACAGGTCTTTGCCCAAAACACGCGGCTTTTTGCCAAACGTGGGAGTGATCGGATTGAACGGCTAACGTGAACGTAGGCCGAATGTAGTTTGATGTAGAGCCGTTGTCCGAAAGGACTGGGGGGCTCTGATTGTGCAGTATAAATGTATTCCTCCGGCTTGCACTCTATTGCCCGTAGAACGCTTTAGCGGTGAGTTTTTGCCTAACTAATTTAGCATAACTTGTTCATCAGCGCAAACACATATACCAGGTTAAAATACCTTGGTGGTCGATTTACAGACCGAGCGACTTGCGCTCTTGAGTAACCCGGAAGAGTGTGAGTATATCATCAACCTTCGGCTCTTCTTCCTGCTTACGCAGCTCTAACTCAACACCACATTGCGAGCCAGTGCCAACTGACCGACTCTCCTCCTTACCCCGGCGTACGACAATTGTCACACCTTCTGCTACTAACTTAGCACCTCGAGTAATGCGGCAGGCGGTCTTTGGTTCAATAACCCCCTCTTCTACTTGCCCACCCAGTACAATGTTTTTGCGGTTGTCATGGAAGCGAGCCAGTACTTTTAGTACACCAACTTGAATCTCAATATCTTCCATTGGCATCAATTCGGCTAGTGCGGCGCGTACGTCGTCAAAGAGCTCGTAGATGACAGTGTATAAGGAAACAGTGACTTTTTCGCGATCTGCCAGACTTTTGACTGCAGCCGAGATACGGGTATTGAAGCCGAGCACGAGAGCGCTTGCGGTTTTGGCCATGGTGATATCGCCTTCGCTAATTTCACCCACACCATCGGCAACAATACGTACTTCTACATCATCGTTACGCATTTGCTCCATAGCTGCGCGAATGGCCTCGAGTGATCCGTTTGTATCGGCCTTTACCACTATGTGCATAATGCTCTTATTGCCTTCCTTGCTTGCACTTACCTGGAATGCAGCACGGGCTGAGCCGGTAGCGCGCTTTGCAGTTTGACTACGTACATGCTGGGTCGCTGCTTCTCGCGCATCTTTTTCTGTAGCGCATACAGCGAGTTGGTCACCAAAATCTGGCAAGCCCGAAAGACCGCTGACTGAGGCAGGCATGCTTGGCGTAGCAATCTCGATTTTTTTACCACGGTGATCAGTAAGCGTGCGTACACGACCGTACACACCACCAATCGCAATGTAATCTCCTACCTTGATTGAACCGTTCTGGACGAGAACGGTAGCAACTGGACCAATACCTGGACGTAGCTGAGACTCTACAACAATACCAACGGCTGGTGCATCGTAATTTGCCTTGAACTCCCGAATGTCTGTGGTGAGTAAAATCATTTCTAGCAAATCATCGATGCCTAGCTTTTGAGCGGCTGATACTGGCACAATCACCGTCTTACCACCCCACTCTTCGGGAGTGAGATCATGCTCTGCAAGCTGAGCCTTTACGCGCTCTATGTCTGCAGCAGGCTTGTCAATCTTGTTGATAGCAACCAAAATCGGCACCTGC
>JAYRWT010000103.1:0-2322 GCA_041917855.1 Patescibacteria group bacterium | reverse complement strand
CCGCCGTAGCATTTTTTGGCGGAATGGCCGTATACCTGCTGCGCGTAAACTAAGCTGTCCTAGCCTCAGTTAAGCTAAGGGAGAGCTATTGGTTGGGTCATCTGGACCCTCTTGAATAATCTCGTTTACAACCGGCTTCTCAATCTCTTTTACAAGATTGGGGGTAGTAGTTGTAGTCTGAGCATCTGTAGAAATAGCACTCGGGTTAGCCATTGGTGGTGCAGCTGGAGCTGTTGGCTGCTCGTCTCCATCGCCAGAGGGCATGGTCAGTGTATTCATGGTTGGCAGGTTGAGTGTGGGCGCGGTACTCTCCGGTGCTGCGCCGGCAGGAATATCCGGTAGGTCACTCGCAGCTGCGGCCACTGAGGGGGCTACAGGCGCTGGGGATAGGCTACCGGCTGAGCTGGAGGCGGGTTCAGGCATAGCTACCATGGGCTCAGCTGGGGTAGGGAGTGGCTCGGCATCTGGGGCAGGGGCCATTACCTGGGCCATGGGCGTAATAGGGGTAACTTTTTTACCGGTGAGCTCTTCAATGTGTTCAATATCGATAATTACCACACGTGGCTTATTGCTACGGGTAACAACCACGGGTTCCTTACTGCGATCAACGCTATCGATGATATCGCGGATCTGGCGAACGGCATCGTCCTCAGAGTAAATACGATCGAGTTCTACGTGAATCATGCGGAGAGATTAACTACTATAGCCTCAGTATACCAAACTGGAAGACAGGCATCCTACCTGGTATGCTGAACCTAGTACAACAAACATACGTATGTCCCTCAACCACACAGTTAGCCTAGAAACACTGCCGAACGGCATCTCGTTGGTCACTATTCCACTTGCCAGTACCGCTGCGGCAACAATCTTAGTTTTTATGGGAGTTGGCTCGCGCTTTGAATCAACCAACCAGCTCGGCCTAGCTCACTTTACCGAGCACATGGTTTTTAAAGGAGGAGATAGGTATCCTACCGCGCAAGCAATCGCTCAGGCACTCGACGCTGTTGGTGGTCACTTTAACGCTTTTACGTCACAGGAGTACACCGCCTTTTACACCAAGGTTGCTGCTCAGGATATTGCAGTTGGTATTGATGTGCTCTCAGACATGCTGCTGCACGCTAAGTTCCCAGCCGATGAGCTGGAGAAGGAAAAGGGGGTGATCGTTGAAGAGATCAACATGTACGAAGACATGCCCCAGGCCAAGGTTGATCAGGTATTTAGCGCCCTCTCGTTTGGTGATACCCCACTGGGTCGCCCAATTATTGGCACCAAGCAGAGTGTTACTGCGTTTACCTCTGAAGATTTCCTAAGGTATCGCCAGCAATTCTATAAGGGGTCTGCTTGCACCATTGCAATTGCTGGCTCGTTTAACCACGATGAGGTCCGTGCGTTGGTGGAAGAAAAGTTTGGCGCTATGCCGAGTGGTACAGCAGAAGTTGCCGAGGTAGCGCGCTTTGCCCAGCACGCTCGCGTGGCGCTAGAAACAAAGCAATCTGAGCAAACCCACCTCATTGTGGGGGTGCCAGCGGTTGACAGCATGGACGACCGGTACTACGTACAAAAACTTCTCTGCACCATTTTGGGCGGAACCATGAGCTCCAGGCTGTTTGTGTCAGTACGCGAGGAGCAAGGGCTCTGCTACTACGTGCACGCCAGCAACGAGACCTACCAAGATGCTGGTATGATTGTGGCTTCTGCTGGTGTCGATAACAATCGTTTACCACAAGCAATTACGGCCATACTTAAGGAGTTCCGTAAGATTCGCGAGTTTGGCGTTACTCCTGAGGAGCTAGAGCGTGGCAAGCACTACCTGAGTGGTGCTACCCTGCTTGGCATGGAAGACTCCTTTGCTGTGGCTAACTACTACGCCAAACAGCACCAGCTAGAAGGTACGCAAGACACTCCAGCCGATGCCCTAGCGAAAGTACAGGCAGTAACAGCAGAGGACATCCAGAAGTTAGCTCACGAGTTCTTTACGGATGCGGCGCTGCGCTTAGCGGTAATTGGCCCACACCACGATGTGCACGCCCTAGAATCACTACTTACCATATAAGCCTAATACCTCTCTCATGCCCGGAAAGTTTAAAACCCATCCAATCGCTACTGAGCGGACATTTGTTATGGTTAAGCCTGACGGGGTGATGCGCGGTCTGGTTGGCGAGGTTATCAAGCGCTTTGAACAGCGTGGTCTTAAGCTCCTAGCTCTAAAAATGGTTGAGCCAGAGCGTGACATGTTCGATAACTTTTACCCTAAAGATTCTGCTTGGATTGAACGTCTGGGTACCAAGGGTATGAAGACCTTTGAGGAGAATGGTCTAGATG
>JAYRWT010000102.1:0-1574 GCA_041917855.1 Patescibacteria group bacterium | reverse complement strand
GAAAGCCGATCGTAGTCCGGATCGCAGTCTGCAACTCGACTGCGTGAAGTCGGAATCGCTAGTAATCGCGGATCAGCATGTCGCGGTGAATACGTTCCCGGGTCTTGTACACACCGCCCGTCACACCATGGGAGCGGGTTCCGCCAGAAGTAGGTAGCCTAACCGCAAGGAGGGCGCTTACCACGGCGGGGTTCGTGACTGGGGTGAAGTCGTAACAAGGTAGCCGTAGGGGAACCTGCGGCTGGATCACCTCCTTTCTAGAGAAAGCATCCTGGCACCCACAACCTATCGGTTGTTCATGAGTAGCAAACAGACGAGGGTCTGTAGCTCAGTCGGTTAGAGCACCGTCTTGATAAGGCGGGGGTCGTTGGTTCGATTCCAACCAGACCCACCAACGTCATCAAGAAAGCTTGCAGTACGAGGCGCGAGGAAAGGCCGCATAGCAGCGCTATGCAACTAACCGAGCAACGAAGTAATGCATGCTTTACGGGGGATTAGCTCAGCTGGGAGAGCACCTGCTTTGCAAGCAGGGGGTCGTCGGTTCGATCCCGTCATCCTCCACCAAAACCCAAAGATAAGCAGGGCTGTTTATCTTTGGCTTTTGAGAAATCAATTGCTGCGCTCTTTAACAAAATGGAAGAAGGTTGTGTAACGCTGTGATGAGCAGTGTTGCACGTTGTGATTGCATCTGATGGTTCATTACAGCTAGTGAATCATCGGCACAAAGTTTATGAGTTGCCTGTAGCCGCTCTCGCAAGAGAGCCCAAGGTTATAGGATCAAGCGACTAAGTGCATGTGGTGGATGCCTTGGCGATCACAGGCGATGAAGGACGTGCAAGCCTGCGAAAAGCGGGGGGGAGCTGGCAATGAAGCTTTGATCCCCCGATATCCGAATGGGGAAACCCACTCAGCAATGAGTATCTTTATCTGAATACATAGGATATTGAGGCGAACCCGGTGAACTGAAACATCTAAGTAGCCGGAGGAAAAGAAATCAACCGAGATTCCCCTAGTAGTGGCGAGCGAATGGGGAAGAGCCTGCTAGTGATAATCACTTTGTTAATAGAACGGAATGGAAAGTCCGGCCGTAGTGGGTGATAGCCCCGTACATGAAAACATCGTGATGGTACTGAGCTAGCGACAAGTAGGGCGGGGCACGTGAAACCCTGTCTGAATATGGGGGGACCATCCTCCAAGGCTAAATACTCGTGATCGACCGATAGTGAACCAGTACCGTGAGGGAAAGGCGAAAAGAACCCCGGGAGGGGAGTGAAATAGAACCTGAAACCGCATGCATACAAACAGTGGGAGCCTCCTTGTGGGGTGACTGCGTACCTTTTGTATAATGGGTCAGCGACTTACGTTATGTTGCGAGCTTAACCGAATAGGGGAGGCGTAGCGAAAGCGAGTCTGATAAGGGCGTTGAGTAGCATGGCGTAGACCCGAAACCGGATGATCTATCCATGGCCAGGATGAAGGTGCCGTAACAGGTACTGGAGGTCCGAACCCACTAACGTTGAAAAGTTAGGGGATGAGCTGTGGATAGGGGTGAAAGGCTAAACAAATCCGGAAAT
>JAYRWT010000101.1:0-13224 GCA_041917855.1 Patescibacteria group bacterium | reverse complement strand
TGGAGACGAACGACTTAGCGAGCTACCATACCTCTTGTATAGGGGTAAGCGGTACCGAATGCCGGAAACGGCGGAGGGGGTTGAGTCTTACAAAAACTATGACTTAAAGAGCGGCTTACTCAGACCGTTTACGGAAGACTTTGTGCGCGTTGAGCGGGAAAAGCGCGGCAAGGATTGCTTTATTCGAGTACTCATGCGCTACGTACCCTTTTACGGGAAGGTGCTGATAACCGGAGGAAGAATCCAAGAAGAGTTCGATGTTCTGTTTAGTCCTGGCCGAGCAGAAATCATGCAACGACGCGGCGCACTCTTCATAGAAATAACGGCAGACCACGCTGTGCGCGAAACTCGAGTGCCTTACCGCAACGAGGAGCTCCCAGGTTCAGTTTGCCACCAGCTACGCACGTGCCTCGAAGACCATGGGTATCGCGACGTACTGCGACTTGCAGGTAGCTACTGCGAGGTCAAAAACAACGGCAGCAAGGAGGAACTGCATGCAGCAATGCTTAGAGAGCTCACTGCTTTTGCCGAAGGCTACGAGCAGGCCGAGCGCTTAATCCGAGGGCTAGGGTAGATTGCTACTTCCGGGCCCCATCCCAAAACCCTTCACCAGTGGTGAAGGGTTTTGTCTGTAGTAAGCAATGTGGCAGGACTAGCTCTCTGCAATCACCGCGTCTTGCCCAACTAGGTGGTAGAGCTTGCCCAGTGAGCTGTGGGTGATATCAATACGCTGGGCTATCGGCATAGGCTGATGACCATCTACTCCAGGCAAGAGCAAGGTAATGCCAACGCTGCCGGGGTGCTGTTCGATCACGGATTTAATCTGGAGCAAGAGGGCACGGTCGCCATCATCTGGAATATGTAAGATCAGTCGACTGGTGCGTTCAGGATCGATTGGGCGACGGCTACCGCGCTCAACGCTACTCGGTGGCAGGTCATCGGCATCATGTGCGGCATCTCCTGTTTCGGCTGAGCCAAGCGCGTCTGAGGCGGCTCCAGTTGGTTCGGCAAAGGCAGGGCGATCGTAGGGACCATACTCATCGGTGCCGCTGGTATCAGAAGCTGAAACACTGCGTACAACATCGGCCAGTACTTTGCTTTCTAGTACTTCGCTATCAACACGACTCTCTTTCTTGCTGATCTTTCCCTCAACGATCACGGGGTTGCCTTCTTGCAGAAGCGGGGCATACGAGGTCCAGGTTTTAGGGAAGATAATCACTTCACCAGCGCCAGTTTCATCTTCTACAGCCACAAAGGCCATCGTTTGATTTTTCTTGGTCAGAATTGTCCTGACACTCATCACAACCCCAGCCACAAGTACGCTTGAGCCATCATCAACCTGGGTAAGCTCAGCTAAGGATACACGGTTTTTTGGTAGGTACTTTAGGACTGAGCCAATCGGGTGATCAGAAATGTAGATACCAAGCAGCTCACGCTCCCAGGCTAGGCGCTGGCGGGGAGGCGCGGGCTCAACCTTTTTTAGGGTGAGCATGAGGTTGGCTGTCTCTGTTTCTGGGTTTGTGGCAACCTCACCAAACAGACCCATTTGGGGAGAGTTCTTTTCTTTGGTTACGCGAGCAATAAAGCCAAGAATGGCATCTAGGTTATCGAGCACTGCCTGACGTTCCATTAGGCTATCGAGCGCTCCGGCCATGGCCAGGTTTTCGAGCACCTTCTTGTTAAGCGTAGATGAGCAACGTACTAAGAAGTCGCCAAAATCTTTGAATTTACCGCCACGCTTGCGCTCCTCGATTAAGTGTTCCGTAGCTTGCACGCCAACATTTTTAATGCCTCCTAGGCCAAAGCGAATGTAGGCATCACGCGTTTTCTTGGCTTTTTCTTCCTCCGGTAACCACGTGGCATCTTTGTAAAAGAGGGCGCCAAATTCTACAAACGACTCGTTAATATCTGGCTGCAGCACCTCAATACCCATCTGCCGACACTCGGCAATTTCAATGCCAACTCGGTCAAGATTGCTCAGATCGCTGGTTAGAAGTGAGGCCATAAACTCCACTGGGTAGTGCGCTTTCAGGTAAGCGGTTTGGTAGGCAATCATGGCGTAGCAGACTGCATGTGCACGGTTAAAGCCGTAGCGTGCAAATGGCTCTACGAAGTCCCAAACCTTTTGAGCGGTTTTTTGGTCTATACCAACATTGTTGATAGCTCCGTTTATAAACTTATCGCGCTGCTCGTCTAAGAGGGCTTTAATCTTTTTACCCACGGCTTTGCGCAGTACGTCCGCCTGGCCGTAGGTAAAGCCTGCAAATTTACGCGCCACCTCGAGTACCTGATCTTGGGTAACAATAACGCCGTAGGAATCTTTAAGAATGGGTTCCAAAATTGGGTGCAGGTAGGTGACCTTTTTACGTCCATGTTTGGCTTCAATAAAGTCAGGAATAGCATCCATGGGTCCCGGGCGGTACAAGGCCACCATGGCTACAATGTCCTCAAACTGGGTTGGCTTGAGCTCTTTTAGGTAGCGCTTCATGCCAGCGGATTCTAGCTGGAAGACCCCAGTGGTTTCGGCGCGGGCCAAGAGCTCGTAGCTTGGGGCGTCATCAATCGGCAGTGTGTCCAGATTGATTTCTACCTGGCGAATCTTACGAATAACGCGTAGTGCCTGCTGAATGATATTAAGGTTAGACAGCCCCAAAAAGTCGATTTTTAGCAGACCGATGTGGTCTACCTGGTTCATGGCGTACTGCGTAACAATGATGTTCTCATCACGGGCAGCGCGCTGAATTGGCACGTACTCAGTAAGTGGGTCACGGGTGACTACCACGCCTGCCGCGTGGATCGAGGTATGGCGGGCTACTCCTTCTAGGGAGCTAGCAATATCGAGTAGCTTATGGAGCTGTTCGTTGTTAGCGTACACCTCTTTTAGCTCTGGTATTTCCTTTACCGCCTGACTAATAGTCATGCCGCCAGGACCAGAGGGAATGAGCTTGGCTATGTAGTCACAGTCTTTGTAGGAAACGCCAAGGGCGCGCCCAACGTCGCGTACGGCGGCACGGGCTGCCATGGTTCCAAAGGTAATAATCTGGGCAACTCGATCTGCGCCGTAGCGACTGCGTACGTAATCAATAACTTCATCGCGGCGAGCGTCCTCGATATCATTATCAATATCAGGCATGGAGATGCGCTCAGGATTCAAAAACCGCTCAAAGATGAGGTTGTGGTAGAGGGGGTCAACATTAGTAATGTGCAGTAGATAGCCAATGAGTGAGCCTGCAGCCGAACCACGACCCGGACCAATCAGAATATTGTGAGCTCTGGCCCAGTTAATGAAATCTTGGGTAATCAAAAAGTATGATTCAAAGCCCATAGCCTCAATCACCGAAAGCTCATACTCGGTACGCTTGCTGACGCGTTCTTCAATAGATTCATCAAAATTGTTAAGGGGCGAATCCAGAATCTGCTTGTCTGCGCGGGAGTCGTCGCAGGTGTAATCAAAGCCGTAGCGCTCTTTAATGCCTACTTCACAGAGGTGGCGCAAAAAGTAACGGTCGCGCTTGTCCTTGTTTTTGCCAGTGATCTTGAAGTCATCAGGAATTGGGTAAATCGGCATGATGCTGATACCCATGGGGATCTCCACGTTGCAGCGCTCGGCAATCTTAACCGTGTTCTCTAGGGCTTCAGGAACATCAGCAAACCACTCAGCCATCGTGTCGGCATCAACCATACTCACGTTATAATCGAGCATGCTCAGACGGTTGGGGTCATTCACCGTTTTGCCAGAGGAAACGCAGACTAGCACATCTTGTGCCTCTGCATCCTCGGGCTTAAGGTAGTGCACGTCGTTGGTGCAAATCATCGGTACGTCATACTGGCGAGCTAGCTTGCGCAGTAGCTGGTTAACCTCCACTGTTTCCTCATCGCTGGGGTGATGCTGCAGTTCAATGTAAAAGTTTCCCGTACCAAAAATATCCAGGTACTCCTCTAAGGCCTTGCAGCCATCTTCATAGTTGGCCAACAAGCGACGAGGGATCTCGCCATTCATGCAGGTACTGGTACCGATCAAGCCCTTAGCGTGCTGACGCAGCAGCTCTTTATCGATGCGCGGCTTGTAGTAGTAGCCGTCTAGGTGGGCAATACTGACCAATTTGATCAGGTTTTTGTAGCCTTCATACGTCTCCGCAAGTAACAATTGATGGTAGGATTTGTGATCCTGCTTGTGATCGCGGTCAGTGTGTGACCGACGAGCCATGTAAGCCTCAACCCCTAAAATTGGCTTGATACCTTGCTTGTGACACTCCTCGTAAAAATCAATAATGCCGTACATTGCACCGTGATCGGTGAGGGCACAGGCTTGGAGTCCTAGTTCCTTTACTCTGGAAACAAGCGCTTTAATCTGAGCCGCTCCGTCTAAAAGCGAGTACGTAGAGTGAACGTGCAGGTGCACGAATTTGGTCGTGAGGGGCGTAGCTGCCGGTGCTTCCATGTACTTTTCAGTCTAGCAGGCGGGGCGAGCGGGGGAAGGGTTTTAGGTAGTTGCACTAAAGACTTTCTTCCGAAAAATCTGGCCAGTAGAAAGGCTGAGAAAAGCTAGTGCAGATTGCTATTTTAACCTACTCTGCTATGTTGGGCGGGAGGTCCAGAATTCATGGATGAAGTTTTAAAATTCAAAAAATCACGGCGCATTGCCTATACCCTCATCGTTATTGTCGTTGCCTACCTGGTTTCCCTTACAGGGGACTCTAGCCCAGGCCGTTCGACCGCTACGAGCAATACTCGTGTGTCTACGGATACTTGGAGCCGATCCACTGAACAGAAGTTGCCACACAAGGTTGCCATGACTTTTGTGAAGGCTCCATACGAGCGCTACGAGGAGCTGACACAAAAGTGGCAGATCGTGTCTATTCCACTAATGCCAGACAAGCATGAGCCTGCTGGTCAGGAGCAAGAAATGGATATGGGGACAGTCATTGCTTCCGTACTCGAAGCTGTGGGCAAGGCTGGTGATGACTGGGAAAACGTTTCTCGGCACTCACCGTTCTACCTGGTGCACAAGCAGAGTGCAGCCGGAGCTCCAAGCAGAATCTTGGGTATAGTGTTTAGCCGAGGAGGCGCTGCCATTGCTGCAGCAGTTCTACCTAACGGCAAATCAGTTATTACCCAAATTGGTCTAGGAACTGCGGGCGATGACTACGACCAACCACTGCCGCAGGATCGACTCTTAGGTAACGTCGAGCGAGTGGAGCTGGCTGCGAGCTTTCGCAAATTGTACGAGCGTCAGCAGCAATCACAGAACGCAATTGCTCCAGATCTCTCTAATGCTGACAAGGTCGTCATTGAGTGGGCTCTGCACTACCGAATAGCAGCGATGCCATTCGTGTTGGGAGGCTTTTCACATGGCGGTGAGATGATTGCAGCTGGGATACCGTTACCAGACGGTGGTTACGCTGAGGTTGCGGCCGGTGCCCGGCTAAAGGAGTTCTTTCACCTGATCCCAGGTAAGAACTCCTACGAAGGCGCAAACAAGTTCCAAGTTAGTGTTTCGGAAGAAGCAATAAAGCGCCAAGCTGTGGAGCAAAACCGGTCAGGAGGAATCCTCAAAGACCTGCTCAAACAGAGAAAGCCACCTACCAAGGTGCATTCACTCAATGGTGCGTAAGCCTTAAACCCTAGCGAGCCTGATCAATTTGGTCGGGCTCGTTTGCATGTGCACTGGGTAGTAAGGGGCTACCTGTGGTTCGGCATTGCACGTACGCTTGCTCCAGCTATATTGTTTCCAGTAAGCTACAATCATGAGGACAGAGCTGGGGCAGAGATCTAAGGCCGCTATTTTCGCAAAACAAGACTGACGCCACACCTGGCCGTCCACGTATGATCACCTACGCCATTCAGTGCGGCCGCCTGCCGCAACTATCCGTGCTTGAGGTAGAAGCAGTGCTACCTCGTTTTGCTGTGGAGTTGGCTGAGGGGGTGCAGCGCATGCAGCGTGAAATCTATAGCTTTAGCGTAAAAAAGCCACTTACCGAGCAGCAGGTCGTAGAGCTGCAGGAGTCACTTGGTGGAACCGTAAGAATTATTGAACTTAGGTTAACCACACCAGATACGAGCAAAGTTTCTGAGCTCTGTACAGCTCTTACAACCGGGCTTTTTAAGGACGTTAGTGGAAAGCTGACGGTGGGTGTAAGTATTTGGAATGATGGCGAAACACATCTGCGTCCGTTCGATGTGGCCAGAGTACTCAAGCGGGGGATGGTTGCAGCTGGGTCGTCACTTCGTTTTGTTACAGCCGCCCAAAATGGCATGCACCTTTCTACCGCTCAGTTAATTCACAATAAGCTAGCCTGGTATGCAGCGGATCGTACAGAGGGCACCCGCGCACTAGAGGTGGTAGCCATTCACGCAGACGGAGCTTGGCAAATCGGATTTACCCTGACCGGCCAGAATATTACAAGCTACACCAAGCGCGATTTTGGCATTCCAATTCCAGATGCCGAATCCGGAATGCTCCCACCAAAGTTGGCACAAATTATGCTCAATATTGCCTTGCGCAACCTTACCCTAAAGGATGTGCTGGTTTACGATGCGTTCTGCGGTAATGGGCGCATTGTTTTAGAATCACGCTTGCTTGGTGTACCAAGTGTGGGGTCAGACATTGCTGAGCGCAAGGTGCATGCTGCACAAGAGAATTTAACCTGGCTACTACGTGAGTACCCAGGCTCACACCCAACCCCGCAACCATCACAAACTTATTGGGTGGGCGATGCTACGCAAAAAGACGCGTTTACCCAGGCAATTACTCTGGCAAAGGCGCTAAAGCGACAGTTGGTTTTAGTTTCCGAGCCTTACCTAGGCAAGCCGTTGCGTTCAGAACTACCGGCAGCGCAGCGCGAGGCGTGGCTCGGGGAGCTGACCGAGCTGTACACTGGCTTTTTCCAGGCTATTGCTGAGCAAAAAGGAGAGATTACCCGCCTTTTGGTGGTATTTCCGCGCACTAAAGTTGCTGGTGATGGCGAAGAAGCAGGGGTATACGACGCCATGATTGACACTCTGGACAGATTTGGGTATAGTCACCAAAGACTGTTTATCTACGACCGTCCAGATAGCTTTGTGCGTCGAGATCTAGTCAAACTCTCCTTACCAGATTAGTATTTAGAAAAGTATCCTGTTATGGCACATAAGAAGGCGGCCGGTAGTACGCGACTAGGGCGCGATAGTAAGGCAAAACGCTTAGGCGTTAAAGTTTTTGGTGACCAGTTTGCTCAAGCAGGCAACATTGTTGTAAAGCAGCGCGGAACTAAATTTGCTCCGGGTAAGAACATGGGCCGCGGCAACGATGATAGCCTGTTTGCTCTTGTAACCGGTAAGGTGAGCTTTAAGAAGGTGATGAAGCGCAAGTTCACCGGCAAGCTCCGCATTACTCGTGTAGTAAGCGTTGTGGCTGAAGCCTCAGAAAAGAAAGCTCCAAAAAAGCGCGTCGCTAAAAAGTAATTAGCCCGCTAGTCACAAAACAAAATGCTCCGGTTACCCGGGCATTTTTGTTAATGCAGATTTCAATTCTTTGTTGTATTCAGACCAAAATGAAATCAGCCGTCCCCGGGTAAGGGAACGGCTGAATCTGTACACCAACTGGAGTTGAGCTTACGGAAACCGCATGGCTTGCTTGACGCGTAGCCACTTTTGGCGGAATTTGGTAATCCCGGTCAGCTGGTGGCCGCGATGAGCTCCTGGAGTCTGTCGGCAAGGCCGACGGGCAGCAGAGCGATGACGTACGTGTGGCGGCTGGAAGCCGCGCAATGGCCAGTTGCTGGTCATTAGATGTAATCCCTCGAATGATTCATCTCCTCCAAGCTACTAAACCAAAAACAAGATTGCAAGAGATTTAGCGTGCATACCTAGACTATGTGCTCCAAGGTATGAATAGAGCGCAAGTTCTAGATACCAAACTGACCAAAGTAATTTGGTCGCTCGTACAAATATGCCTCTACGCGGCCGGCAATCTTTACCATGGTTGCAAGGGCATGCTCAGGGTGAGCTCCTACCATTGTTTCTTCAGATAGCATCAGAGCATCTGAATGGTCAAACACGGCATTGGCTACATCTGAAACCTCGGCGCGAGTTGGGCGAATGGCATGTACCATAGATAAAAGCATCTGGGTAGCGGTGATTACCGGCTTGTTGTGCTGGTGACAAAGACTGATGATCTCCTTTTGCAAGATTGGAATGTCCTCCATTGGCAGCTCAATACCAAGGTCACCACGAGCGATCATGACACCATCTGAGGCTTCGATAATCTCGTGAATGTTCTGGATTGCCTTGAGTCGCTCAATCTTGCTGATAATCATGATTTTACGGCCCTTGCCTTTTTCTTCAACAATCTTGCGCACAGTGTCCAGCTCTTCACGGCCTGCTAAAAATGACACTGCAATGATGTCTACTCCGGTTTCCAGCAGAAAGTCTAGGTCACGGAAGTCTTTCTCGGTAAGGGAAGAGGCTGTCAGGTTGGTGGCAGGTACGTTAATGCTCTTACGGTCCTTCAGAATACCGCTATTGCTCATTTCCACCGTAATCTTGTTGCCATCTACCTTGGTGATCACACCTTCAATCGCTCCGTCGGCAAACGAGATAGGTTCACCCACTTTAACGTCGTTGTGTAGGTTGTCGTCGTTAATCACAAATTCACCCGCCGCAACCGTGCCACCGTTGGTAACAAAGGTGTAGGAGTGGCCCTCAAACAGTTCAATCTGGCCACCTTCAAAGGTGCCAACACGTAGGTTTTGGCCCTGAAGGTCGGCTTGCATTTTTACTGCAGTGCCAAGTTTTTTATTTATTGTTTGCAGGTTTGCCAAGCGCTGGCGGTACTCGTCGTACTGTGCGTGGGCAAAGTTGTTGCGGAAAACTGACGCTCCAGCGAGGATCAATTTTTCCATAGCTTCTGGTGTTTCGCTCTTAGGGCCAAGACCAACCACATACTTAGTGCGGGTAGGCGCAAGGCTAGAGCCCAGCATATCAGGCATAGGAATCCTGGGGGGTTGTTAATAATAAGATGCTCGTTTTTATCAGGGGATGAGCTCCCACTGTAAAATGTGCCAAATGATAATATCATACCTGAAAGAAATTTTGTATACCTGGAATTTTTAACATAGTTTCTTTTGTGACTATCACAAATGTGGCTATCACAAAAAACTAACCTCTCGGTGTTATGTGTCTAGATCTTGCAATAGAGAACAAATCTGGTATAGTTAGCACGAACACAGATTCGTTAGTTCCTCTTTTTTATGCTCCAAACAGAAGTAGCGGCAGCGCTCCTCAAAAAATACGGTAAAAAGAATGCACCAGAACTCCGCGCTGGTGACACCGTTCGCGTACACCAAAAAATCAAAGAAGGTGAAAAAGAGCGTGTCCAGGTTTTTGAAGGTCTGGTTATAGCTGTGAAGCACGGCAAGGGCCTAGATGCTACCTACACCGTTCGCAAGATTGCAGCCGGTGGTATTGGCGTTGAGCGTACCTTCCCACTTCACTCACCAAACGTAGTTAAGGTTGAGCGTACCAAAACCGCCAAGGTTTCCCGTACCAAGCTCTACTACATGCGCGATCGCATGGGTAAGAACGCTCGCTTTAAGTCAGAATCTGCTAACCCAGCTAGTTGGACCGAACCTGAAGCAGTAGTTCCTGTAGCAGAACCAGAACCAGAGGTTACCGAGGCCGAAGAAATCCGTGAAGTACTAGTAGAAGACGCCGCCGAGCAAGAAGAAGTGCTTGAGAACGTTGCCGAGGGCGAGCCAGTAGCCGAAGCACTTGAGGAAGCTCAAGAAGAGGCCCAAGAGGCAGCGGCCGAGGAAGAAGTTCAAGAAGCTACTACAGACGAAGAAAAGACTGAGGAAGTCGCCGCAGCTGACGAAAAGCAAGACAAAGAAGCTGCCTAAATGCAGCAGCAGATCGGCCGCCGAGGGGAAGCCCTGGCGGCCGATTTTCTTACACGTCATGATTATGTCATCATTGCCCGTAACCTGCGTGCTAGGCTGTACGAGATAGATATCCTCGCTCGAAAGGGTGACACACTGCACCTAGTAGAGGTCAAAACGAGCCTGACGCAACAAATAGGCTTTGAGCCAACCGACCGCATAACCTGGCGTAAGCGTCGAGCCTTGGCTAAAGCCATGCACCAGCTTAGCGCGCGCTACCCAAGCCTAAATATTCAGGTTGATGCCATTGCGGTATACTTGCAGCAGCGTCAGATAACCTACTATCCACACATTCTCGAATAATATGTCAGTACGCGTCAGATTTGCCCCCAGTCCAACCGGAAAACAGCACCTTGGCGGTTTACGCTCAGCGGTTTTTAATTACTTGTTCGCTCGCTCTCAGGGCGGAACCTTCATATTGCGTATTGAGGACACTGACCAAGCACGCTTTGTAGAGGGGAGTGTAGAAGATCTTACCGAGTCGCTCAATTGGCTAGGAATTACTCCAGATGAAGGTGTGTATATGGACAAGGACGGCAGCATCAAAGAGCGAGGTGATTTTGGGCCTTATACTCAGTCAAAACGCCTAGAAATTTACAAAAAGTATGCCGAACAACTGGTTTCCGAAGGCAAAGCCTACCGCTGCTTTGCTACTGCCGCAGAGCTCGAAGACATGCGCAAGCAGCAGCAGGCCATGGGTCTGCCGCCGCGCTACGACCGCCGGTTCCGGGATTATCCGGCTGAAGAAGTACAGAAGCGCCTAGATACTGGTGAGCCCTATGTAATCCGTCAGGCCATGCCGCTTGGAGGAGAGATTGTTGTGCATGATGTAGTAAGGGGTGATGTAACTTTCCAGTGCTCAGAGCTAGACGACCACGTGCTGCTTAAGGCTGATGGCTTCCCAACGTACCAGCTGGCTAATGTGGTAGACGACCACCTGATGGAGATCACCCACGTATTACGTGCCGAGGAGTGGCTGCCATCTGCTCCTAAAAATGCGCTACTCTACCAGGCCTTTGGCTGGGAACCACCAGTATGGGTACACCTGCCACAGGTGCTTGGGGAAGACAAGAGTAAGCTCTCTAAGCGCCATGGTGCTGAGCCAATTTTGGTCTATCGTGATCGTGGCTATCTACCAGAAGCACTTATGAATGTACTTGCGTTTCTGGGTTGGAACCCGGGCACAGAAGAAGAGTTCTTTACCCCAGACGAGCTAGCTAAACGCTTTACCCTGGAGCGCATCCAGAAAGCTGGCGCTGTGCTTAGCCCTGATCGCTTAGACTATGTGAACGGCGTGTATATTCGCAAGATGCCAGTGGGCGATATTGCAGAGCACATGAAGCCCTACCTGGCAGAAGCGGGGATCAGTGCTTGCAGCCCGCGTGCTGATCTTTCCGATGCAGAGTACTTACTAACAGTGGCGGGACTACTGCAGGATAGATTCAAGCATTTTGATGAGACCAAGGAATTCTCCTGGTTCTTCTTTACGGCGCCCGTAGCTAACGCTCAACTGAAGGAATTGGTGGTACCAAAGCGCGCCACCTGGGAAGAAGTACGGCCAATTCTGAGCCAATCAACAGCAGTGCTATCAGACTTGCCAGCTGATGAGTGGACCCTCGAGGGATTAGAGAAATCCCTAATCAACTTTGCTCAATCACACGACTACAAAAACGGCATTGTCCTCTGGCCAATTCGTGCCGCACTAACCGGAGAATCAGCGTCTCCAGGTTCATTTGAGATGCTTGCCGCTTTAGGCAAGGAAGAGTCACTCAAACGACTACAGGCTGTACTGACCTAGAGCTTGACCTCAAGATTGCAGAGTGCTTTGCAGCGGCCTAGGATAGATACACGTTTGCCTAGGCAAGCGCGAGGAAAGCATGAAGCTCAACGTAAGAATACTGATGGCCCTGACTCTGTTGGGAGCATCGTTCGTAGCATCGGCGTATTCGGTAACGTATGTACGAAAGTACGACTTATCGACCTACTACATTGCCACCCGCTACGTGCAGGGAGGCGAAACTATGGCCACAGCAAAGGCTAGGTCGGGGGCGACGGCGGTACTGAAGGGTAGCTACTTTGCGCCCAACTATAACCCCATCGTAAATATCGATCTGACAGTGGTTAACGGTTCGGTGAAGGTGCCATCTCGCACGGGAAGTGGCCCAACACTGATCAGTATTGGTCAGCAGACCAGGATTGTGGAAAGTAACGAGGCGCAGAAGTGCTGTACAAACGTGACGGGTGCCTATGGGATTACCGGAGCAAAGGTGCCGGTGTATCCTACAAGCAAGCATGACCGCCATCTGGTGGTTGTGCGCAACAACATCCTCTACGACATTCAGCTCAAGAACGCTACGTACAAGAACTGCCAAACCTTCATCGCTAAGTACGGCCTGAGTAAGGGCAAGATCATCTACCTAGACGGTGGACGATCGCTCCGTAAGGACATAAAGATGCCTTCTCACATTCTGATTATGAAACGTCAGAAAGGGAGTGGGGCTACGACAGGGACGTTAGCGGCCAAGGCGAAGCGGAAATCTGGGTGAATCTTTTAGAGTCACTACCTATTAGAGAGAGTCCTCGTTCGTGCGGACTCTCTTCTTCTTGATTACAGTGCCAGTTTCGGCTACTATCACAGAGCTGTTTTAATGTTTGTGCAGTAGCTGCAGATTGCGGACTAAACCTAATGCCTGGTGGCCAAGCGGTAAGGCGCCTCACTCTGGATGAGGAGACCGTAGGTTCGAATCCTACCCAGGCAGCCATGAAAAAAGAAGCTCTAGCAGCTTCTTTTTTCATGGCTTATTGAGTGAAGGTGAGAACCGTAGATTGTGAGCTTTGCGAGCAATCAGGTTCGTTCATTCGCCGGAGGCGAATGCTACGAGCGAAGCGAAGTAGGGACTACCCAGGCAGCCATGAAAAAGACAGCTATCAGAACTGTCTTTTTCGGTAGCCCATTAATGAAGTTCGGACAAAAGAAAACCGGTCCGCATTGCGCGAACCGGCGGGGAAATCCCCAAGGTACAACTAGACATATCGAGGTTGCCCCTCCTCATTGAGTAGCCAGACGTGGTCTGTGCCGAGTCTGAGCTGATCGTTGTCGAGGTATGCCTCAACCTGTCCCTCAATACCGAAAGGGTCAAACGGTAGTCGCCGACCTCCTGTCAGCACTTGGTAGAACTCCAGGTGAAGATGAGGGCGATCCCAGGATATAAGTGCGTCAGCCAGCGGGTGTTTCGGACATGACGAGCATGGATAAAGCAACCGAACTAGGGGCAAAGGATTACTTTATTAAGGCAAACACCGGTCT
>JAYRWT010000100.1:0-1059 GCA_041917855.1 Patescibacteria group bacterium | reverse complement strand
GGTGTTGAAGCGAACCCGGTGAACTGAAATATCTAAGTAGCCGGAGGAAAGGAAATCACAGAGACTCCCTTAGTAGTGACGAGCGAACGGGGACTAGGCCAGTGGTATATAAGTAAGAACAGGAACGCTTTGGAAAAGGCGGCCATAGTGGGTGATAGCCCCGTACTGGTAGAAAGCTTATATATCCTCGAGTAGGGCGGGACACGTGAAATCCTGTCTGAACATGGGGCGACCACGCTCCAAGCCTAAGTACTCATATGCGACCGATAGTGAACTAGTACCGTGAGGGAAAGGTGAAAAACACCCCGGCAAGGGGAGTGAAATAGATCTGAAATCGAATGCATACAAGCAGTCGGAGCACGCAAGTGTGACGGCGTACCTCTTGTATAATGGGTCAGCGACTTAATGTGTCGAGCAAGCTTAAGGCGGTAGCTGTAGGCGTAGCGAAAGCAAGTCTGAATAGGGCGCTTTAGTTCGACGTATTAGACCCGAAACCTAGTGATCTAGCCATGGTCAGGTTGAAGGTAGGGTAACACCTGCTGGAGGACCGAACCCACGCCCGTTGAAAAGGTCGGGGATGAACTGTGGCTAGGGGTGAAAGGCCAATCAAACTGGGAGATAGCTGGTTCTCCGCGAAAACTATTTAGGTAGTGCCTCGAGCTTATACCCTGGGGGGTAGAGCACTGGATGGGCTAGGGGGTCCTACAGACCTACCAAACCTAACCAAACTCCGAATACCCAGGAGTACTACTCGGGAGACAGACGGCGGGTGCTAACGTCCGTCGTCGAGAGGGAAACAACCCGGACCTACAGCTAAGGCCCCTAATTCGTGGCTAAGTGGGAAAGGATGTGGGAATTCCAAAACAACCAGGAGGTTGGCTTAGAAGCAGCCATCCTTTAAAGAAAGCGTAATAGCTCACTGGTCTAAATAAGAAATCCTGCGCCGAAGATGTACCGGGGCTCAAGCCGTGAGCCGAAGCTTTGGGTTCAGCGCAAGCTGAGCGGTAGCGGAGCGTTCCGTAAGCCGTTGAAGGCAGACCCGTGAGGGCTGCTGGAGGT
>JAYRWT010000099.1:0-1054 GCA_041917855.1 Patescibacteria group bacterium | reverse complement strand
GACTCTTTGCGGAACAGTTCTATTAACGTATGCCTTTCCCCGTTGGCAGCAGATTCTATCATTTCATCCTTACAGAGAATCCTCACCTCATCGGGGGCATGAAACTCCATATCCATCATCGTCAGCTGGCTACGCAGCGAGCTGCGGGTAAGCGGGATGCTGTCTTTATACATCTGCCAGATGGATGCCACCAATTCAGCAGTCACCTCTTTACGGGCTATTTGCTGCTTACTTAACTCCTGGTCTATAACAGCATCCAGGTCTATAAAACTCTTGTTGATGCGGCGGGCTGTAGTAGTAGCCTCCGGCGGTGGTGGTGCAAATATGGGGTTTACACTCGGGGTATGAGGCTGCATTGGTGCGGCAGGCTGTGGTGCAGGCTTAGGCTGCATAACAGGTTCCGGCTCTGCAACAATGCTGGCAGGCAGCACATCGTGCGCTGGCGGTGCCAGTTCTATTACTTTGGGTTGTTCTGCTACGGGTATTTGTGTTGCAGGTTGAGGGGCTATTGTTGCAGTTTGTGTTACAGGTGCAACAAAACCTACCCCATCAGAGTTTTTTTTTACATCATCGACTGTTGCCGATGTTACCTGCAATACGTAGCACAGCCGTATCAGGCACATTTCTACATGCAGGCGTTTGTTGGTAGCGTTCTTATAATTTATCTCGCTGTCGTTTACCACATTCAGTGCAGAAATGATAAATGACGGCGGTGTCTGGTTGGCTTTTTCGTGAAATACTGGCTTATGGTCTGCGGGTACATCCAGCAGTTTGGCCATACGCGGGTCTTTGCACAGCAAGAGATTGCGCAGATGTTCTGCCATCCCTTCCAGTATCACATCACCCTCAAAACCACGTTCCAATGCACTATCTAATTGCAGCAGCGTACCGCTTACATCCTGACTCAGTATATGGTCTGTTAGCTTGAAGTAGTAATCAGCATCGAGCAGGTTCAGGTGCTCCATTGTGCTCTGGTAGGTGAGCATACCGTTGGTAAAGCTTACTATCCTATCCAACATACTCAACGCATCGCGCATACAGCCTTCGCTCTTCT
>JAYRWT010000098.1:0-9289 GCA_041917855.1 Patescibacteria group bacterium | reverse complement strand
GGCATACGTAGCAGATCAACAATCACCCCACGTACCTTATTTCGTGCAATCTCCTGCAGTGCGGCGCGGTAGGTGGCTGGGTTTTTAGCGTCAAATTCACCGAGCAGCGGATCAGGCGTGAGCACTTCGCCGTAGTGATCATTTGCCTTAGTGCTACCTGTGGCATTTATCCAAGGTGTGGCTTCCCCCATACCGTAGAGTATCGGCACTTCCTCTGGGTCGAAACCAGAAACTTTCTCATCTTCATTTCTAATACTGTAGTACGGGTAGTACCCATCTCCCGTGCCCTTTACGTCAATATCAACGGTCACACTGCCAAACAGGCTATTTAGGTAGAAGAAGACCGCAATGTATATTCCAATCGGGTTAGCAAAGGCAGGGTTTATTGAGGCAAGCAAGGCATTTACACCAATCTGCAAGGCAAGTGCGAGCGTGCCTGGTGGTAAGCCAAGCTGCTGATCGAGTTTGGTAAGGGTCTCACCAAAGTAGTTGAGTACGAGTGAAAGGCCAATTTGAATTAATCCAGCAGTTGCAGCCTTTAATGATGCGGCACGCTCCGCGGCAGTCATACCAATACCACTGAGCGCCTTCTGGTAGGCCTGGATTGCCTTGTAGGCATTAATGAGCTGCTGACTGGTCCCTGGTTTAAGGCCAAATTGCTTGTCGGCAAAGGAGGTTAAAAATTGTGGTCCAACATCGTTAATGAAAGAACCAAAAGATTTAATATCGATACCACCAAGGTTGATGTCTTTATTAAAATCACTTCCCTTAAATCCATGTATCCCCCAGGCCACAAAGCTGCTCAGCATGCCGTCTGGCAGTCCAGCTATGCCCAAGTTTTCGGTTAAGAAGCTGGTGAGCTTATTGTCTAACGTATTTAAGAGCCCAGCGGTGCTGAATAGGTTTTTAAGGGCGTTCTGCTGATCGGTAGAGTTGCCACTTAGGAAGCAGCGGCCAAGTTCAATAATTTGCGTAGAAGAAATACCAGCGTCCCTAAGAATCTTGCCCAATGGACTGTCTGCCTTGGTGAGGAGGCTCATGGCTAGATCACCAATTGCCATACTACGCTCGGTGCTGGTGCCAAATAAGCGCTGCGCAAAGTCTGCTGGCAGAGCCAAACTAAATTTAGAGGCAACAATGTTTAGGGCTATTGCTTGTAAATTGGACTGTGCAAAGAACTTGCGATTGGTGAACTCCTGTTGAACAGTGATGTTAAAGGTGTCCTTTAGCTGCTGGGCCAGAATAACCCCTGCTGCATCAAGGGTATTTATGTTGCGGAGCTGACCACGAATGTCGCCGGCACCAAAGTTAATGAACATGGCGAGCGGAGAATCTTTGAGCTGCTTAAGCAGCTCAAAGTCATCGGATAGTCTGAGTAGTGAATCAATATCCTTTTTATTCACCCCCTCCATGATTGTTTTGTACTTATCGACCAACTCTGTACTGCTTAGTCCACGACAAGCTGCTAATGCCTCACCACTAAGTGCGCCACAGACTGCATTAATAATCTGGTCACGCATCCCAGCGCTGCCACTAGCAAAGCTCAGCGCAAGATCTTCAGTGCTTAAGGACCCAACATCGTGTAACGAGCGGTACTGAGCCCAGGTTTGCCCAATAACTGCTACTACCCTACCGATCATACTGTCACCACCCAGACGACTGTTTAGGGTATTCATCAGGAACTGCAGGCCTAGATCAGTAATAGTCTGCGTGTCACCTTTCATGATCGCGTCTAGCTCAGCACGACTAATTTCAAAGCCAAGGTACTCACGGGTTACACGACCCAGAATGCGATCTACGGCATTATTTTTTATTTCAGTAAAGGCGTCGTTAAAGCGCTGGTTGTTAAAGGTCATTGACCACTCTTTGCCCGGAGGGGCATTGGAGTCATAAAAACCGGTTAAAAGTGCATTCTTTAGATCGTTAATAACCTGACCAGCCATACAGCCAAGTCCAAGCGCATCGCTACCTCCGTTTGTGCGGCAGCTATCAGCAAAGTTGATGTCACCAAAGAGCTTTTCGGTTACTTTAGTAATTCCCTGAGTGAGCAGCATAGCGGGAGCTTGCTTTGGATCAAGAATCATTGTCTTTAGCATGCCTGGCTGTAAACCAAGTCCCTGCTCAATCTGCAAGCTAAGACCCATACTCAGGAACTTATCAAGTACAAGATCACGTGCCGTTCCGGTGCTTGGATCAAAGAGGAACTTGGCTAGATCACCACCAAAGCCGTCGCGCGCACCCAGGCCAGCGCAACGTGAAAACGGCTGATCATAGCCGCCTCGCAAAAGGTTGGTTAAGAACTCACCTGTCTTTACAGTTCCATTACAAAAGCCGCCATTTGAAATAATGTTGCCAAAGTTGGCAATAGCGGTGCGAGCCCACTCTGCATTTATTGTCCGTAGGTTGGTATCAAAAAGAGTAACCAGAATATTCTGATCATTAATCTGCTTTACGCCCAGCGCGCTCGATACGGCCTCACCAAGAGCGTTACCCTTCAGAAAGGATGAAATAGATGAGACGTACGTACCACCTAGGTTGTTTGTGCGATCCTGGAAGCGACCGATACGCGTAAGGTAGGACTGTCCCAAGATGCTCTCATAAGAAGCGGCATCAGTGTTAAAGAAGTCCAACGGCATGCTGTCTTGGGTAAGGTAACGGCTGAGGTCACCGATATCTGCAGGCTTATAAACCTGATCTGCTGCCCCTACCTTTTCTAGTAAAATACGACGGATTTCAGTGGCTAGGCCTGCTGGCACCGAGTAATCAGTGTTTTTAGGTAGCGACCACAGTGCTTGTAGTACGCCGTTGGTAAAGAAGGCTTCGGCGTCACTTCGTGCCATCTTGTTAGCTTCTGCGGTACGGCGGGTTGGATCAGAATCTACCCAGAAGCCCGCGCGATCATTGATCAGTCGATCAATAGTTACTTTGGCCAGAAAGTTATCGTTAACCTGCGTATCAAACTCCTTAAGCAGGGCGTTACGTTTATCGAGAGGAATAGCCTTCGCGAGATCATTGGTAAACAGAAGGTTAGATAGTTTGCTACGTACACCTGCAAAGTACTGCTCAAACGGTGTTTTACCTATGCCAAAGCTACGGAGAATTTGGCCGACACTATTTTTGCAGCGAATTGTTTGGTCTGCAGGGTTGCTACATGGTGTGCCGATGGTTCCATTAAAGCTATTAGCTGAAAGACCCAGGCGCTCGGTTAGTACTGCGTTACCCCAATTCTGGTAGGCGTTACCCTGCTGTACTAGGTTAAAGTACTGTGGAAATTCAGGAATGGCCTGACCGATTCGCTTCATGCCCTCTCGAGCCAGAATAGTGTCACGTACAACCCCCGGGTCGGTCCATGGCTGATTGCTAGTGGCTGAACAAGAAACTTCAGTCTCAGCTTGATTATTACAGCTTGGGCTAATCAGCTGACGCGTAACCCCCTGCTTTATGTTAAAAGCAAAGTCTAGGTTCGCCGCGCCAACCTTCCACATAATTGGGCGAATATCCCCCTGTAGAACGGCAATAAAGTCAGGGGGCGTTAGTGTGCCATTTGTTTTATCACCACCATACGGTAGCACTTGGTAGATTTGGGTTTGAATAGAGTTGGCAAAAATCTTTTTGCCAGCCTCACTGAACCTTGTTTTTTCCTCGGAAGAATAGCGATTTTGGCTAAGTTTTACAAAGTCATCTGGTTTAGGTTCGCCACTAGCGGCGTACCCCAGAGCGAGGTTGAGTTTGTCTTCGCTCCAATTTTTGTCCTGTAGACCAAGTGAATACCAAGCATAGAAGCCGCCCACACCTCCGCTAGTTAGGACATTTTCCAAAACACGTGCACCGGTCCAGGTTGTAAATGAACCAAGGCGGTAAGAGTAGCTTCCATACCCAGTTTCAACCTTTTGATCTGCCGCAGAACTAAACTGATCTAGGAGTTTGGCCACCTCTGATACCTGTAGGAACTGAGAGGCATCAGCATAGCGCTTAAATGACTCAGTATTACTCACTTCTTTATTCTGTTTTACAGCCCCATCTTTGCGTTCAGAGGTTTGGTAGACGAACGCGTCGTAGAGCTCACGACCACTGGCCATTTCCGTTAGCGCTGTACTAAGCACGCCAAGCCTATCAACCAGCCCAGAGGCGGTAGTGCCAGCAGCTGCATGACGTGTCAGTAAGGTCACAAAGGGGTCAAAATGGCGCGCCAATGCTTGCAGTTGCGGTGCTGTGGCCGCATCAGTGGCAAGGCTTGTTAGTAGGCTCTGCAGGCGTGTCCTGGTGTCGGCAAAGCGGGCACCTGGCACATCGGCCAGTGGCGAAGATGCCGTGTCATTAAGTATTCCCTGCACCTCATTACGGATAGTGGCAAGGTGTTCGCGGTAAAAGCCAAGTGATTGCCCTAGCTGTTTACTTTGTCGGTTAACGAGAAGCCGGTCTTTGCGTCCGCGCACGGCAGCATTGCTACCTGCCCTATTAAACAGGGTGCGCACAAGCTCCTCCTGACCAATACGAGTGAATGTTTGGGCGCCGGCATCAAGCATAAATAGTCGAGCTAGGTCTCCTTGATCTAGTCCGCCATCAAGAATCTTCTGTTCGGCAACCTGTTGATCAACCAACCACTGCTGCGCAGCAGTGGTAGTTTGAGCGATGTTACCGCTTGCTAGGTTGGCGAGTACTCCTGAGTAGCCCGTGAGTAAACCGGTTGCAATACTCTGCTGTGCAAATACATCTTCGGAGAGCTGTTTTGCAAGCTGAATCCTACCTATCTCGATAAAGCCAGTACTACCGGCATCAATAGGCGCAAAGAACGGAGCGATACTCGCATTCAGCGCCACTGGCTGGTTAATAGATCCGGCGGTAAGTGGCGCAACGAGGGTTCGAATGAGATCGCGACTAAAGCGAGGAGTATTTACCAGCCGGCCATAAGCATCAACTGGGAGACTTGTGCTCGGCAAGTCTAGCCCAACGCTGTAGCCACTCTGGGTGGCTAGTCCATCTGGCTGCTCATATAGTGCACCTGTTTGCAGTGATTTGAGCATGCTGTCGCGCATGCGTTGCAGCTGATCCTTTAAGCTCTTTAGTAGTTCATTTGCTCCCCGCAATTTCTTTAGTTCAACTGAATCTTCCTTGGTTTCTTCTTTAATACTTGTTGATTTACCATCGCAGTCAAATAGGTACACACCGTTGTCAGCTTGCGTCAACTTGTACTCGCTGCCATTGGCTATACAAGTGATACGGCGCTGTAAATCAGAAATAGTAAACAACCAGCCATTTAGTGAAGGGTCGTTGTACTCAGTTAAAAAGGCATCTCTATTGGTTGTAGATCGAGGCCTTACTGTAATAAGGTTGCTACGACTAACTAATTCCTGATTTAGTGCGCCACCTGCTAGGTCGAGGAGAGGAGTCAGGTTAAATGGATTGCTTGCCGCCTGTGCCGTGTACAGATTGTTAATCATATCCAGCCGTGCGTTCAGGCTGCTGTCCTTAGTGCGTAGGTCATTGAGAATCTCGCGCACGGTAAACGGGCTGAAGGTAATTGCGCAGCTTGCTACCCGGGACTTTTGTCCATTCTCATTCTCGGCTATGGCGGAAAGAATACGGGTTGTACGAGCGGTTGCCTCCTGAATAGTGAAAGTAGTTTTATACTCACTAACCGGTGCAAAGCCGCCTCCTGCAGGGTATGCTGTGGTCGTGCCTGGTCCTGTTGCGCTATCGGTAACTTTTACTCGAGACTTTTGTCCTGCATTAGTGGGATCCCAGGATCGAAGAGTAATGCTAACTGGCTGGTTGAGCGGGGCACTTACTGGGCAGGTTAGGTGTACCTGCGGCAGGGTGGTTGCTGCGACTGTGTCGCTGTCGTCTGTGGTTGCTGCGCCAGCAGTTTGGTCAGGGGCGATGGTGTTCGTAAGAACGTAGTTTTTTGGAATGCTTACCTGATTACGGCCATCGTTATAGAAGAATAGTGTCGCTAGATTGTAGGCAGCATTGCGAAAATTATCAGGGATCTTTTCGTTATCACTAAAGTCAGTAAATTTTGGTGCCTTGTCCTTATTAATGTAATCAATGCGGTCACTTGGCTGGGTTCTAATTAAGAGATCATTAATGGTGTCGAGTGGTCTGAGATCAACGTTAACGGAGGCTATTTTTGATTGATCACTGCAGCCCATGTTTGACACAAAGGTTTTACCAAACCCTCCAAAGCCACCAAAGAAGCCAACAGAGCCAAAACTCAAGCCCTCATAGTTCTTAAGGTTTTTGATTGCGGTATTGGTATCCGGAACCTTTGCGGGGTCGGAGCCAAAGAATGGGTAGATGGTAGTATCTTGCGCACCACACCAGGTCCCACTACGCCCAAGCTTGCCGTAGCTACTATCAGAAACTGGGCGCCTGGCGGCATCTAAACCATAGATCTTCTTATAAAACTTTCCTGTTGTGTATTGCTGTTTGGGGTTGGGTGGGTTAGTAACCCAAACTGAATCTCTCTCTTCGGGTGTCCCTACCTTCTCACTTGGAATCCGCTCGGCTGTTCCAGACTTTGCAAAGAAGCCAACTGACATTTCAATAACACGACTACCAATCAGCTGCTTTAGGCGCTCCAGGGCAACCCTGCCACCAGCTGTAGCTATGCTTGGGAAAACAAACTCATCCTTACTAAAGCCGTACATGTTTTTACCAGTGTTCTGGTAATTGCTAAATTCCAAACCAAGGCGTGTTGCGAATAGGTCGGCATACGTATAATCGTCCTTGGTAGGGTTTCCGGCTCGAGCTGGATCTATAAGATAAGGTACAGCCTTATTTACCGCTGCACGCAGTTCGTTGTAGGTTGCAACTCGCGTGCTGCCTGCGGGAAGCTCAAACACTTCCTCCATACGCCCTTCACCGAGTCGGGCGAGTAAATCACCCACGTTTATAAGCGGAGCGTTTGCGGCAGAGCGCAGCGTTCCTTCGCTTACACGAAATACAGTCTTTTCTAAATATGTACGACCGAGCGATTCAAGTAGCTGTTCCGATGTTGCCGAAGAAGATTTAAGTGATCCTGCAGGAAGTTTCAGTGCAGCCTCTACCGTAACCCGACCAATATTTGAAACTATGGTCGAAGGGTCGTCGCTCGATGTATTTAGTGAACCTGGAAGTAGACCCAGCTGCTGCTCGCTATAGAGCCTGCCAATGTTTTGCAAAACACTAGGCACGTCTAGGCCAACAAGGCTTCCCGACGGCAGTCCGAGTGCGCGCTCGAGAATGGCTCGACCAATTAAAAGCGAAACATCGCCGTATCCCACTGCATCCATCTCACGCACGTTCAGCGAGAGACTGTCGAGCCCGAACTGCTCGAGGAGTGCGACAATAGCTTGGTTACCAAAAGTGCGAGACATACCAAGAATGTCCTGCTTTTCCTGCTGACCATCATCCTTTCCCGTACCTTTGTCTGTTTGATTGGCAACCTTAATCGGTGTTGGGGGTGTTGCAGTATAGGTGGTGGTTTTTGAGCTGCTAATCAGGGTCTTTTGGGTAACAACAACTTTTTGGGTAACCCGAAGATTATCGATCTCGTCGATATCTACTGCCTGTGCTAAATGAGCTGCTTCTGGTCGATACGGTGGATCACGTAGCGCATCTCCCACGTAGTGGCCGCTTACCCTTGGGTCTTGCTCACCATCATCTTCTGCGCTCGCTTCATCAACAGCCGTTTGATCAACATTGCTTACTGAAATCTCGTCACTCTTGCTAAACTGCACAATCTTCTTAATCCTAATATGCTCTCGGCCCGCGCCCCCCTCTGCAATGGGAGTCACTAAGTACACCAGTGCCCGCAGTACACGTTGATCAACCTTTGGCGCATCCCAAACTCCGTTAGCAAAAATATCGTCAGCTTGATCAAAGCCTGGGCAGGCAGGGTTTTCATCGGACCAATCCTGCTGCTGGCCAACCAATCCCCCCTTACAGGTTTCACCCAGTAACGCAGCTCTGTCGATAGGGTTACGGAAAGTAATCTTGGGATTTGGGTTTTCCAGCAGACTGGTGAGCTTTTGGGTGGCAATCGAAATTGGCAGAGAGGGACTAAAAGCCTGGTACATGGAAAGATCAGACCTAGCGTTTTGACAAACGGCAATAAACTCACTTCCTACCGGACCACTTAGGTCTGTTTTAGTGCGGTAGTAGGCTGCTCCCGCGTTACCATAATCTTTTACCTGCTGAATGGCGTAATCAGTATTGAATGTAGAGCGAATGTTAGATGGTATGTTCGTATCGCTACGTAAATCTTTCAAATTGAGCAGGTAGTAGAACTGTGGAAAAACTTGATCATTAATACTCTCATAGATAGCTTTTTCTTCAGGTGAGAGGTTAGGGTCGTCAGCCTCGCTGACCACCTCGTCCTTACCGGTATCCGGCAGAAGTTCGGTGGGTAACTCGCCTCGATCGAGGTATTGTTCCAAGCTTGCCAAGCAGGTAGCGTCACCAATGTTCTCGTCCTTAGCGGCCTGGACTACAGGTGTGGTGTGGATGCTCAGAATAAGAATTGGCTGCACGGCAAGTGTAATCGCCAAAAAGCGAAGAATGAAAACTTTAATTACGCGGCTTAATGGGTTCATTCTGGACGCAATACTTTAAAATCACTCTGCTGTGCAGCTTTACGTAGCTGGCTTGCAGCAGTGCTAGTAACCTGTGGTCCAGAGAATGTGGGCCATGCTCTGCCACAACTAAGGCACCAACCTCCTGATCCCTTTGGGCAGCATGAGCCGGTTGAGTGCACTATGCTTCCAATGGAGGTCCAGTCGCTGCCGGTATACATAACAACATGTCCGAGCTTTCCTCGGTACACGATTAAATCGCCAGGCTGTAGGGCGGGAGGATTAGCTGCGCTAAACTGCGTTTTTCTACCGTCAGTAAAAATTTGTGAGGTTACGTCAACAAAGCCTGGTATGCCAGATTTTAGCATTGCGCCAGTATCAAGCATGGGTAGGCGCCGACCCACCAGGTTGTAGGTAGTCATAAGAAAACCGGAGCAGTCAGTTCTTGTCCAGGTGCCATAGTCTCCCGTATTCACGCTGCGTGCCTGCCAATAGGGAATCCTTGGTGGACCACCAACTCCGTTGTTGTTGTAACGGGCAATCTCTAGCGCTTTAGCGACTGCCGCAGCACCACTGCCACCACCCACCCAGAGTAGGGAGAACTCACGGATACTCTTGTTAATCTTACGAGCAGCATCTTGGATTTCACCACGAGTTGCTGTGGCTTTCTTTTCGATTAATTTATCAATGGCGGCTAGGATGGCATCACCATCTTTTTTAATCTTGGCTTTTTT
>JAYRWT010000097.1:0-2870 GCA_041917855.1 Patescibacteria group bacterium | reverse complement strand
TCTAAGTATTTCCTTATCGCACGTATCTCTTGTTGAGTGAGAGGCTGAGCCTCTTTACTCGCTCTGGTTATACTCTTAACTTGACCGTTAACCATATTCTTGTTATAAACTTGTTTGTGTGGCGTTTCTACTTTTCCATGTGCTTTGCCGCTTAGATCGTAGCGGATTTGTTTGTTAGATGTTCCAATGGTAACTGAATTCTTATTACCATTTAGCGTGGTCTTTATCTCTTGAGCTTGTTGCTTTAAACTCTTATTTACATTTCCAACAGCATCCGCGGCCATGTTCTTAACACCTTGGCCAGTCTTTGCCACTAACATTGAAGTCGGCCCTGACGATGGCAAAATTGAGCTTGCGTTCAATGCATTTTCTACGGGCTTCAGAATTGCTTCCCCAACAGTCTCCGGGGCTTTTCTATCCTGCATCGTGAGCGTGATGCCATTCCCTTCGTTCGACAGCTCCTTTCCAAATGGAGCCAGGACAATATTTGCTAATCCTTTAATTCCATCGCTGACCGTTGCCGCGATAACGCCCGTCATTTCTTCAACCCCATCATCTCCACATTCCGGGCAATCTCCAAACGGGTCATTATATCTAATTGGATTATTGAATGAAAAATGATTTGGGGACCAGCTCTCTTGTCCACCTTGATCAGCTTTCGGATCAAGCTGCCACCATCTTCCAGTAATGTAATCGTATGTCCTGTCTCTTGATTGGTCAACATTCAATCCAAGATCAAATTGCCTTTCAGTACGGAACGTTTTATCACCCGTTCCTTGATTGTACAAGTATTTATTTTCAACTGAATTTTCTCTCGAGTAACTATTGAACTGAAGTCCAAACGGATAGTAATCATTAGTCTGCACTACCTGTAATGTATTGGTGTTTCTTGTGTGCACGATGGTAAAGTCATCGAAGTAGACACTTACGGCCGAACTCACATTACTTTCGTTGATGACATAGGTGTACAGGTAGCCACCTGTGGGAACAGTGATGTCAAGGTACATCTGTTGGTGGCCTACCTGGGCCGTGCTGTTCACCGACACATACCCGAACTGCTGGTACACATAGCTACTGTTGAACAGGATATAGAACAAGTATGCTTTCGGTACTCCTGAGCCAGGACTGATCGTGGCAGCCTGTGCCGGTACACTGTTGGTGATCGCAGTATGGGCGGCTTCACCTGCTGTGAGAGCAAAGCTACCAGTCACTGCACTAGCAAGATTGCTGATCAATGTGGTGTTGCCACCTGTACCGGTCTGGTAGCGAGCAAACACCTCCAGTTGAACCCTGTCGCCCGAACTTACCTGCAGCATTTTTGCCGGGCCTACAGCCTTATTGAGATTTCCGTTTGTTTCTGCACTCTTATCCGGAGTAATCACATCTATGCTTGAAGGTGTGCGATTGAAGAGTGTTACCCGCCTTGTGAGGATATTATAGAACTGGCTCTCCTCCTTAGTGGCCATCGGGGTCTCCATCGTTGCTTTAAAAACGTCTACCTGTTTCTGGTAGCCATACACTACGCGGGTGTTGCCCAGGTGGTCTTTATGAAAGTACTCATAGTTCCAACTTGTACCGTCTTTAATCACGCGGCCTTCGCCTGTAGACATAAACTTCAGGGTGGAGTTTTCATACTGGATGCCGCCCACATAATCGGTACGGGAGATTTCCGTGCCGGCACTGTTGTAGGCGATCTTCCTGAGCTTAGTGCCAGCCGCATCGTAGGTATACACAATCTTCTGCTGGCCATACGTAGGCTGGTACCACTTCACTTCTACCGGCAGGTTGAGGTGGTTATAAACAACACCGCCACCAGTGGCTACGAGCCCCTTGTTCTGGTCGTCTTTCATGTTGCCATTTGCATCGTAAGCATATTCTCCTGTTGTGAGGGTTGTTGTCTCGGCAAAGCCATACGGTTTGTTGGTAGCCGTGGCATTGTCCAGTACGGCATCGAGTTGATTTCCCTTGTATTTATACACAAGATCATCAATCAATACATTATTCGTGCTGTTGACCAGCGACTTGCGTTTCAATGTTTTGATATTCCCATTCTTGTCATAGGCCATGTTCTCATCAAAGAGGTTTACGTTGGCATTCCAACTGCTGCCGTTTTTGGTGGCATACGTGGCATCGGTAAGCCTATTGAGTGGATCATATTTAAACCCGTAAATCTTTTCGGTGGCGGCATCTACCAGGTTAGACGTCTTCCACTGGATAGCCGAGATGTTTCCATTGAACTGGGCCGTGGTATTGGTGCCATTGATATTCACCACATCGTTGTACTTCAATTCCATCCCGAACAAATCATTGGCGGGATCATTATCATTTATAAGCGCATCGGCAGTAAGGGTGCTGTTGTTTATATGGGTGAGCCACCCCCGGATGTTATAGCGGTAGTCGTTGTATTGTAAAAACGTACTGCCGCTATTCGTAGAGTGGATATTCTTCACTACCAGTTGCCCCAACTCGTTATACTGATGTGAAGCCACCAGCGTGCGGTTGGCCGTCTGGCCGTCCATCGTCTGCCACATTTCCTTTACCCTGCCCATGTGGTCATATGTGGTTTCAGAAAGCACTGTCATCGCACTGCCATGGGCGAGTAGTGATTTGGTTATCCATGGAGTTATCCCATAGTATTCATTCGTTGTCCGGTTCTTGTTGTTCAGATGATCATCAGCCACGGCTTGCAGCAAGCGGTAACGGTCGTCATAGTAACTGGCGCTCACCAGCCATTGCACCGGGGAACTGTTTAACACACGGACCTTGCTGCCCGTCATCAGGTTCTTTAATCTGTTATGGACTACTCCGGTGAACCCTGATGGGATAACGGCATCATACGCTGTGCCTAAGGAAAGATTTGTCTTGAAGGT
>JAYRWT010000096.1:0-1954 GCA_041917855.1 Patescibacteria group bacterium | reverse complement strand
TCATGCTGCGCGTTGGTATCCACTAGGCGTACACGTGCTGTGCCAGCAGGGTGACGAAATAGTGCTATACGACGTATACGGCAAGACCACCCAGTCACTTGTACGGTTAGGCTCAAGTGAAAAGGTGGCCTTTTTTGCCACAGATGGTGGTCAGCGGATTATCGTGAAAGAAGATGGAGTGATCACTAGCTACGAACTCTTTGAGTCCAATAGCTTGCTTAATCGCCTGGTAGTTGATTACTAAAGGCGGTTTGTTCAAAGGCGGTGAGTGTACTCGAATCCGGTGTAATGAGCTCAGCCTCAACAACTAGACGGCGCAGAGCTGTGCCGATTGGTGTACAGGTGATTAGGCGTAGATTTACCCCAGGCTTAGCATTAAGCATGGATACCTCCGTAGACTTAACCTCAAACTTACTGGTCACACGGTAGTGGTACATTTTGTTATTCAGATTGAGATCAATAGTATCTCCCACATTGCTGCTATGGAGAGGCGCAAAGATATCTTTAAAGTTGCCCGGTAGCCACGGCAGGCTGGAGCTATGCCCAAAAATAACCGTAGTGCCCTGTTGACCAGGAAGTGCAGTGTTCTTAATATGCACAACACCTTCTTGAAGTTGTGTCAGAACTGTTTTTTCATCAATTGGTGTATTCCAGCGAACCGGAGCACTTACACCAACTGCGCTATAAGAAATAGATTCAGCGGGTATGGTTGGCAGTTCTGGCGTAGGGCTTGGGGTAGGCGTACTGACAACTGCGGGTAGTGTGGGTGCGGGTGTGCCTGCATCAGCAAGGACAACACTTGCAGGAAAACCAGCACTATTAGCTCGCTGTAGGGCGCTAAGGTTGGTACCGCCCCAGACTAGAGTTGCGGCCACTATAAAGCTAGCCAGCGGGAGTGCAATCTGGTTAAACCAGTTTGCAGTTGGCTTAGGCCGTATGAAGCCACGAACCTCGTGTTCAGATAAGTATGAGCGGTACATTGCGGCGCAATCTTAGCACAATTTGAGCCAAATGTCAATCTGTGGTAAGGTGAAAATCCGTATGCATCTCACTCCTAGCCGCCGTTCCCACCATATAGGCATCGATGCTCGCTTTTATCGCTCCACCACTGGCGGTATTGGTCGATATACCCGCGAGCTTCTTTCACACCTGTTTTCAGTAGATCAGCTCAACCACTACACCGTATTTATCAGTAAGGCAGATGAGGTGGAGTGGGATATCGATCTCCCCAACGTGGACATGGTTGTAGTAGACGTGCCCCACTACAGCTACGCTGAACAAGTTACTTTCTTACGAATACTTAACTCCTACCGCTTTGACCTGGTTCATTTTTTGAATTTTAACCACCCTATTCTTTACCGCAGGCCCTACGTTGTGACGATTCATGACTTTACCCTTATGCTCTACCCGGAGGCAGCTAGCAAGGGAGCAAAGAGTCGCTATAAGCAGTTGGTATACAAGCATGTACTTTCACTCGCCATTAAACGTGCAAAGCGGGCAATTGCTATCACTGAAAACACAGCACACGATGCAGAGCGCTTACTCGGCATACCTCATGCTCGAATGGAAGTAATTTACCTTGGTGGTCCTTATAAGTATGAGATTCCATTTGGTAGTAAAAAGCGTGTACAAGATTACTTGGGCGCTCGTGAACCCTACGTATTATTTTGGAGTCAGTGGCGAGCGCATAAAGGCATAGATGTAATCTTAGAGGCATTCCATGTGTTTAAGCAGGCTACGGGTGCGCCGCATAAGCTTGTGCTGGTTGGCCGGCAAGAGGCTGCTCCGCAGTCTGTGCGCGATGCGATTGCCGGCTCTCCATTTGTAGACGACATTATTACGCCTGGATTTGCACCAGATGAGCTACTACCTGCACTCTTTGCTCACGCCAGCATGTACGTGATGCCTTCTTTTTACGAGGGCTTTGGTCTGCCACCACTAGAAGCAATGACCT
>JAYRWT010000095.1:0-13143 GCA_041917855.1 Patescibacteria group bacterium | reverse complement strand
TGGCACCAATGGCGGTTCAAATGGTGGAAGCACTAATGGAGGCACCAACGGTGGAACAAACGGAACATTTAATGGCGGCTTTAATGGAGGCGGAACTAACGGCGGTTCAAATGGTGGAGGTACTAACGGAGGCGGAACTAACGGCGGTTCAAATGGTGGAAGCACTAATGGAGGCACCAACGGTGGAACAAACGGAACATTTAATGGCGGCTTTAATGGAGGCGGAACTAACGGCGGTTCAAATGGTGGAGGTACTAACGGAGGCGGAACTAATGGTGGTTCAAATGGTGGAGGTACTAACGGTGGCACCAATGGCGGTTCAAATGGTGGAACGAATGGAGGCACAGCAGTTCCTCCACCGCCTGCAAAACCAGGCTTCTGCTTAGGAGATTAATCTACGACTATGCGACGCACCCCCACACTACTACGCAAGCCCGGCTTCAGCTCAATAGAGCTAATTGTTAGTATTAGTATTATTGCTATTTTGGCTGTACTGCTAGGTATTAATTACTCACGTACACAGAGCCAGGCTCGTGACGCGGCTCGAAAAGCGGACGTTGCCACAATTGGAGCGGCGGTAAATAACTATATTACGGCAACGGGTACAAGCTTTATTCGCATGCCAGTAGCCGGCGCCTCAGGACAGTATGACAAGTGTGTTTTACCAGCTGATATCAAAACTCCTCCAGATGACCCAGTACCAAACATGATTCTGCCAACTGGCGCAGATGCCGTGGGGTGCACCGGAGCTAGCGGACGCGCTTACGGCAAGATTAATGCTAAAAGGATACAGGTTAAAAATGCGGTTGATGGTCAAGATCGTACCTATGCGGCAAATAGCATTGTAGAAGCATTGGTTGCTGGAAACTTTCTGAACTCTTACCCTAAAGATCCTAAAAACCGCGTTGGTGCGCTTGATACTGCTGAAAAAGCCTCACTACCAGACTATGTACTGATTCGCTCCTGCCCGATTCCAAGTGGCAGCAAGAAATTCTTGCAGTACGTAGGCGATAAAGGTGGTGCGGTATATTCAGTGTGGGCGCAGCTAGAGAACACTCCAGCGCCTGCTGATGTAGCCAACCGTTCTAAATCTGCCGGCAGCTATACCACCGACAACGCTCCAGCTTGGAGCTGGGATATGGCAGTATTCAACCTGGCCGAATATAACGGACTACAGGCTAATGGTTTTGTTTATACCAACACTCTGGTGCAAAAGGCTGCCAATGATGGTAATGAGCAAAATCTGGCTACTGCTCACTGCACGCCAGCAAACACCTAAAAAACTACCGCAACCAACTGCGCGTTTTCTACAACTCGTAACAGGTTAGAAAAAATGCTTGACACCCTGGTATGAATCAGGTACAGTTCTTTTAGCTACTCACCAGCTGAGTAGTCATTTCTTTGGCCGTTAACAATTCTGCGCTGAATACTTAGGAATACAGCACCTATGTATATTCAGCTAACTGTTACAACAAGCGCAAACAAGATAGAGAATTTTGAAATGCACTAAATGTTGCAGTGAACCTCAATTCACATTTTTATAGATATGCCAGCAACTAGGTTTACCTAGTTCGCTCCAAATCTTTTTGGAGAGTTTGATCCTGGCTCAGGACGAACGTTGGCGGCGTGCCTAACACATGCAAGTCGAACGTGGCTATTTCTTCGGAATATAGTCTAGTGGCGGACGGCAGAGTAATGAACAGGAACGTACCTCGAAGTGGGGGATAGCCCATCGAAAGATGGGGTAATACCGCATATGGTAGCAATACCAAAGCCGCAAGGCGCTTTGAGAGCGGCCTGTTTCCTATCAGGTAGTTGGTGGGGTAAAAGCCTACCAAGCCTACGACGGGTAGCTGGTCTGAGAGGATGATCTGCCTGAGCGGGACTGAGACACGGCCCGAACTCCTACGGGAGGCAGCAGTTGGGAATTTTGCACAATGGACGAAAGTCTGATGCAGCAACGCCGCGTGGAGGATGAAGGTTTTCGGACTGTAAACTCCTTTTGCTAGGGAGCAATTTTTGAGAGTACCTAGCGAATAAGCACCGGCTAACTCCGTGCCAGCAGCCGCGGTAATACGGAGGGTGCAAACGTTGTCCGGATTTACTGGGCGTAAAGCGCATGTAGGTGGTTTGGTAAGTGAACGATTAAAGACCGACGCTCAACGTCGGGAAGGTTGTTCATACTGCCTTACTTGAGGATAGCAGGGGTACGCGGAACTTTGAGTGTAGGAGTGAAATCCGTAGATATTCAAAGGAACACCAATGGCGAAGGCAGCGTACTGGGCTTTTTCTGACACTGAGATGCGAAAGCGTGGGGAGCAAACGGGATTAGATACCCCGGTAGTCCACGCCGTAAACGCTGCTCACTAGGTCTTGGAGGGTATCGACCCCCTCTTGGGCCGAAGCTAACGCGTTAAGTGAGCCGCCTGGGGAGTACGAACGCAAGTTTAAAACTCAAAGGAATTGACGGGGACCCGTACAAGTGGTGGAGCGTGTGGTTTAATTCGTCACTAAGCGAAGAACCTTACCAAGGCTTGACATCCCGAGAAAGCTTTAGAAATAGAGCCGTGCCGCAAGGAACTCGGTGACAGGTGTTGCACGGTTGTCGTCAGCTCGTGCTGTGAAGTGTCCCGTTCAGTCGGTCAACGAGCGCAACCCACATCCTGTGTTGTATTTCTCACAGGAAACTGCCCGGGTTAACCGGGAGGAAGGTGTGGATGATGTCAAATCAGCGTGGCCCTTACGCCTTGGGCGACACACGCGCTACAATGGGAAGTAACAATGGGTTGCCAAGCCGCGAGGCGGAGCTAATCCCACCAAACCTTCCCTCAGTTCGGATAGGAGTCTGCAACCCGACTCCTTGAAGTTGGAATCACTAGTAACGGCCGGTCAGCCATACGGCCGTGAATACGTTCTCGGGTCTTGTACACACCGCCCGTCAAACCACGAAAGTCGGGAGCGCCCGAAGGGCATTTTATGCACTACGGCGAGTTCGATGATCAGGGTTAAGTCGTAACAAGGTATCCGTACGGGAACGTGCGGATGGACCACCTCCTTTCTAAAGGATAGACGCATGGCTGGGTACTCGTAAGAGTAGCCAATACTCCAGCGTCAACGGTCGAACTTACCTCTCTATAGGTAGGTGGGGCACCTTGCCCCAAAGGGTGTTTGTGAAATGGACAGCCTCTGACCCAAACGGTCAGTTAAGTTCACTGCAACATTTATTGCATCTCACTTGTTTCGCTTTGTGACAAAAAATACGGAATACATCCTGATGCCCTAGAATACCTAGTATTCAAGGGACTAACGATTGATTCCGTTTTTTATTGAAAAATAAACTGTGCATGTATAGAACTTGGCAGAAACCAGGTTTTAAGCTAGACTGGGGCAGTACCAATTTTGGTCATTTTTGTTTAGTAGATAGGCTGTACGTAAAGCGAGGGCGATTAGCTCAGGTGGTTAGAGCGCGTCACTGATAATGACGAGGTCTCAGGTTCGAGTCCTGAATCGCCCACCAAAACAAGAACCGGCATGCGCCGGTTTTTGTTTTGTCTTGGTTTGGTCACATTATCTCCTGGAGTGCCTCTATAGCTTTACTCTTAACCAAGAATAAATCTAGAATAAGGTATAATCTCCTAATTTCTTATATGGAAGAACCAACAACCACTACTGCTGGGTCAACTGCTGAACCAGTCTCCGCAACCGAGCCATCAGCCACACCAGCCTCTACCGCAGAAGCAGCTGCTGTAGAAATGTCAGCACCAGAGGAAGTCTCTGCTCCATCTACTCCTGCCGTTGATGCGCCAGCTACTGCTCCTGTGGCCGAAGCTCCGGCAGCACAGGCTGCTCCAGAGACCGCTTTAGAAGCCACCCCAGCTATGGCGGCAATGCCTGGTCCAGATGCCACTGCTACTCAAACTCCAGCTGCTGCCAGCCCCGCACCGGAGGCTAGCAATCCAAGTCCTACAATCAATCAAGGCGTAAACCCTGCCACCTTTGTGCCAGGTAGTAACGGTCCGCTCCCAGCTGAACTACACGGCTGGAACTGGGGTGCGTTCTTTCTTAACTGGATTTGGGGCGTCAGTCATCGAACCTGGATTGCTCTACTCTGCTTTGTTCCACTGGTGAACATTGTTATGCCATTTGTCCTAGGTGCCAAGGGTAACGAGTGGGCTTGGCAGAATCGCCCATTTAAAAGCGTAGAAGAATTTAAGCAGACGCAGCGAGTTTGGACCATTTGGGGTGCCGTCAGCTTTGGTGTGAGCATTCTAGCCTTCTTCATGTTCTTTGGTGTAATTATGGCCTTTGTGGGGCTAGCAGCCACAAGCTCAAATAGTGGCGACATGGATTACAGCAATAACGGTTCCAGTATAGAAATGGAAATGGGAAACTAATCCCAAGCTCTCTAGCGTTTACCGGCCAGGTTCAAAAGCCTGGTCGGTTTTTTTGGTTTAGTATCACGCTGGTTTAGTTCGTACTCTTCCTGCACCGTTTTGCGGAAGAGGATGAAAATCTGAAGACTAATGAGAGCGGCCAGGGCAATCATGAGGTACAAACTGTACTCGCGGTTTTGAATTTGCGTAGCCAGGTTGTATGCGCCGTGCAAACTGATGGCTGCCAAGAGGGCGCGCAGCAGCTCGCGGTAGCCAGCTAAGCCGTACCTAAACCTACCCATGCTATAGCCCATAATCGCAGTAGTGCCAGCGTGTAGGTAAAAACTGAGCAAGCGATACGAGGCGTTTACACTTGGCTCAAGTAGGTAGAGTGCATCTTCTACCAGAGCAAAGCCGAGTCCGACAATGATCATGTAAATAATCACGTCGCTTAGGCGCCGGACACTCTTGTTATCAATGAGCACAAAAACACCAATTACGTACTTGGCCAACTCTTCTACCAAGGCGCCCACTAAAATATTAGCCAAGACCATCCAGCTGCCAAACTGTAGCACGGCAGTTTGGTTGGTTTTCTCGATTTCAACCAGGTTAAATGAGTACTTGAGCGTAATGTAGGCGCTTACGAGGGCGCAGATGGCGCCGTAGATGAGTACCTTACCAATCAAATGCCAAGGAGCTGGTACACCTCGAACCGATCCGCGTAGCCAAAAGATGAGGCCAATAGCGAGCACTATCTCAATCGAAAAAACGGCGATACGCAGGCTCGCTTGATCCATACCTGTATTGTACGGCTTTAGCGCCCTGGTATACTAGCGGTATGCAGTATCTCATCTTGCTAATTGCTATCGCTATCGGGTTTGTCATGATTAAGTACAGCTTTCCGCTGGTACGTACATTTGGGACGATGGCTTGGGCTGAGCGTATGTTTGGTGCTTCTGGCTCCTATGCCGCGTGGAAGATTGGTGGTTTTATTGTGATTTTGCTTGGTTTTTTGGTTGTCTCTAGACCAGGCCTGTTTGGTTTATAGGAATTTTTTGCTATAGTACAGATCGTGCAATGGCACGTATTTTTGATTAGGTAGGGTTAATTAGTCTTGGTTGTGCGCCTTGCACTAATTTTCTTTACTCACTTCTTTCGGGCCCTTAGCTCAGTTGGTAGAGCGCCTCGTTTGCACCGAGGAGGTCAGGAGTTCGAATCTCCTAGGGTCCACCAATACAAAAAACACCTCCTAGAGGTGTTTTTTGTATTGCGTGCCGTAGGGGTGACAGAGGTCCTGTGGAGTGAGAATCTCCTACTTTGGTGCATTGCACTAAAGTCACAAGTGTCCTATTCAGGCATAGCCTGACTGGACACGAAGTATCGGTCCACCAAAGAAATCAGAGTATACGCAGGAACCCCCGCCCAGTTACGGGCGGGGGTTCTGTGCTTAGGTTCGTCACCCGCTATTCAGTCGGGGAAGTACCTTTGGTTGGACCTATCTTCGACGTATTTGGACGACACTTTTTGCCGGAGCAATCAGTGTTGGTGTTCTGGTTGCCAAACTCCTGGTCCAGACACCACCCGATAGGTGTTCGGCTATCAGGATCGCCAGATTTGACGCAGTACACTCTGCGCCAAGTGGCGTCCTTGATCCTTTTGACGTTGCACTGCTTGTCAGCATTCTGACAGCCTTTGGAGTGGCCATCGCAGAATGCTTCTTGGGTCCGCTCGATCTCGTCCGTAACCTCGATCACGGCCTCCAGGCCACAACGCTTCCCGTTTTGGCTACTGACCCCATCGGGGCAGACTGGGAGCCTGGGCTTCCAGCAGCTGCCATCATCGGCCGCAAAGGCGATACTGACGCCCAATACAAGGACTGCTATGAACATGATTGGGTTGCGCAATGCGCGTACCCTTTGGATGATGTGTCTCATTTTTGCTTGATGTGTGCCAGCTCCCACTTTTCCAAGGCGGGAACATAGTCAACATGTCCGTCGAGGAAGCCCGCCAGTACCAAATATGATTCTGGGCTAGCGTTCTTCGGAGTGGTGTAGGTGAAGGTCTGGCGCGTGGTGGGATTTTCGAAGGTTCGAACATCACACTTCGTGTTTGCAGACCCACAATCGAACCTATGTATGTACATGGCCTTGATGGCCGAGTCACGCGAAGGCTCGAATTCTGGTGCGATATCCTTCAAGGTACCAGTCTGTTGGATTAGGTGGTAATTGAAGGGATAGAAGAACTCACGTCCGCTGATCGGACAGGTGAGTATGTCTTTGGTAATACTCGGCTTGCCGTATCCGATGAGGTTTTTGAGAGTTGCAGGCATGCTGTCATCAAAATCAGGACGATAGAGATTGATGGCAACCATAGTCTGGTGTAGTCGTGACCGTGCATCCGTGATCTTTGCGGATTTACGGGTGTTGGCAAAAACAGGGAACATAAGCGCCGCCAAAACAGCAATGATTGCTATGACGACGAGCAGCTCCACAAGGGTAAAAGCTCGCTTCTTCACTTTTCTTGATCCTTCAAAAGGTCAGTTACGGCCCGATTGCTCGTAACTTTGCCGTCCTGTGTACGCACAAAAGTATGAGGGAGCGTGGGGGAAATTTCCCACGCGCTGAACACTTCGGGAGAGACAACGTATATCTGACTCCTCGGTGACCATGCCAACATTTCTGGGCGCTCACTCAAACAGACGATTATGGGTGACTCTCCCTGCTTGGCAAGGTGAGTAAGCACCTGCTGGACCGCATCTAGAGGGCAAGGGCAATTCGTCCAAAAGAGGACACGTGCCGTTGCCGGTAGAGGCGGGTCAGGTGGCATTTGCTTACCTATAGCCGGACCATTCTCCGGTATAGGACTACGCAGACCCAAGCTGATAAGCGCGCCCTTGGCTTCCAGATTCATAACCTGGTTTCTCCAGATTACAAGCGAAAGCACTAGGGATGCTAACCAAGCCACAGTTGCGGTCTTTGCCAACCATGAGCCAACAGTTGTTTCAAGGATGAATAGAATAGACACCCCGATCCAAACCAGTATGCACAGGTTGCAAGTCTGAAACCCTAAGGCCATCAGGCCCAAGGGAATCGGAGTCACAATCCCAGCACACAAGACAACAAGTGTGCGGTACTGAGCCTTTGTGCCCGCACTAGCCTTTTTGTGTAAGGATAGCCAAGCCACAAGAGCTGCAAACATTATGCCCACAACGGGCAAAACCACAGCGGTAATCCAGTCTGTGTGGAGGCATTGCGCACACCACTGGAGTAATAGTCCCGCCGAGCCGGCGGCAACCAGGGTGAGCCCCGCTAGCCATCCAAAGCGCGCAGTGCTACGACTCAAAAATGATGAATTTTCAATGATCATAGTAACCTACCGACTGATTCAAGCAGAATCAAGGCGAATCTAGCCTAAAAGTGCTTCTTAGTCAATCACTTTTACATAGCATTAATCTGTAGGAGCGTGCGCATACGTGGTGGAAAATTCTGGCAAACAGAACGACACTGCCAAATATGAACGTAGTTTTATGCGGAGCAAAAAACTAAGTGCGCATTGCTAGGTACGCTTTACGTTCAGCCACTGGAAAATGCTCAATAGCGTAGCGTAGGGCAGTGCGCGGCATAATAGAAGCATGGGCAGTCAAAAAATCACGTAGCTTTTGTGGTTCGTACTTGCCAGCTTCACGCAGTGCCCAGCCTACCGCTTTATGCATAAGATCATGGTTGTGGCTGAGAAAATGCTCGGCTAGGGCAAAGGTAAGATACGTAGAGCCATTACCCTTACGTAAAAAAGCAAAAGTTGAAACCATTGCTACACGTTCGCTCCATAAGTGGCCACTATTAGCTAGTTTCCACAATACTTCTTCTGAGAGCTCACCGGCGCGTACTGCTTCACCGATAAGGTAGGGGGCACTACTATCAACAAGGTCCCAGTTATTAACGCGTGTCAGGTTTGCTAGGTATAGAGTAATAATCTCTTTACGCTTTACTTGGTTTTTGCGCGCTTTTTTATACTGGTCCACCAGTATAAGGAGTGCAGTTAAACGATCTTCGTGCCATTCGCTCTGCAGCATTTGAGTCAAATCTGAAAAACTAATCTGAGAAGAAAACTGCTTTACCACACTACGCTGCAGGGGAACGGTAACACCTATAAACTTATCTCCCTCACCGTACTGGCCTGGGCCACTCTTAAAGAAGCGGGGGAAGAAGGCAGCTTTCTCGGGGTTAGCTAGCGCACGGAGTGCTTCTTGGGCGGGGATCATGGGTGTATTTTCGCAGAAAGCATAGGGCGCTACCAGTAAATAACCTGTACAAATCAGGTACTTTTTGGTATAACCGCAGCACGTCCGAATTGCCAATGTGCAGGTGCGAAAGCGCTGGATGGACTTTGAATCTACGAGGAAAACATGGAAGGAAACAAGTGGACTATTCCAAAAATGTGCCTTGGTCTGTTTGTGTTTGCTCTGCTGTGTGGCTTTGGTAAGTCCATGGCATACAGCGGCATACTGCACGCGCGAGATGAACAGCTCACGCGAATGACCCAGGTGCTATCGTCACTCCAGCACGTCGACCAACAGGTAGCTGAGGCAAAAACTCAGCATCCTAAGTACACCGATACGCTATCAGTTACCGAGGCAATCATGCGCGTTACTAGCGAGCATGACTACTTGGTGGCTTTGCCGACAACCGAAGATCCGCGACCAATTGAGCGAGCAACTGCCCGTGCAAAACAGGTAGTGGCTACCACCGCCTTAATTCAAAAAGAGGTTGCGACGTTTATCGCCAAGCTCGATACTGCACTCGCACACTATACGCAAGCGGAACCCCGAATGCGTACAGATGCGCTCGAGGTGAAAACCCGAGTAGCAGAGCTTGTGCAGCAGGGCTACTACAAGCGGCATTTCAGCGACGCTGAAGCTGTGATTGCTCAGATTAACAGCCAGGCCGACGCCCTTGCGGTGCTCAGTAAAAAAATCGACCCTCGCGACGCGCGGCCCGATTATGTGCTGATTTACGAAAAGGGCGAAGCGGCGCGTGCACTACGCACGCAGGCTTTCTCACTGGCAAATCGCATACCTGAGTTGCGCGCTACGGTTCAGTCAGTCTCGCAAGAGGCGGCTCGTTCGCTGTGGAGTGCGCGCTCGGCGCTACCGCAGGTCTACAGTGCTGCTCGTCGAGTTGAATCTTACCGGGCTTATCGCTCGAAGGATTTTACCGGTGGGTTGCGTGAATGGGAATCAACGTTCTCGGTGCTTGATCAAAACCTGACGGAAGTCAGACGGCGAAACGGCATGGACGTACAAGATTTCTATGGGGCACAAGACTTGCTCGAAAATGTGCGTAGTCAGCTGCAAAAGCTGCATGCGTACATAGCTAGGGTTGAAGACTTTGACGACGCAGTGCAGCGCGCTGTTTCATCACTACCTTCAGCGCGATCACGAGCATCAAGTGCCATTGGCGACGCCGATAGTCACATACGCGAATGGTCACAAAACGATCAGAGCGAGGCTGAGGAGCTAGTGCGCACAGCACGCAGCTACTACTCGACTGGGCGTTTGAACGAGTCTGACGACCCGCTCAGTGCACTACGTAGCTACCAGTCCGCTGCAAGCTACGCGAGCCAGGCATACGACGCGGTGGATACGTACGTTCCGCCGCCACCGACGATCGACAGTGATGACGATGACTCGGGTAGTAGCATTGGCGGGGGTTCATCCGGTAGCGGCTTCGGGGGTGGTGGTTCATCCAGTAGCGGCTTAGGGGGTGGTGGCTCAAGTTCGCCTGGATCAGGAAGTTATGGTGGACCTGGAGCGGGTTCACGTGGAGATGGAGGATAACAGCATGTGGACGGTATTTCACTGGCTGCAAGCTGCAGCCTATTTCGCAATTGTGGTTCTGTTTGGGTACTGGGTGTATGACTACCTGTGGCCAGAGTATCTGGAACGCTGGTGGCTCACCTGGAGGCAGGCACCTGATCTGCAAGGATCGGGCCGGACCATCGACAGGGAGCGGGCAGCTCCAAAGGGAGAAAAAGCCGACCCTGCGCAAGTAGAGTCGTGTGAGCCACTGACTATCGACATGGCGAAAGCCGGTCAGGTTGTAAGTGACGTTCCCGAAATTTCACCGGCTGTTTCCGGTAAATGGAAGGCAGACCGTACGGTAGTGGCGACTGCATTTGCCAAGGTGTTCACACCGCAAGGTAGTGCCGACACTACGTTCCTGTTTCTGTCCGGGGACATTCTACTCATAAAGACGCCACGCAAGTGGAGGATTTTGACAGAGTTGCCCACATCCCGCGCCGAGCTCACCCTGCTTGGTCAAGAACGCAAGTTCTTGCTCGCCGATGATGCTGCCGGTAAAACGACAGACATCGATGAGTGGGTCGATAATTTCCGTGGCTGCCGCTGGTTAATTAGTGGCGTGTACGGAAAAAATCGTGACGGCAAACAGTCAACAATCGAGCTAACATCCTTGGTGGCTGACGTCAGTCAGTTCCAAGATGATCTGCCAAGTGCAGTTTTGCGTCGTGCGGGTGACACTGTTGCCTACTATGACATGCGTCTGGATTGGGATAGTGGCTCTGCCGACTTTACCGGTCAGTGTGTCTGGGTCATGTGGATGGGCGAAGACGCTGAGGCTGTGGTGTACGCAGGTCGCGATCTAACCGAGGCCGAAGTGCGGCAGATGGGGTTGGTCTAGTGTCGACCCCATCTGGTGATCGGGTGCTCAACGAGTGGCAGGCAAAAACCATGCCACGCGTTCGGTACATTCGTAATGCCTACTTTGCCGCCGCGGTACTCAATGACCTTACTCGTGAGTCGCAGGATACTGCGGCGGAGTGGGATGTTCGCCGGCGAGTGAGTGACGAAGTGCTTGCTGCTCAAGCACAGACTGAGTACGTTGCGGCCAAGGCTGTTGCGGATTCGTATGAGCAGGCTCAGCAGCAAGTTACGGTGTTGATGGACCAAGTACGTGCTGCACTGGAGAAATTTCAGGCAGAGCGTATTACGCTGTCAGCATTGGCAACTTCACTGAACATTGCCGAACTAAGCACGCACGTGCTGCAAGGGCTCTACGAAACAATTGGGCCAGACAGTTCAGTCGACCAGGCGTTACGCACGGCTCGACAAGCTATCGGTGATCTAGATGCCACTGCGCGCGCTCGTGAAGAGCTGCGTGCATTTCTATCAGATGGTGACCTTGAGTAATCTTGGTTCCGTATGAATTTGTGGCCACCTGCAAGGGTGGCCACTTTTTTATATGGCATGCACGTGTGTATGCACCAGGCTCATGGCTTTTTTAATTGCTTTCTGATATATAGTGATGACTAGGTGGATGAACCATGACAACTACGTGCGGAATCACAATCATCGGCGTCGGCTCTCCACATCCACCAGCAGGTGAGATGGTGAGCACTGAACACGTTTTGCAAGAACTGCAAAATAACGGAGCGGAGATTTCCGAAAGATCTCTCACCACGCTCAAGGAAACAGTCGGAGTTAACTGGCGGTGGCGTTGTCCTATGGACGTTACCCCTACCCAGCTCAGCATTCAGGCTGCCGAAATTGCTTGCGACAGAGCCGAGCAAGCATGCCCGGAGTTTGATCGCACAAAACTCGGCCTGATAATTAGTGGAGGCTCGATGCCGGCACGAAGTTATCCGGCAATGGCCTGCAAGGTGGCACATGCCCTCGGGGTTCCCGATGGATCTGCCGACGGATTCGATCTGCTCGCTGCCTGTGCCTCGTCCGGCCAGGCACTGCGCGTGGCAATTGCCATGATGCGCGAGTGCAACATCGAGTACGCACTGCTGGTTTTTGCCGAGCAACCCTTCAGTCGGGGCTCGAACATGGCCACGCTTAATGCGGGTCTCTGGGGCGACGGTGCGGGGGCAATGGTACTGCGAGCTGATCCAAATTGCGAACCTGGGAGGGGATTCATTCACTCCTTGGGTGCAATGGCTGGGTCGTTGCACGACATTGCCGTTAGCTTTGGTCAGGGTACTGAGGCGGCGGATGATGAAGTGCGTGACGGCTACCTTTCTGACGGAAGAGGGCTGCACAAGTACATGATTCAGGAAGCGCCGAAATACCTAGAAAACCTCGTTGCCGGGGCGGGTATAGAAGTCGTAGATCCAAATCGAACGTACCTGCTGGCGCACAATGCCAACCTGAGCATGATTCGGGCGATTGGCAGAAAGATTGGCCTCGAAGAATCTCGCGTGCTGAATGTGATCGAAGAGCGAGGAAATACCTCGAGCGCTTCGATCTTCATTACGCTCGATCGCTACATGCAGGCGGGAACCTTTACATCGGGTGACAACCTGCTAATTATCACCTTTGGAGCGGGTGTAATCATAAATGCTCTACTCTATGTCGTCCCGTAACGTGGACGACTACAAGCAAAGAACGGTACTGCCAACTAGGCGGTGCCGTTCTTTCGTTAGAGCAAGGCACTTACCTGGTTGGCTGAACAAATGCGCCATATTTAGATTAAGCCATGCTTAGACTAAGCCGTAAAATAAAAAATTTACCTCAAAATATTGCCAAAAAATACCGCGGAAAGCCAAAGTGAGGCAAAACTGTTGACACTGACATTCTCTCCTGGTACAGTAACTTTTGCACGTGTCGTACTGCTCTCAGCAACAGAGTAAACGATAAGCCCGACTGATCACTACGACGCACGAGCGCACGCTACCTTGGCAACAAACTGTTCTGTTATGATTTGCCACTGAGCACTGCAGCTCTTTTTTATAGGAACTAACGGAGAAG
>JAYRWT010000094.1:0-9075 GCA_041917855.1 Patescibacteria group bacterium | reverse complement strand
CTGTCCAAAGTGACATGGTGCTCCTAGGCATCCTCGCCCAAAACCTCACTCCTGCCTCGGATTTACTGAAGCAGCTTGGCGCGAGCTATACCAATCTTTTTGAAGCTCTAGCACCACTCCCTCCCCAGGAGGAGCCCTTACCTGGCCAGGCCCAGGAGATGCAGCTTTTACTTGAAGAGTCTATTAAGCTTGCTCGCCGAGTTAGGTTTAGTCACGTAGAAGTAGAGCACATCCTGTACATCATTGCGCGTGATGATCGTTTTTTGGGGAACCACCTACTTAAAGCTGCTGGCCTGGACGCAGCCCTCATTGTTGCGCGACTCTCGGAGTGGATATTTAGTGTAAGCACCATGGCCCAAACCTCGCGCCGGCCCGGTCAGGCGCAAGAGCGGCTGCAGCAGGAAGGGGAGGCAGAGTCAGAACTAGAAAAATACACTACCGACCTTACCGAACTTGCCGAAGAAGGCGAGCTTGACCCAATTACTGGCAGAGAGCGCGAACTTGAGCAGATGATTCATGTGCTACTACGACGTAAAAAGAACAACCCGCTACTTATCGGCGAGCCAGGTGTAGGAAAAACAGCCCTCGTGGACGCCCTAGCTCAGCGTATTGCCAAGGGGCAGGTACCACGCGCCCTTGCCAGCAAGCGTGTGCTTACTTTAGACCTTGGCTTATTAGTCGCAGGTACCATGTACCGTGGTCAGTTTGAAGAGCGCCTAAAAAACGTTATTGCTGAAGTAGTTGAGGACGGTAACTGCGTTCTGTTTATCGATGAAATCCATACCATCTCTGGCACCGGCAGTAGTGAGGGAGGATTTGATGCTGCAAATATCCTCAAACCAGCGCTTGCTCGTGGCGACCTTAGCCTGATAGGTGCAACTACCTATGAAGAATACCGCAAGCACATTCTCAAGGACAAAGCGCTAGATCGCCGTTTCCAAACTGTGATGGTGCAGGAGCCAACCCCAAGCGAAGCAATTGCCATGCTTAAGGGTGTAAAAGCTAACCTAGAAAAACACCACCGTGTAGTAATTGGCGATGATGCTATTCGTAGCGCTGTAGATTTGGCAGTCAGGTATGTACACGATAGATTCCTCCCGGACAAAGCTCTAGATATTCTAGATGAAGCCGCAACCTACCATGCCGAAAGCAGTACTAGTTTTCTAGAGGAAGTTAAGATTAAAGAGCGTCTAGAGGAACTAGCTGAGCTAAAAGCAGAAGTTATCGAGCAAGCAATCACCCCAAATGATTGGGAGCAAGCCAAGCTATTGAATGATGAAGAAGTAGCCTTACGTGAGCAGCTAAAATCATTGAGCAAGCCCAGTAAAAAACGTAAGGCCGTACACCGTGTTACTCCTACCGAAATTAGCCAAGTAGTTGCAAATCGCACGGGTATACCAATCAATCAAATTACGCAGAGCTTGGAGCCGCTTGACGTTAAGCGCTTACGCACCACCCTGCAAAAGAACATTCTTGGTCAAGAACAAGCGATTACTAAAATTGGCCAAGCCTTGGTGCGCGCTCAGCTAGGGTTGCAGCCAAGTAAGAAGCCAGTTGGTAGCTTTCTTTTGGTTGGCCCCACGGGAGTAGGCAAAACCGAAACAGCACGCATTCTGGCCAGAGAAGTATTTGGAGACGAGAAAGCTCTGGTCAAAATTGATATGAGTGAGTTTATGGAACGCCATACCGTTAGTAACCTGATTGGTGCTCCCGCTGGCTATGTAGGCTTTGACCAAGGAGGCACGCTTACCGAGCAAGTGTGGCGCCGACCTTACTCAGTGGTTCTCTTTGATGAAGTAGAGAAAGCTCATCCCGATGTATTTAATGTACTCTTGCAGATACTCGAGGACGGTAAACTGACCGACAATACAGGCCGGGTAACGAGCTTTGAGCACACATTGATCATTCTTACCTCAAATATCGGCATGGCCAGCTACACCCAAATGAGTAAGATTGGCTTTGCGCTACCAACTGAAGTACAGACAGAACAAGAGCACATTGCACTTGAATCACATATTGGTAAGGAGCTGCAAAGCTTTTTCCGTCCGGAACTACTTGGTCGCCTATCTGCCACCATCTTCTACCAGCCCCTATCACAGAAGGTAATTACCGAACTGGTCGAACGTCGCCTCGCCGAACTAGCTAAAATGCTCAAGAAGCGTGGCATCGCTATCAAGTCAGATTCCACGGTAACTACTTGGGTACGTGAACAGTACCAACCAGAGGCAGGCGCGCGCAACATAGAAAGGATCTTTATGCACGAGCTGGAGCCACGCCTTATCGACACTATTTTGGCTCACCCCAAGGTTGAGAGCTTCACACTGCATGCATCACATGGAATGCTAGAGATACTTGGTGAAAAAACTCCTTCCGCTAAATAATCGCAATGGCAACCTTTCAAGCCCCTCGCGGCACCCAGGACATCCTCCCCAACATGCAACCAGTCTGGCAGCACATCACAGGCACCGCAGCTCTGGTTGCAGAACAGTTTGGCTACCAAAAAATTGAAACACCAACCTACGAGTCAATCAACCTCTTCCAGCGTGCCGTTGGCGAAGCCACTGACATCATGGAAAAGGAGCTATTCTTGGTAAAGGGAATTCGTTCAGAGGAGCATGAGTATGCACTACGTCCCGAGGGCACCGCAGGCATTGTGCGAGCTTACATTGAGCACGGTATGCACACCATGCCGCAACCGGTTAAACTCTGGAGTTTGGTAAACAATTTTCGCTACGATCGACCGCAAAAGGGCCGCTACCGTGAGCACCACCAGTTTGATATTGAGATTTTTGGTGAGAAAGGACCGTTTGCTGACGTGTGGGTAATCTACGCCACCTGGCAGTTTTTCCAAAAACTTGGATTGCAAGGTATTCAATTGCAACTAAATTCGCTTGGTACAGCCGAGGAGCGGGCGGCATACCGTCAAGCACTCGTAGAGTTTCTCACACCGCAGCGTGAGCAACTGAGCGAAGATTCGCAGCGCCGCCTAGAGCTAAACCCACTGCGCATTATCGACAGCAAGGACGAGAACGACCAACGCATTGTTGCAAACGCACCAAGGCTACACGATCACTTTGGCGAGAGCAGTCAGAATCATTTTTCAGAAGTGCAGCAGTACCTACATGCATGGGGAGTACCCTTTGTTCTCAACGCAAGTATTGTGCGCGGCCTAGATTACTACTGCCACACTTGCTTTGAGTGGACCAGTACCGAAGCTGGTGGTCAACAGAGCTCGCTTGGTGGTGGTGGCCGTTACGATGGCTTGCTCACTGAGCTTGGTGGCCCAGATGTTGGCGGAGTTGGTGCAGGTATTGGGCTAGAGCGCGTTGCCCTGGAGCTGGAGCGGCAGGGAATCTCTTTACCTGAGGCTGGGCAACCTGACATTGCCCTAATTGCAGCAGATGCAGTAGGAAAGGCTAAAATTCTTGAACTTATTCCTGACTTGCTTGCCGCCGGTAAAAAAATTGAAGTAAATCTATCAAAGCCGTCAGTTGGTGCACAAATGAAAGCAGCAGACCGCGCCAAGGTGCGCTTTGCCGCAGTTATTGGAGAACGCGAGGTAAACGAAGGTAGCGCTTCAGTTAAGAATCTAGGAACAGGTGAAGATTTTTCGAAGCCTCTTTCAGAGCTCTCATCACTATAATTTTTGCCCACATAACGCAGCAGGCTCGCCTCCGGAATTGGAGACGAGCCTGTTGATTTATCGCTAAGCGGCCTTACCTCGGCTACTAAGCCAGTCGCTTGGACTCAGTATGGAGCCGTCAGCCTGCGATCTTCGAGTGATCAGTGAGCGGTCTTTGACGTTGAGTCGTTCATTCAAGGCACTACCAACGGTCAAGAACTCACTCGCGATAACGCCATTACCTTTGTGGTGAATGGTGAGTACGTAAGACCAGACTCTTACCAGTCGCTCCTCACTATCTATATCACACAAGCTACACAGCCTGCGCGCTACCACATTGGTACGGCCGTAAATGACCTTTAGCACCTGGATAAACCAGAGGCTCAGGAGTGTGTCGGTAACCCCAACAATCCCATCAGTGTAGTCCTGGTCTAGCAGAGCTTGGAGCTTTGGTAAGCCTTGCAACTCATGCCAATTTACTAACGCCTCAAAGGGTAGTTGTTGAGTGACACCATCTGCTAGGCGCTGCTCATGCACTGCCCAGTAAGAAGGTTGTTGGAGAGAGCCTACCACCTCCCTAAAAACGTCGGAGTAGCCCGGGTGTGGCGTGCACACCTGTGAGGAGATAATCCTCCGCAGTAGGGCAACGAGGGCCTGTGCTTTCTTTTCCGTGATCATGATCATGTATAGGTCCAACTGCGCTGAGTTCCATCCATGGATGCGCTAGGCGCACAGTAGCAGATTTTGGCTTATTTGTCAATCTGTAAAGGGAGTTTTCTGCTAGGCTAGATACATGCAAGTAATCGTGGAAAATGTGAGGAGCTTGTACAACATTGGCTCTATTTTTAGAACCGCCGCCGCTGCTGGTTGTGAGCACATTTACCTTTGTGGCTTAACACCAACACCTCCTCGTCACGAGCTCAGTAAAACAGCGCTTGGTGGAGAAACCAGCGTACCCTGGAGCTACCACGTAACTACGCAGGAAGCCATCAGTAAGGCAATCTCTGCAGGCTATACAGTTGCTGCCCTGGAGCTAACAGAAAAAGCTGTATCTATGCTTACTGCAGCTCTACCAGAAAAGCTGGCTCTCGTGATCGGACATGAACGAACTGGCGTACAAGCAGCAACACTGGATCAAATTACTACATGCTACATGCTCCCCATGCAGCCAAGTCCTGTACACTCCTTAAACGTAGCCTCTGCTGCTGCTATTGCCCTCTATATCCACCGTCAACAACACCCACTATGAACCTGCCACGCATTATTGCCATTACCGGACCAAGCACATCTGGAAAGAGCACCCTTATCACTAGGCTACTCGAGGTGCACCCCGCTATTTTTCACCGTATGGTTAGTACCACAACCCGTAGACAGCGCAGCACGGAGGTTAATGGAGTAGATTACACCTACGTTACCGAAGAAACATTCACGCGTTTAGAGCAGGAGGGTGCCTTCTTTGACACTATTACCACACCAGGAGGTACGTTTGGCTCACCACGACCGTATACATCAGCTGGAACTAATAATAAAATTCTTGTGTACAACATAAGCCTGCCTGGCGCCCTGCGTCTTCGTGAGCTCTATCCCAATACGAGAATTTTTTACCTCAGTATTAGCAAGCAAGTGCAGGAGCAGCGCTTGATTGAACGTGGCACGACACTTGCTGAAATAGCCGCGCGCACTCAACCTTTTGAGACTGAAAATACACTGGCCGAAACGCATGCTGCTACTATCACCATACTTAATGCAAATCATCTCACCGACACTGAAGAAAATGTGACGAAGGTCTGTCAGATTCTTGGGCTCTGATACAATAGGTGTATGAAACTAACTTTTTGCGGCGCTAACCAGGAAGTAACTGGTTCGTGCTACCTCATAGAAACCGAACACGCCAAAGTCGTACTTGATTGTGGCATGTTCCAAGGAAACAAGTACTCAGAAGAAAAGAACTATCTGCCTTTTCCTTTTGATCCAGCCAGTATAGATGCCATGGTCTTAACCCATGCGCACTTTGACCACACAGGTCGCATGCCAAAGCTTTTTAAAGAAGGCTTTAGAGGCAAGATTTTTACTACTCGACCCAGTGCTGAGCTCGCCATGATTACCCTGCGCGATGCAGCTCACCTGATTATGGATGAGGCTGAACGCCACGATCATGACCCACTGTTTACTCGAGAAGACGTAGACCCACTTGAGGGCATGTTTTCTACAGTCGACTATCACCAAGAGGTTCAGGTTGCGCCAGGCGTATCTGCCTACTTTGTAGACGCTGGTCACATTCTTGGCTCGGCTTCTATTAAAATCACAGCCGATGGTAAAACTATTTGCTTCTCTGGCGACCTGGGCAACACACCAATCCCACTCCTAAAAAGTGCCGAGTGTCTTTACGGTTCTGACGCAATTATCATTGAGTCAACCTATGGGAACCGAGTACATGAAGGTGTTGAGCAGCGCGTGGAATTTCTACGAACTGCTATTCTGGACACCGTGCGAGAGAAGGGGACACTACTCATTCCTGCCTTTGCCATTGAACGCAGCCAGGAGCTCTTATACGAGTTGAACAAGTTGCATTCTGAACAAAAAATTCCAAGCGATCTACCTATCTTCTTGGACAGCCCAATGGCCATTGCCGCCACTGATGTATTTCGTAAGAATGTGGATTTCTTTGAGGAAGGAGCAAAAGCCGATCTCTTGCAGTACGGAGACCTATTTAGTTTTCCAGGCCTGCGCTACACTCCAACCGCTAATGACTCCAAGGCCATCCTAAACGTGCGGGGAGCCAAGGTGATTATTGCTGGTTCCGGCATGATGAATGGTGGCCGTATCATGCACCACCTAAAAAACTACCTTGCTAGCAGCACTACAACTGTTCTCATTATTGGGTTCCAAGTTGAGGGTAGCCTAGGTCGCCGGCTGCACCAGGGCGAACGCCAGGTCAAAATCTATGGCCAAGACATCTCCGTCCATGCCGATATTCGATCCTGTGGCGCGTTTTCAGGCCACGCTGATTACCCACGCCTAATGAACTGGCTACACTGTTTTCAGGGCAAGGCACCACAACATGTGTACGTAACTCATGGCGAAATCAGTTCAGCCACATCATTTTCACAGTCGGTTAGTGAGAACCTTGGCTGGCAAAGCAGTGTACCAGAGTATGGCTCCTCGGTAACTATTTAGCGTGCATACCCAGCCGGTTTTTGCAGCACGTAGCGCAACCCCAATTTGCCCATTCTTTTACGAATGTGGCGGTTGCGATACCCAAGATGTCACCTACGCAGAGCAGCTGCGAGCAAAACAGGAGTGGATGGAACTACTCTTTGCACCGCTCTTATTAGATTCAACAGAGTGCTTACCAATAATCGGCTCACCTGACGAGTGCCCAACCTATTTCAGGAACAAAATCAGGTTTAGCTTTCTGCGTGATGAATCTGGCCATGTATCGCCAAGCCGCCATCGCAAGGGGAGTACTAGCTCGGATATCGCCGTTGATGACTGTTTTTTACAGTCACCGGAATCCATGCAGATAGTGAGGTATGTGGCAGAGTGGGCTGAAAAACAAAACTGGACACTATATGACCCCAAGACCAAGCAAGGCTGGTTACGCCACCTGTTGATCAGGCAGAGTAAACATACTGGAGAGATTTTAATAAGCACAGTGAGCGATACGCAGTCCGTACCAGGTGAGTCAGAATGGGTGACTGCCATTACCCAGGCTTTTCCAAACATAACCAGTCTCTACCATAGCCGCTCATATCCTTTGCAACCGACTAAAATCGATACTCGACTACTGGCTGGCAAAGAAAAAATGGCAGAAAAGATTGGCGATTATCGCTGCGTAGTTTCGCCTCATGCTTTCTTTCAAACTAACGGTTCCATGGTTGAGACGCTTTACAGTGAAGCACTGCGCCAAGCAGGATCAGGTGAGATACTCTGGGACCTCTATGCCGGCTCTGCCACTATCGGAATCTTTGCTTCAGCGAAGTTTCAGAAAATTATCAGCATTGAGCAAAACCCATCAAACATTGCTGATGCCCAGGAAAATATAGCTCTAAATAATCTAGAAAACATCGTGCCAGTACCAGGAACAGTTGAGGCAGTCCTAACCAGTAGCTTTTACAGGCAGCACGGCCCGGCAGATGTCATTTTGATTGACCCACCACGTGCCGGTATCCATCCCACCCTTCGCACCATCATCCCAAACATGGTTAAGCAGGGAAATACTACTAGGCTGGTTTATGTTTCATGCAACCCAGCTACCGCCTTGCGTGACTGCGCCGCCTTCAGTCAAGCAGGTCTTGCTATCACATCCTTCCGACCAATCGATATGTTCCCACATAGCCTACACTGTGAGCTGGTGATGACATTAGAGGCTAGCAGAGCATAAATACCAGTGTATGCGTAGCAACAGTTGACATATTCGCTTTTTGTTCGGTATAGTAAGTGCACGAAGGTAACTTACTCATATGGAACCGCTCACCAAACGCCAAGCACAAATTCTGGAATACATTACTGGCCACATAGACCAGCACAACTACGCACCTAGCTATCGCGAGATTGGTGATCATTTTCACTTGTCCTCAACGGCTACCATTGCTGAGCACGTGGAGTCTCTCCGCCAAAAAGGCTACCTTAGCCAGGAGGAACGTAGTGCGCGCTCTATTCAAGTGCTCGAACAAGCAGATAGTCGGGTATCTAGCAGCGTCAGTATCCCACTACTCGGCTCTATCGCAGCCGGCAAGCCAATCGAGGCAGTTTCTACCGATGAAAGTATCGATATTCCTCGTGACATGAGTGGCAATAACGTATATGCCCTTCGTGTAAAAGGAGAGTCTATGATCGAAGATGGCATTATGAACGGCGATTATGTAATTATCGAACACACTAAAATTGCTAAAAACGGCGATATTGTGGTCGCGCTCATAGATAACGATAACGTTACACTTAAGCGCTTTTACAAAGAAAAAGACTACATTCGCTTGCAGCCAGCCAACTCCACCATGAATCCAATGTTCTTCAAGCGCGTAGCTATTCAGGGCAAGGTGCGAGGACTTATCCGCAAGTTCGCCTAAATTTCAGATTGACCGCACCCTGGCATGCACCTACAATAGGTGTATGCGCGATATTGTCTTCCGTAAGGTTGCTCAGCCACAGCAGTCTGCTACCTCTGTAGTGCTGCAACCAGATTCTAAGCCAGCCGAGCTCACGCCTGCTGTAGATATTGTTGGTCTTAAAAAAATTGATCTACCTGAACCCAAGCTCAGCAGTGTGGAAAAAGTAGTGTACAAGGCCACACACGCACTAAGCACTATGGCTGGGCTATTAGTGCATGCAGTGGCTCGTGAAAATGCTGTGCACGCTGAGGTGCTTACACCCGCGCAAGGCATAGCTAACACGGGAAAAAAGTTGGTAAGTAATCGTAAGCATGCCACAAAGGCCAAGAAGCCTAAGCAGCG
>JAYRWT010000093.1:0-1722 GCA_041917855.1 Patescibacteria group bacterium | reverse complement strand
TCCATGCGCATTCTCTTCTTCTACACTCGATACTTCCGTCGTTACCGTAACGTCTGTCGTATCTGAGTTCGTCCAACCGCAATCATTGCTTACACGGCAATAGTATTTGCCTGCATCTGTGCCTACACCTACTCCAAATTTGGAGTAGATAGCATTCGAACTTGAGTCACTTGTGATTGCTGTGCTGCCGCGATACCATTGGTATTTCGTCGTCGGGTCACTAGCCGTCGCTACTGCCAAACGTAAGTAACCGCCCGCTTTGATGCTTAATTTGTTCTCTGTTGGACCATAAACAACAGGCTTAGTTTTCATGCGTAACATCGCTACTGATGAGCTTACACTGCCGCAATCGCCTGTAACTACTACTCTATAGTTGCCTTGATCTGTGCCCGATACAGCTGCTACTTTCAACATACTGTCAGTTGCTCCTACGATGTCATTGCCATTTAACTGCCATTGATAGCTCAAGCTACCCGCACCTGTAGCACTCACACTCATCGTCGCTTCGGACCCTTCACAAATCACTGCCGATTGTGGTTGTACTGTGATTCGTACGCCTTCTTTAACCGTCAATACTGCATCGTTCGATACTACAGATACTATCGCGCCCGGATTTAAGCTCACTACGCAATTGTAATTGCCCATATCACTCATCATAACTCCGCTGATTTTTAATGTATTGCTCATCGTACCGATGTAACGACCGCCTTCGCTCAACACTTCCGTGCCTTTGCGCCATTGATAGCTTAAGCTCAAACCTTGAGCACCGTTCGGAGTTGCATCTATGCTCAATGTCGCCTCTTGACCTTCGCATACATCGCTGCTTGACGGTTGTGTGTTGATCGTGATTGAACCGATCGATAAACCAAATGAACCACTCGAATCTGCACCGCAAGCACCTATCACTTTAACATAATAATTACTCGCTACATCGGCGGTGCCGACATTGCGAATTGTCAATACAGAGCTATTCGCTCCGCTGATACGTGGGCTGTCTTTGAGTTGGGTCGTTCCTCGGTACCACATATATTTAACCGGTGCTACATTCGGTCCTTCCGTTATTTCGCCTACTTTTACCTCAAAGCGTGCGGTACCGCCATCGCCTACTACTTGATTTGATGGGGCTGTCGCTATCTTCGTCGGACGAGCTATATATACTATCGCTTCTTGCGTCGGTACTAAATCCGCGCCGCATGATGTTGTAAGCATACACATATAACGACCCGCTACCTGATAATCTACTCCTGTTAATACCAAGTTTACCGTTTTGCTGCCTTCTACGCGTTGTGCATTGTAGATATTATTGCCATCTACTAAAGGCTGACCGTCTTTATACCACTGATAGCCCCATATCGTACCTTGGGAAGCGATAACATTCAAGTTGACTACACCCGCACGGCACACTACCTGTGACATCGGATGACGGCTGATGCTCACCGGCTCATTCACTTTCACCGTCACAGAATAAGCATAAAACAATGTATCAACGGGGTTATCTCTCATTGCTGCACCGTCTTTGATCGTTGCTATCATTGAATAATTATCACCGTCAAAGAAATTGGTATTGGCTATGGTTAAATTCATCGTGCGAGTACCACTGATTTTCCCCGGTTGATCAAATAATGGTGAACCACCTTTAGACCAACGGAAACTTACCCATGACGGTGCAGGGTTGCCTGAAGCGGCATCATAAATGGTGGTTTGAACTCCATCTATATTGCT
>JAYRWT010000092.1:0-11356 GCA_041917855.1 Patescibacteria group bacterium | reverse complement strand
GGGTGGTGATGCTGAGCAGTTCAAAAAACTAAACGAGGCGTACCAAACACTCTCTGATCCGCAGAAGCGTCAGCAGTACGATACATTCGGCAGTACTGGCGGCAACGGCGGCTTTGGCGGCGGCTACGGTGGAGGATTTGACGGCTTTGAGTTTAACTTTGGTGGTTTTGGCGGTGGCGGCTTGGGCGATATCTTTTCTGATATGTTTGGCGCTGCTATGGCTAACGTACAGGCCGAGGTGCAGATTTCAGTTGCTCAAGCAGTCTTAGGTGACGACATTGATCTGCGGGTTGGTGATGAAAAGATTATGCTGCGTATTCCAGCTGGAACCCAAGATGGCCAACAAATTATCTTTAGAGGTAAGGGTAAGGCCTACCGTAATGGACGGGGCGACCTTTCGATTATTATTCGTGTGATAATTCCTCGTCGAATTTCTAAGCGTGAGAGAGAGCTCTACGAAGAGCTACGCGGCCTGCAGTAGTGCTCAGGCCATTGCCCCAAACCTCCAGGAGTAGCATACTGGATACATGCAGGGAGTAACCTGGGATGTTGGAATTGGAATTACTGCCGCAGTACTATTTGTGTACTCCTTTTTTATTCGTCGGCACAAAGCACTTGCTACTCTGGTAAGTGCCTATATTTCGTTTCTGGTTGCTCAAACCTGGGGAGGACCACTCTCACAGCTGTTTAGCGGCGACCGCGTTATCTTTAGCAACGTGTGGATCCAGGGCAACATCACCCCATTTGTAGTGAAGATTGGCCTGTTTGTATTACTCATGATTGTATTGAGCACCTTTATGAAGTTGGGGGGCAGGCGTTCCAGGTACGGAATTCTAGAGGTTGCTGTCTACACCATCTGTTTGGTTGCCGTATCGCTAGTGTTTGCATTGCTGCTCATGCCGGAAGACATGAGGATTACTATTGCCAGTGAATCGGTGATTACTAAGTTTCTACTACAGTGGAAAGACTGGGTGCAGGTTGTCCCGGTATTTGCGATTGTCTACTTTGGCATTTACGGAGACGAAGAGAATTAAGCGTATTGTTGCACCTGACAGTCAGTTGAGCGAAAGCTCATTTTTTGGTATAACCGTTCTACGTCTCTAGGAGGGGGCGGGTACCATCATGTTGATGCAAACCGAAGATGTGCATCGCCGCTACAGCGTGTGGCTTTCGATTATCGCCGACCTGGCATACTTGCGTAGAGTTGCGGAGGAATTGGGTATCTCTGACTATGATCCTCACATGGAAACCTGGGAAATTCTCCGGGACAGTGTGATGCATGAGTTAACAGAGTTCTATGCTTTATACCTCGATCTTTGTCAGGGACAATTCTGCCACAAGCTGATGGGAGCGATGTTAATAGCCTGGCACGACTTCGAGGAGGAAGCCGAGGGAGAAAACGACCAGGCGCTAATCGGAGCGTATCTGGAAAGTGTGCGAGCGAACATGAGTTGCATTTACGCACTCTGCCGCAGAAATACAGCACTTCGCGCGCAGCAGGGGCGACCGCGAACTCTTCCCGAGCCAAAGACACTAGAAGATTTCCAGGAGGAAATCACGCTACTCTCGTTGATCATTCCGCGCAGCGGTGTGACGATACAACACTAAAGCCCTTGCGTAGCGCGAGGGCTTTAGCCTTTCAATTTTCAGAGTATTTCGCTATACTCGACCGAGGTCGATTGCCCGTTATTTTGGTTTTGTATATGTGGGTCTATAGCTCAATGGTAGAGCAGTGGCCTTTTAAGCCATTGGTTCTGGGTTCGAGTCCCAGTGGACCCACCAAAGAAAAAAGAGAGTTCAGACTTCTGGGTCCTCGGAGCTTCGCTCCTGCGGATGAAGTCATCACTCTCTTTTTTCTTTGGAAAGTGATGAAGCCTACACGTTCTTTTTTCTTTGAGAGGATGAAGGTGTTACAGTCTTTTCTTGGTGTCTATATTCATTTGTTGCGCCAGTAACCTATCTGAACGTAGAATAAGTGTACATGGGGCGCACACATTCTATCGCCGAGAAGGCCTTACGTATGAGTAATCCAAACCTGAGCCGCGTGCTTGGCTGGGCCTTGCTGGTTTTTAGTATCTTGAGTATAAGCACAGAGTACGCCGCCGGTCGGGCTATCTCCTTTGTGTACGTAGTGACACTCTCAGTATCTTTCTGGCTGATGGTGCGTGCCACAGGCCTGCTAGAAGAAGGTGATACGACCACCAGACTACGTATGCAGGCAATGCATGGACGTACTACACATGCGACCAGCGAACACCTGAGCAAACGCACAATTGCCATCAAGAAGACTATGCTCTGGAGATTTCAGCAACGCATTGCCAGTGAGTATGTGCTAACGCTGATCGTAAGTCTTAGTTTAGCAGTGGTACTGGCAGGTGCCGCCATCTTTTTGCCACTTCTTTTTGTAGCACTCACTACAAGCGCTGCCGTGTACCTAATTCTGCTCGGTATGCTGCGCAAGAGTGTGCTGACTATCTGTGTAGCTCAAGTTATTGGTGCCGCCCTCTTGTTTAATGCAGGCCAATGGTTTGGGGTAGATACTGCCTACTCTCTTGAGCAGAACTTTGTGAATGTATTGGCTTGCATGTTGGTAATTACGAGTCTATTTTGCTTGGGTAATATAGCGCGTACGCACCAAAACCACATTGCTGGTCGTCTTGTTGTTATCAACGCCTTTCTGTTTTATCTCTCAGCAGCAACAGGGCTAGTAACGAGCGGGAAGATCGAGAGCCTTGGACTAACACTACTTACCTTTGCTGCGGCATGTGGTCCAGCTGCTAGCTTTGCCTGGATTAGATTTGGCCGCAATTCATTTGCTAAGTACTTAGCTACGGCTGCAGTTCTGGCGGTGCTAGCGTTTGCGTATCTATACATGAGCGCCGTAGCCATTACCTTAATTTGGTTTATAGCTACAGTTTCTTATTTTATGTTTGGCTTTGGTTTGCCAAGCTACTCTGCGCGCATGATGGGGCTAACCTTGCTCGCAGGAACAACAACTAATTACGTACTCCTACTTGTTCCTAGTACCGAGAGAATAGCTGGAGATTTTTGGATGCAGGAGAGTTTTTGGCTAGGCGGCTTCTTGGGGATATTCATGCTGCTCGTAGCCGGGTGGTATAACGCACTCGTACTCAAGGGCATGGAGGCGCAGCTTAGGCCGTACATCAGACATTTCTTGCTACTTGGCGCCTACTTGATTGCGACGCTCAGCATTATGGTAGTAACCACGGGGCTATTTCAGTCACTCGCCCTCAGTCTGCTTGGCATGATTGGAGCCTTACTTGGTATTGCTATTAAGTCGCGATGGACGGTTATTGGCGGCGCTGTCATTACCGTGCTTGCACTACTTAACTTCTTGATCATAACTGGAGCTTCACTATGAAAAAGTCAGCAGAGTCACAGAGCTATTTTCGCCCATTCGTTGGTGAGTTGGTGGGCACCTTCTTTCTGGCTTTAACAGCTGCTGTAGCAGTTACTGCCGGTGCTGGGCTCTACCCGGGCTACCAGGCCATGTTCCTGCCATTTGTCGTTACTCTTACCGTAGCTATTCTGGTATATCTGTTCATTGGTGTTTCGGGAGCTAATCTTAACCCAGCGGTTTCGGTCGCACAGTTTATGATGCGCGCCATCACGATGACTCGTATGTTCGTACACATCGTAGCGCAAGTTATCGGTGCGTGGTTTGGTGTATTAGTTGCTCGGGTTATTCTTGATAGCACAAATGTTGTCCCCAGTGTGCAGAACGTGAGTACCGGTGTTGCAGAGTTTGTTGGAAGTTTCCTGCTGATGTTTGCTATAGGCATGGTTATCTACAAGCGCGTAGACGAAAAGTTCTCGGGCATAGTGATTGGCGGTGTACTCGGCATTGCCTGTACCTTTGCAGGCGTGAGTGGGGCAGGGGTATTTAACCCGGCTATCGCTCTAGGACTTGGGTCAACCGGTCTGGTGTACCTCGTGGTACCGTTCCTTGGAACGCTTGCCGGAGCTGGTGTAGCTATGCTCATTCACGAATCAGATCCAGATACAGCAGCCTAGCATGAGTAAGAGCCTGGGAGTTCATGCCAAAAGTCGACAGCTACCTCCACATCGTGTAGCACCTATTCCAGCCCTGGACGCAGTGGGGGGTAGTGAGAAGATGAACTTCTTTTTAGCGGCCTCACACCAGTTAAAGTCGCCAGTTGCTATTATCCAGTGGTGTTTACAGTCTATTTTGGAAGAAAAAGATGTGCCAAAGGATGTGCTCTACCTGGTACATAAGGCTCTAGACCAAGCAGATGGCATGAGTCATCTACTTGCAGATATGCTGCAGGTATTCCGTGCAATGCACGGTGAGCAGGCGGTGCCGGTGGTGGTAGTGCGACCTACAACCATGCTCTCCTCATTACTCGACCAATACGAGCTTGTTGCTCACAACAAAGGGGTGCACCTGGTGAGGGGTGTGATTGAAAATCTGCCAGAGATTATGGCCAAGGAAAACTTACTACGCCAAGCTCTCATGAATCTGATTGATAACGCAGTAAAATACACCCCAGCTGGTAAGCATGTTACAGTACATGCCAAGACAGAGCATAGCCAGGTGATAATCACGGTCACCGACGAAGGTATTGGTATACCACCCGCCGAACAGTCCCGCTTGTTTACGGAATTTTTCCGCGGGGAAGAAGCCAAGGAGTTTGCAAAAGAGGGTACCGGCTTAGGGCTAGTGCTCGTAAAGCGCATCATTGAAGACGCTGGCGGAGAGATCAGTGTTAGTAGCAGGCTACACCAAGGCACAAGCTTTACCGTCAGTATTCCGTATCGATCTTAACAGAATTGCGTGCTAGTATACGTACATATGAGCCTCACTCCTCACCACCGTATAGAGATCGTGATCACCGCTTCGGTGGTTGTTGTGGCTGCACTTGCCTTTATGTCCGGCGTGGCGTGGCAGCGTAACCAATCAGCTAGTGCTTCGTATTTGGGCAGCAGCTCAAGTACTAGTCTGAATATTAGCGGTGACGATGGTTATCTGCTCCCGTCGGATTACGAGTTCACCGACTCTGTGCCAGATTCCACGCCGTCTGCTACGGCGTCTCCAACTACCAAGTAATCATTTGTATGGAAACTACACACACGCAGTTCACTGCCACCAGTTTTCTTGTATGGCGCAGTACCATCGCCATCGCCGATGTTGCAGACCAGACAATGTGGCAAACTGCCTACGGAAATATCTATGGCTTTTTACAAGAGCAAAATCTAGAACAGACAGGGCCAGGTGTAGCAATCTATTTTAGCTGGGATGAAGCTGAGCAAAAAACCGATATGGCAATTGGTGCCCCAGTTCCTTCGGCAGAGGGAATGGAGCTTCCAGAAGGCCTGAGCTTGGTTACCCTTCCAGATTCCGCTGCAGTATCTGTAACGGTGCAAGGTGGCTATGACGTACTGCGCGCCGCGCATGCCCATATTAAAGAAGAGCTAGCAGCTGCTGGCACAGTCTACAGTGTTGCGCTAGAAGAGTACCTGGTAACTGGTATGCAGGATCCTGATCCTACTAAGTGGACTACCAAGCTCACCTACCTGGTGTAGCCTTAGCGCTTTAAGAGGTCTACGAATACATTGCCGGGTATCTCTACTTTCCCGAACTTTTTCATCCGCTTCTTACCTTCTTTTTGTTTATTGAGGAGTTTCATTTTACGGGTAACGTCACCACCGTACAGGTAGCCAGTTACGTCTTTACGGAAAGCTTTAATTGTTTCACGCGCTACTATTCGGCCACTAATGGCCGCCTGTATAGCGATATCAAAATTCTGGCGTGGGATTAGGTCTTTTAATCGCTCACACAACTTGCGACCAATAGACTCAGCCTGCTCCTGAGGAACAATTGTTGCGAGTGGGTCCACTACATCACCAGCAACTAAGAGATCGAGCTTAATTAGTCTGCCCTCACGGAACCCAACCAGCTCGTAGCTCATTGAGGCATAGCCAGAGCTCACACTCTTGAGCTCGTCGTAGTAAGTGACCACAATCTCAACCAATGGAATATCGTACTGCAGTAGAACGCGCTCGGTGTCTAGGTACTGCGTGCTCTTATAAAAGCCACGATGGCGCTGAGTGAGATCCATGATATTCCCCATGTAGTTCTGTGGGGTAACTACCTCCAGCTTCACCCAAGGTTCGGCAATGGCGGCAATGCTGCTCGGGTCTGGTAGCTCGGCCGGGGAGTGCGCCTCAAAGAGCTGACCGTCCGTGAGGGTTACTTCGTAAGCTACCGATGGTACGGTAGCAATAACCTCTACATTGTACTCACGGCTCAGGCGCTCCATTACAATCTCCAGGTGAAGCATGCCCAAAAAGCCACAGCGAAAGCCAAAGCCAAGGGCCGGCGAATGTTCTGGGATATAGGTCAGGGCGGCATCGTTCAGCTTATACTTGCCGATGGCGTCACGTAGCTTGTTATAATCGTCACTGTCAGCTGGGTATAGTGAGGCAAACACCATAGGGGTAACTAGGCGATAGCCGGGTAGTGCATCAGTAGTGCCGTGCTTGGCCATGGTGATAGTTTCACCAACGCGAATTTCACTCACCTCTTTAAGGCCGGTAATAATATACCCAATTTCCCCAGTTTCTAATCGGGGAGTAGCGTGGCGCTTTGGCTGAAAGTGACCTACTTCTAGGGCCTCTGTTTCTATTCTTCCCTGCATCAGGAAAGTATTTTGATTTTTCGCCAGGGAGCCATCGACAATACGTACGTAGGCAACTACACCACGGTAGGGATCAAAGATTGAGTCAAACACTAGGCCGCGTAGCGGACCGTCTGGGTTGCCGGCGGGCTTTGGCACCTTGGCAACTACTTCATCTAGAATCTCCGCAACGCCTGCGCCGGTTTTACCAGAGGCAAAGAGCACTTCTTCGCGGGTACAGCCAAGTAGTTTCATTAGCTCTTCCGCGCGGCGTTCGGGCTCAGCGTGTGGGAGATCAATTTTATTAATAACGGGAATAATCGTCAGTCCCTGCTCAACTGCTTGGTACAGTGTGGTCAGGGTTTGGGCCTGTACACCCTGTGAGGCATCAACTAGTAAAACTGCACCTTCTACGGCAGCGAGTGAACGTGAGACTTCGTAGGAAAAGTCGACGTGACCAGGTGTGTCGATTAGGTTGAGTACATAGCGCTGCCCATTTGCAGTATGCGACATACGTACTGGCTGCAGCTTAATCGTAATGCCGCGTTCGCGCTCTAGATCCATTTGATCTAGGAGTTGATCCTGCATTTCGCGCATTTCAACTGTTTTGGTTACCTCAATCATGCGGTCAGCCAATGTAGACTTGCCGTGATCGATGTGGGCGATAATACAAAAATTGCGGATGTGCTCCATGACTTTCTTTATACCAGGTTTAGACCAGGTTGAGGAGTACTAGGGCTGCGGACTAATGCTAGGGCTTGGCAGAATGAGCTGCAGCTGGCTTTTAGCCTCATCGATTACTGCCTGCGTGGCCTTCTTTTTTTCTTCCTCTATTTTTTTAGCAGCAGCGTCTTTAGCCGCTTGGTTGGCGGAGTCTGCGGCATCCTGCGCCGCTGCAGCCGCTGCGTCTAGTAGCTCCTGACTTTTATCAGCGCTTGCTCGATTCTGTTTCTGGAGGTAGGCAGCCGTGCTAGTTGAACCAAGCCAGCTTGCGGTACGCACGATGGCATAGTAGCCCACGCCAAAAATAAGTACGCCAATTATGCCTGCAACCCAGCAAGCGCCATAGGGTGTGCGGTCAATTATCCTCGGGTAAAAACGCTCCGCTTTAGCCATGTGATTTCAGTCTGTGAGGTAAGCTTACTATACCCAACGTAAGCTAGGGTGCCAAACGTGGCCGCAATGCAGAGTTGGATAAATAAGCCGAGGATAGTATGCGTACCGGCTTCCCAGCCAACTGCGGTGTAGGTAATGTCTACGATGTAGAGTGTTGCCCAACATACCAATCCGATCAGTGCACCACCAAAAGCATACTTGCCCAGGTACTCAGCTAGGTGGAGCATGCCAATTTCAACGTGTTCGTGACGTTTAAGATCAATAAAGTACAGTATGCACTGCACCCAAGCGGTGACTGAAACGCTGAGCGCCAGTATAGCTACGCCAGCACCGAGCACGTGTACACCGTACCAAGCTACTCCAGCGCCAACTGCCGCGGCAATTGTACTTAAAATCAGCGGTGTGCGGGTATTATTAAAGCTGTAGTATACGCGGGAGAGAATTGCAACCAGCGAGGCTGGAATAATGCCAATCAAGAAGGCGACAAAGGTTTGGATAGCAATTGCCGTAAGGTCCCAGCCAGCGCCACCTATGCCAAAGTAGAGCCTGACCACCTGTGCACGGAGCACGTAGGCCAGTAGCACGCTTGGTATGAGTAGAAACAGCGATATTCTCACTACTTTTTGCAGCAGGGCATTCATCTCACCCCAATCCTTACTAGAAATATGTGCGGTAAGTGTAGGGAAAAATGCGGACGCGAGTGAGTTAGCTATGATCATGGTTGGTGTGGTCTGCAGATCGTTCATACCGTTAAAAATGGCAATTGATCCAGTTGGCATACGTGAGCCTAGCTGGGTGTAGTATGCAAGCACTATCTGTGCAACGGCTAAAGAAGCGCTGCGTGGAACCATCAGCATGAGTACCTCGCGCACGGGCTGACCAAGTTGCAAATTAAATTGCATACGAAAACCTGCCTTGCGTGCCTCACGGTACTGAATAAAAAAGTGCAGAAAGGCACCAATTATCACAGACCAAACCAGAGCCTGAATACCAAGCTTTGCCGCAACAAAGCCGCCCACAATCAAGGAAACGTTATACACCAACGGCGCAAGCGCGTAGCTGCTAAAACGCTTGAGTGTATTCAGCATGCAGCCTACGGTAAATGACCAGGCAAAGAATACGCTTTGTAGGAGTAATAGACGACTGAGTAGTACGGTTGTTGCTTGCTGAGCACTGTCAAAGCCAGGGGTGAGCCAACTAATTAGCCAGGGCATGGCTACCCCAAGCACAACCGCAATGGCACTAAAGATCAGGGTAAACCAAGAGATAATCTGGTTAGTGGCTTTCCATGTACCAGCTTCTTTTTCCTCTGATAAAATCTTGCCAAGTACCGGAATAATTGCGCTACTCACAGCGCCAAGAATCAGCACGTTAAATATCAAATCTGGAATACGAAAGCTTGCCAGGTAGATATCAAGGTCGCGCAAGCTAAGCAGGCGATAAAAGATCAGATTGCGGAATAGCCCAAGGCCATTACTCAGAACAGCAGCAATGGCCAAGAGGGCGGTCGCGCGTTTGACCGAATAGGAATCGTTAAAGAAGAAGGCGCGGAGCCACTTCATGCGGTAGCTACTCTGGCTTAGTTACGCCAGTATCTTTTTCTAGTAGCTGGCTGAGCTCCTCACCACTTACCGTTTCCTTTTCTAGAAGTTGCTTAGCAAGGTTATCTAGGGCACTACGGTACTTGCTCAGCACATCGTGCGCTTTCTTTTCTGCTTCGCTGACTAAGCGACTGACCTCGTTATCGATTTGTACAGCCGTGTCCTCAGCGTAGTCGCGTGATTCAACCATGCTGCGGCCCAGGAAAACTTCGCCGTGGTGCTCACCGTAGGTGCGCAATCCAAGTTTCTTGCTCATACCATACTCAGTCACCATGCGACGAGCCATGTCGGTAGCGCGCTTTAGGTCGTTACTAGCACCGGTAGTAGGCTCCTTAAAGTAGAGCATTTCAGCTAGGCGACCACCGAGGAGCATAGCCATCTCGTCTTCAAACTTGCTCAGGGACGCCATGTGGCGGTCTTCGCGTGGCAAACTCCAGGTAAGACCAAGTGCCATGCCACGACTGATAATGGAAACCTTGTGTACATCGTCGGTATTTGGTAGCACGTGACCAACAATGGCATGACCAGCTTCGTGTACCGCGGTAACGAGCTTTTCGTGATCAGAAAGCACGCGACTTGGTCGCTCTGGTCCAACAAGTACTTTTTCGGCAGCTTCGTGCAGGGTAGCCTGAGTGATCTGTTTACTCTCCTTGCGCGCGGTTAAAATTGCCGCTTCGTTCATGATGCTCTTGAGGTCTGCAGGAGACATGCCTGCGGTTTGCGCAGCAATGGCATCTAGGTCAACGCCCTCAGCCAAAGGCTTTTTGTTAGAGTAGATTTTGAGTACTTCCAAGCGCTCAGAGCGTGTCGGCAGGTCTACAACCACTCGGCGGTCAAAGCGGCCGGGGCGGAGGAGGGCGGGGTCAAGTACGTCTGGGCGGTTGGTGGCGGCCATTACAATTACGCCAGAATCTGTTTCAAAGCCATCCATTTCTACCAAGATTTGGTTGAGGGTTTGCTCGCGCTCATCGTGGCCACCGCCTACACCAGTACCGCGCTGACGGCCGATGGCATCTAACTCATCGATAAAGATGATACAGGGACTAGCCTTCTTAGCTTTAAGGAAAAGGTCGCGTACGCGTGAGGCGCCAACACCTACAAACATTTCTACAAACTCAGAGGCTGAAATGGTAAAGAATGGTACACCTGCTTCACCAGCCACAGCTTTAGCGAGGAGGGTTTTACCGGTTCCAGGAGGACCAACCAGCAGTACTCCCTTTGGGATTTCTGCGCCGAGAGACAGGAATTTGCCAGGGTTACGTAGAAACTCAACCTCCTCCATAAGCTCTGTTTTAGCCTCGGCAAGGCCAGCTACGTCCTTAAAGCGAATTTTGCTCAGGTTAGCCAGCTTTGCTCGCGACTGACCAAAGCTCATTGCTTTCATATTCTGCCCAGCGGAGGCGCGAAACAGGTAAATAATAATGCCAACAATAATCAGCGCCGGCAGTAATGTTTGCAGCAGTATAATCCAGATAGTAGTACTCTGGTCGTACTCAACCTTAATTTCGGTTTTATCTGGGGTAATGCCATAGTCTTTGAGCTGATCGTTCTGACGTAATGTAGATTTGAGCTCGCTGCCATCTTTTAAGACTATGAGGAGGTCGGTATCGTTCTTAACGGTAACGGTTTTAACCTGATCTTCCTTAACCTTCTGTGAAACCTCAGAGAGTGAGACCTCTTTTGCAGCCTGCTTCGTTGGGTTGTAGAAAGCAGTAAGGATAACCAAGCTAGCAATAATCAGGGCGATCCAGGCAAAGCTGCGACCACCGTTCTGCGGCAGGTTGGGCATACCATTCGGCTGCTTAAATTGCACGCGCTTTTTCGAGGGTTTTTGCGGTGATTCCATAGTAAAGATTACGTAGTTTTAGTATGGCAGGATTTTGCATTACAGCGTAGGGTTGACGATAGGTTAGGAATAGGGTACATTGGGCTACGCTACAGCCTGCCAAATTGACTTGTTCAAGTATGACAGAGTAAGGC
>JAYRWT010000091.1:0-1285 GCA_041917855.1 Patescibacteria group bacterium | reverse complement strand
GAATTGCGGTTACGCCACTTCAGATGGTGCGTGCAGTTTCTGCAATTGCAAATGGTGGAAAGCTCCCTTCTTTAAATCTTGTTCTTGATGATAAACCGTTTAGCTCTAAGAGAATCATTAGTGAAAAGACTGCTGATATCGTTCGAGAGATGATGTACGGAGTTGTTGAGGATGAACATGGTACTGGCGCTAAGGCGATGATCGAGGGGGTTCGGGTTGGTGGTAAGACTGGTACTGCGCAGAAGGCGCGCGAAGATGGGCGGGGATACAAGGCTGGATCTTATGTAGCTTCGTTTGTTGGTTTTGCTGATGGCTCACCGGTTGGGATTAAGCGTACGCTTACACTTGCGGTGATGGTTGATGAGCCTAAAACTACTTCTATATATGGGGGCACGTTGGCGGCACCTGTATTCAAACGTATTATGCAGCGAACTCTGCATTTCATGATGACACGAAATGAGCTTAGTGCTCCTGATGCTGAGCCTGAACCGCTTCTTCCGCGGGGTGGGGGGATTATTGAGGCTAAGGCTCCTAAGAGTGGGTTTACTACTGTGGCTGTTGAAGGCTGAGTAGGTTGACGGGCTCTTTTAAGTGAGCTTGCCCAAGGCATTGCGCTCCGGCATCAGTCGGCAAAGGCTCCTGCCTTTGCCTCCTTCTAGTTTCAGCGGCTGCGGGCTCCTGCCCTTCGCTCGCTGAAACACGTGCCTGTGCGCAATGCCTTGGGCAAGCTCGCTTAAAAGAGACGGCGGTGATGGGGCTGGGTGAAGGGGATCTTTTTGTGGCCGAGTGCTGGGCTTCTCTCCTTTAAAAATAAATCGCTTTGATTGGTTGGATTACTTTTTGGTGGGGGGTGTAGTAGGCTGGGAGAGGAATGGGCAACAAGCTTGAAGATATTGCGCGAATAGTTGGTGGTGAGGTGGTTGGAGATTTAGAGACACCGCCCTGTGGCGTTGTGGTCTCTGGAAATCACGCTAAGGCTGGTAGTTTGTTTGTTGCTGTTCGCGGGGCTGTGCATGATGGGCATTCGTTTTTGGAGGATGCTTTTTTGTGTGGTTCGGTTGCGGCGGTTGTTGAGGATCGCGGTGTGTTGAAGGGGCGGCCTGGGGTGGTGGTTGCTGATACTCGGGGCGCGCTTAGTGTGCTTGCAGATTATTTTAGTGATTCTCCTACTCGGTATATTCCAGTTATTGGGGTTACGGGGACGAATGGAAAAACTACTAGTCATTGGATGGTGGCGCAGCTCTTGGAGGCGGCGGGGCAGCTTCCGCTCCGGATAGGGACAATT
>JAYRWT010000090.1:0-4163 GCA_041917855.1 Patescibacteria group bacterium | reverse complement strand
TGCAGTGTTAAGCATTCAATTAACGTAGATTTACCCGCGCCGCTGGGGCCAACTAGGCTCAAGAACTCTCCTTTGTAGAGCTTCAAGTTAATTGACTCTAGCGCCACGTGATTACCAAAGCGCTTGGTAATACCCCTAAATTCCACGAGCACTGGGCGCGTAGGCTCAACCTCGGGCTCAGGTTCTTCTTCAACTTGCTTGGCAGCGCGTAAGCGCGGAACACGCACCAAGCCCTTGAGTGATTTAGCTGCTTTATGCGCAGTAGCTTCTAGTACTTCAACTGCAGACTGTGACTGCTCGGCTGTGCCGGCAGTTTCTGTGGCTGTTGTGACATCTTCAGACGGCGTAAGAGAAGCTGCCGGTTCGGCAGCAGGAGTGTCAGCATGCTCAGGTTTAGGAGAGACTGATTTCGCTGAGGTCATGATCTGAATATACCACACTCAGCCTAAAGGTTAATGCATCGAGGGAGTGTGGAGAAAGACTTGTACCGCTTGCAGAGCTTCTTTCTGATCACGGAACCAGTGTACCTCACCATGGTGCCGCCACCAGGTGTACTGGCGCTTAATATACTGATGAATCGCTATGGCTGTTTGGCTCACAGCCTGGTCATAGCTAATCTCACCACAGAGGTAACGCTTAAAGTACCGGTACTCAATGCCACAGTCATCTAGCCAGGCAGGTGAGACGCCAGCATTGAGTAGGGCTTGTACTTCTTGCGCTAGACCAGCTGCAATACGTTGGTGTAGCCGTTCGGTTGCTCTTGTTTTCAGTTTAGTGCGTTCCCACTCCAACCCAAGTACAAGGGTTTTGTAGCGCGGCATACTTTCTTGACTTTTCCCACCTGGGGTAAAGGTATAGCCATCAATTACAGCTTGAGCGTATAGCATGCTGCCACCGACCAAAATTGGCTGTTTACCCCTGGCTAGCACGTCATCGATAGCGGCATAGGCGAGTCGCTGGTACTCTGCCACCGTTATAGCCTGACCCGGATCAAAAATGTCGATGAGATGCTGGGGGACGCGCAAATCTTTTTCTTTTGCCGTACCAATATCCATTCCCCGATACACTTGCTTTGCATCTGCGGAAATAATTTCCCCATGTAACTCCAGCGCCAAAAACTCCCCCAGGGCGGTTTTGCCGGAAGCGGTTGGTCCAATCACTGCAATGAGTGGTTGCATAGCACGGAGCTTACCAGATAGACTACCGACATGCACGAATTCATCCAAAACCTCATTACGCATCAGGCAAGTATCGCCGTTGCCTACTCTCTTTTCGCCCTGGTAATCTTTGCTGAAACTGGAATTTTACTTGGAGCTGTAATCCCCCTACCTGGTGATAGCCTGCTGTTTACAGTCGGCCTACTGGCAGCACAGGGCTACTTTAATATCGCTGCAGTACTGGTCATTGGCTGCCTAGCGGCTATTATTGGCGACAGCGCTGGCTATATGTTCGGTCGCAAAATTGGACCTGCACTAGCTGATAAAACCATTGGTAAGTTTGAATTACGTCCGCATATTAAGAAGACCGAGCAGTTTTACGAAAAGTACGGCAAAAAAACTATTATTATCGCGCGCTTTGTTCCCTTTGCTCGCGCCCTAGCGCCAATCATGGCCGGCGTTGGCAAAATGGATTACACAAGCTTTATTTCCTACAACATTTTTGGTGGTATCTTCTGGGTAACTTCGGTTACACTACTCGGCTACTTCCTTGGCAAATACGTACACGGCATCGAACGCTACCTAATACCAATTATTGGATTAATTATTCTGGCCTCTGTTATCCCGCCGTTCATAACTTTCTTAAAAGAACGTAAGAAAGCGCGCTCGGGTCAGTAGCATGCAGGTTAGCCCAATAACCCGTATTATCGGGCTCAATCTGTCACATAGAGAAAAGTAAGTGTAGGCAAAAGAAATATAGGCTTGGCTAGTATTTCAGAATAAAGAAAAACTGCTCTAGGAGCAGTTTTTCTTTTTGGTACCTGGGAGAGGACTCGAACCTCCACGCCGATGAAGGCACTAGCTCCTAAGGCTAGCGTGTCTACCATTCCACCACCCAGGCGTATCCGGTAGGACCTTTGGAGTATAGCCTAAACCCACTCAAAGCTCAACCTGTTAAATAGTCACTGCGTCTCTGAGCTTTGCGATAGTTGCCTGACCAATCCCACTGACATTGTCTAGCTCATCTATGGATGTAAACGGACCGTGCTCGGTGCGGTAGGCAATGATACGCTCCGCATAGGACTGGCCAATCCCCGGCAGAGTCATGAGAGCAGCCACATCTGCAGTATTAATATTTACCTTTTTGCTCGCCTGTGTGGTATGTATGGTTTCTTTGGTGGCGAGCGGTGCAAGCCCAATGTTTTCCAGAGCAGCACTGAGCTCGCTGCTCTTCTGCTCGAGTAAATCATTGTGGGTGGCTACTTCATGCAATGCAGCCTGATAATCCCCTTGTGCAGACTGCAGCTGTGTTTTGAGTGTGGCAACTTCTGCTGCCACATCGTGCTGCCGTTTTTCTAGAGCGGTTATTTTTTCAAGTAATACATCTGTTGGACTGATACTTGGCACAGGACTGGCTGGTGGCTGTGACGTAACGTTAGTAGCGGGCTCATCACTACCTACAATAAAAACTTTTGCCATATGCAGGGTAGAACGAGCCTGTTCTGGCCAGCCTAGCATGGCTACAGTGGCAAGCGCAGCTGCACCGGCTAGAATCCCAAACACCAGCCTGTACCTTTTGAGAATCGGCCTGAATCGCAGTGCCACGCTAGTCAGAAATGGTGCAATCGACATACGCCAACCTTACTATGCCAATCCAGGCAGCGCAGCCTATTCCAACATTGCACTATCGTAGACAGCGTCTTGCCGCTCTAGTAGCACCTGCACTTTATCTGAGTGCAGGTACTCTGGATGTTGCTGACTATAGTCATCTAGCACATCACGCACATGCACCAAGAACTCTAAGTTGGTCAGCGAGGCAACCTTAAAATCTGGTAGGCCAGATTGTGCTAAACCCTGCAAATCGCCTGGCCCACGTTGTGCCAAATCTGCTTCAGCTATCACGAAGCCATCGGTGGAATCCACCAGCGACTGCAGACGCTCCGCCCCGGCCAGCGCATTGGTTGGGCATAGGTAGCAGTAACCAGGCAAGGATCCGCGGCCTACGCGTCCCCGCAACTGATGCAGCTGCGCCAAGCCAAAGAATTCTGCTCCCTCAACCACCAGTATCGTGGCGCTGGGGATATCTACACCAACCTCAATTACCGAAGTAGCCACCAAAATATCCAATTCACCCGCGGCAAAACCTGCCATAATTTTGGTTTTTTCTTTACCACTTAATTTGCCGTGCACCATTGCAACCCTGGCCCTTGGAAAGCGCTTGGCAAGCACTGCAACCTCTTCTTCTACTGCCTTCTTTTGCTGACTAGCAGGCGCAAACAGACTTTGCACCTCACCACTATCAGAATCACCCTCTGCCTGCTCCCGCTTAGTAATTGCCGGACAAACCACAAACACTTGGTGCCCCGCTCTTACTTCAGCCTCTACACGGCTGTACATACTTTCACGGTCTGCAGGAGTTCTCACGCAGATAGTTTCTACTGCCTGGCGCTGAGCTGGCCGGCCATGCAAGAAAGAAACCTCTAGACCGGCAAATACTGTTAACGCTAAGGTACGAGGAATTGGTGTGGCCGTCATACTCAGTACATGTGGAACGATGGCTGCCTTCTCACGTAGCAAACTGCGCTGACGCACACCAAAGCGGTGCTGCTCATCTACCACTACCAGCGCCACATCTCTCTGATGATTCCCCTCCGTTAGTAACGCATGTGTGCCTACCACCACATCGGCCATCTCGTTTTCTTTATGACTAGCCGTGCGCACACCAACAGATACGCCAATTGGTTCAAGTAGCCGTTGCAGGGTTTTCAGATGCTGTTCGGCAAGAATTTCGGTTGGCGCCAGTACCAGGGTGCGCTTACCGGCCTTAGCAACCAGGGCTGCTAACATGCCCGCCACAACCGTCTTCCCGGCCCCCACATCTCCATTAAGTAACCTGGTCATGCACCTACCAGTTGCTAATTCTAGCGCGCAGTCCCAGATAACTCTCTTTTGGCCATTTGTCAGAGTGAAAGGCAGGTTAGCCGATAGCTGCTGTAGTAGCTCTGC
>JAYRWT010000089.1:0-1678 GCA_041917855.1 Patescibacteria group bacterium | reverse complement strand
GTGAGGTGCCTTAGCCAGACCTGAATTTCTGATTTCTCTGCGCAACTCAAGATGGCGATAGGCAAGAGGGCCCAGGCGAGATGGTGAAACCAAATCAGCGGAGAGCAAACTAACATAAAGCAGATGAGCAAAGCGTAGAGTGCTAGCACGCCGTAACGACTGGTGTCCCGAATCTTCAGGACAGCGAGAACTGGCAATGCCACAAGACTTGCCCGCACGATGCATCTGGCGATCTCGTCGTTCTCGAGTCCGAACGGCGCCAGCAGCGATTTGTCGAAGACAAAATTGAATAGGAAGCCACGACTGGCACGCTCATCCCCAATTCCTCGCAGGGAATGGATGAAATCTAGAATGGGTTGCGTACTTCCCGCATCGGAGAATAGCCAGAGGTTCAGAGCGAGGCAGCTCACCCCAAAGGCAATGAGGGTCTTCCAACGTCGGAGCCGCATCACTCCAAGGAGTAGTAGGAGCGGGCTCATCTTAATCAGCACAGCGAGCGCTAAGGCTGAGCCGGCCGTTACCGGTTTGTCGCGAAAATCTGCCAGTAAAAAGATACTGAGCAGCAGCAATACAATTGCGCTGACTTGTCCGTCACTAACGCCCCAATAGACCGGTTCAAAGCAAACCAGGAAAAAGTAGACGAGGAGAAAACGTTGCGCCTTGCTCCAGCGTTTCCACCAAGAGTACGAAATTAACTCTGCGATACACCACGCGCTCCCTACGATGCAAAGCCAGGCGCAAAGACACCAGGCGTATGCAAGGCTTGCCTGACTAAGTGTTAAGAACTTTGAGAGTACCTGCGCTAGAAGCGGCGGGTATAAGTAGTAAAGAGCGAGGTGGCGCTCCCAGCGATCGCTCACATCGTACGGCTGAGCATATATATTGCCGCCAGCGGCAAACGTTTTTGCGGCTGCCAGGTATACTTCAAAATCAAGCAGCGCGCGCCTGCTACAATCCACTACAAATACGTAGTAGGTAATGGCGAATAACAGAATGCCAAGGCTGAGAATGAAAATTTTATTGTGAAGTATTTTGGGCAGCGCCATAGTGATTGCTACAGACTAAAGTCTTCTATGTCGAGTTGGAAAGCATAAAATGGGAAGTGGATTACGAGTTCTCGGTTCTCAGATTCTCTGCAAGGGCCCAAAATTCTATGTGCTGCGTGAGGAGCTCGAGCTTCCCGGCGGGAAGGGTACTAAGCAGCGGGATTCAGTCATGCATCCGGGAGCTGCGGTGTTTGCGCCTCAGCTCGCCGATGGTCGGCTGGTGCTCGTAAGGCAGTATCGTTATGCAATGAAGGCCCAGGTTTTGGAGTTTCCTGCCGGCACCTTGGATTCGAACGAAGATCCGCTAGCGTGTGCGCAACGAGAGATTCAGGAGGAGGTGGGTCTGAGAGCAGAGGAGTGGTTGCCTCTTGGTACTTCTATTCCCGCCCCCGGCATCTGCAATGAGGTTCAGCATTTCTACCTTGCGCGCAATTTGAGCGACAGCAGGCTTGCTGGAGACGAGGATGAGGACATCGAGGTTGTTAAGATGAGTGTGCGGGAAGTTGAAGCCGCATTGACTGCAGGAGAAATCCAAGACGGCAAAACCATGGCGCTGTTCTTGCGGGCGCGGCTGCGAGGCTTACTTTAGGCGGCCAGGCGCTTTTCTTGGGGGCTGATGCGTCCGGCAATTT
>JAYRWT010000088.1:0-16251 GCA_041917855.1 Patescibacteria group bacterium | reverse complement strand
TCCGCCTCCATTAAAGCCGCCATTAAATGTTCCGTTTGTTCCACCGTTGGTGCCTCCATTAGTGCTTCCACCATTTGAACCGCCATTGGTGCCACCATTAGTGCTGCCAAGTGGGCATGATGGAATGTTCAGCGTCCACGGATTATAGCCCGGCAAAACTATCATGCTAACTGATGGGTACTTGTAGTAACAGGTGTAGGAGCCGTTCTGCACACAGTCACCGTTAGAGTTAGGGCAAAACCTAGGACACGACTGCGTATCTTGTGTCCCGCCGCCAAAGGCCCAGGCTAACTGACCAGGGCTTGGCACCCCACCAACTGCAACAGGAACAGCACCGCCCACATCCATAATGGTCACACTAAGTGAGGCAACAAAAAGTGGCGCAAAGTAGCGTGGAGGATCACATGGCCCTATTAGCCCTCCCCCCATCTCACAAAAGTCAGCCTCAATGCCAGCAAATCCGGAGCAGCCCATCACCGACCAAGCTAGTCCCTTCACTAAAAAGTCTGGAGAAAAGTTTGGGGTGGGACAAGAAAGCTCATACGGCCAGCGCGGATCTTGGTGTCCTTGCGGCACTCCATCCACGCCGTTAATTTTTATTGCCAGGTTTATTTCGCTAACATCTGGCTCAGTCCAAGCCCCTTGCAAACCTCCTAGCACCTTAAAACCTCTAGCACGTACGCGCTCAGGTGAGCATGGCACTGGGTCATCCCTATTTACACACATGAGCTGTATATCGTTACCCCCACCGCAGCTCGCACCAACACATTCAGTCGGGGCATTCGCCCAATACGGCCCATAGTCAGGGTGATCAGGATACGTCTCCCACTGCCCTAGAAAACCACCACTTGAACCTGTAAACACTCCTAGGAAGGTACGGTCAAATTTTGCTGGATCACAGTCTGCGCGATCACGCGCAACTCCAGCACAACCTGTAAAGTGCACCTCGCCGTAGCCAAAGGTATTAATGTACGGGTCGGCATGCAAGAAAAAGCTATTAGTCACATAGCAGTACCAAATAGTCATAGCACTAGCGGAGCTCACAAACAGCCCTGCTGCAAATATGCCAACCGAAAGCCCAAGCACCTGGGTTATTTTACGCTTACGAGCCAGATACAGCAGCAGTGCAATCAGTAAGCCGAAACCAATCAGTAGTGCTACTAGGAGAAGCGACCACCTCAGCTGATTGTTTACCAGGGTCTTAGTTGTAAAGTCACCTGTGACTATCTCCTGCTTGTTTGGGTCGAGTAGCGTTACCTTTACCTTGGTAATAGTGAAGGTTGGGTAGATTGGGTTCAGCATAACGTCAACCAGCAACGGATCACTACTCGATTCACGATGCAGCGCAGTACCGGTTCCTACTACATTACCCTTATCACTTATCAGTTCTACCTTAACTTTTGAACCACTGATGTTTTTGCCCGGACGCAGCAGGCGGTAGTCAACGCTAACCGGAAGAGTAGCTGCAAACCACGAGAGTTTAGGAGTGCCCACCTGCATAGAGCGTATGTCGTAAACATCGCCCTTAACTTGCACCGTACCTATTGCTGGCACACCAGTTTCTGCACCACCAAGCATGGCATGCATAATCACACGGTAGTAGTCACTTTTTTCTAGCACTGGTAGTTCGGCTTGTGCAGCTGCTGAACCGCCCGCTGGCACTACAATGCCAGGCAGTTCTTTTTTGTATATCGATTTACCTTTTCCGTCGGTAACTTCTAGGACTGGGGTAATGTTCTGCTGCTTACCAGCTACGTCCTTAAATCTGACCGAAATGGAGTTTTTGCTCCCTACCGAGAGAACCCAGGGTAGGCGTAGCTGCCCAGAACCTGAAGGTGTGGTAAGTGTGGCAGCATCGTAATCTACAAGCACCGTTTCAACTTGTGCAGGTAGACTTAACTCGGCATACGAGTAAGAAACGTTCTCATATAGGTTGTATTCAAGGTAAGCCGTAAGTTGTACCGTGCGCTCACCCACGTAACTTGGCAAGGCCACGGTGAAGGCCTTCTTTAATTTTGCTCCCGGCGCAACAGTAATATTCGATTCGATTACATCTGAAAATACCCGCACCGCTGGCCTGGCGTCGTCTTTCTTGGCAAATTCTACGTTCATACGCAGACTAAGCCCACCGAGCGACTTGTCTGTATTAGAAGTAACTGTAAAGCTGCCACTTACTGACTTTTTATCATCACTGATCTTTGCCACCAGATCATCCACGCTGGCATCAGTAGTTACCTGCTTAGGTTGAGTAGTAACACTTGGATCAACTTTCGCTCCATCTTTAACTGCTTGCCTGTATGCTTCCAGTGCAGCAGTATTATTGGCAGAGCTAGGCGTTTGGCCACCTGTAGTTGCCGCAGAAGGAGCCTTACCCGTCGGGGTGGTTGAGCTAGTCTCAGCGCGTGCAATCCCGGCTGGACCAAGGTTTGGCAATGCAAGAAACACCGCCAGTACGAGCGTAAGAATCTTGGTGCGTGAGCTACGTAGCCGTAAATGCATATACACCTATATTATCGCCCCCCGAGGGCTATGGCGCAAGCTATGTGCCAATCTTTCGCAGGCCGTAAGTAGGCGCATGTGTAATACACTCACACACGACTGAGCTATGTAGATACTGTGGTCAGCCCCAGAATACGGTATGATCAGTACATGAACCTCTACCTTGTTTCCATTATTAAGATCGCCCTAATCATTTTGGGTGTGGGTTATTTAATTGCACGCTACACCCTACTCACCTACGGCTCGAGTGCACATCAAGTCTCATACAAAAAATGGCTCAAGTTTGGTGCTGGCATAGTTGGAGTCCTCTCTATTTTTGCCTGGACAAATGCTGGACACTTTTTTTACAAGGTTTGGGTTACAGATAACGACCCCCTCACCTACGTTACTCATACCCACGAGCAGTACCACTTTTACTTTGGCAGCAAGTACCTACCCGAGCTTGGCTATGGCAACCTCTACACGGCAACCTACGTGGCCAGCCAGGAGCTCGGCCTGGAGATGAGTGCTGTTAGTGGCATGCGTGACCCGCTCACCTTTAACTGGATCAGCGCGCGCATGATCAGCCCTACTGAGGTAAAAGCGCGTTTTACCCCCGAGCGCTGGGCAGAATATGTCTCCGACGTACAAGCATACTTCAGCTTTAATCCTCGGGTACACGCCAAGCTTTTTGCCGATCACGGTAACACCGGCTCCCCCGCCTGGGCAGTTCTCCCCAGTCTACTGACTCAACACACTTCGGCTACCCTACCTACTTTCTTCTGGCTTTCACTACTGGATATTACCCTGCTCATAGCTTGTGTGATACTGCTCTACCGCAGCTTTGGTGGCACAGTAATGGTGCTCTGCGTACTCGCATTTAGCATCATGCCCTACGTATTTGACTTTACCTTTGGCTCACTCCTACGTTTTGACTGGTTTGCGGCCGTAGTAATAGGCACCTGCTTATTCCAGAAAAAACGGTACGTGGGGTCTGGCTTACTCTTTGGGTACGCCATTGCTAGCAAGCTATTTCCCATTTTATTCCTGGTAGGCCTAGGCGCCCTCGCGATTAAAGCTCTTATAACTACCAAAAAAATGCCAAAACACTATCTTGTGTTCTTTGGCTCCGTGGCGGGGGGACTAGCCCTGGCTGTGGGTATCAGCAGCGCTTACTTCTACAAAACACCAAACCTTTGGCCGGAGTATATTGAGCGTATTAGCACGGCAGCTAAAAACGATAATATCGATTACAGCTACTCGTTTAAGGCGCCGTTTTCGCAGCTCGCCAGCCCACAGATGACAGACTATGTAGGCAACTGGTTTGTTCCAATTATTCCACTAAGCCAGCAGGGCATAGACTTTAACAACCCTCCGTTTGCGGGTAGCTACTTTGTAACCCTTGGCCTACTTGCCCTCCTACTAATAGCCGTTGTGCTAAAAAATGAGGATGAAATTGATGCCATTGCCCTAAGCAGCCTTTTGCTCTTCCTGTTTCTGTCGTTGTACATGTACTACATGATTCTTTTCGCTGTCTTTACGCTCTTTTGGGCACGTAAAGCAAAGAGCTCCCATGCCACATGGTACGGAGTCATTTTTCTGCTGCCATGGGCCGTATACCACTATCTCTCACATCGAAACAGTGAGCCGCTAGCTCTGGCTACTACCAGTTTTTGGCTGAGCCTTGCTATCGTGCTCGTACTCGTTCTAGAAGCGCAGCGATTCGGCCTCTGGCAGTCCTTCCGTCAGTTTCTACTCCCCCATCGCGCCAAAATCGCCAAAGCTCGACAATAGGCAGGGTAAAGAATACTAAGGTTAGTAACCAGCTCATTAGGTAGCCGCCGTAATAGTAGTAGCTATAGTGCTGGAAGTAATAAAAACACATCAGCATAGTAAGCAGGGCCCACATACCCACTAGGCTCGCCTTTCGCTTACCTGCCTCGGGTAACCAGTACAAGGCAAATAACGCCAACATGCTGTAGTAGTAGGGGTTTACTACTAAAAAGAAAAAGATCAATGGCACGCCGAGCGCCAGCGCTTGAATATCTGTACGACGGCGAATTAACCAAGCGTAGAGCGCGCCGAGCGTGAGTAACAACACCCACCAAGCCGTAGCGTAAGTGGCCAAACTAACCTCAGGTTTACCCATGCTCACGACTGGAGGCACAAAGCGATCTTCTATGGTGTTCACCATGCCGTTATCTAGTACCTGCAGGAATGGCATGCGCAGCGAGTAATTTGTTAGATAAAACTTTTCGGATAGTGTTGCTTCGGTGCGCGCTGCATACCCAGACCACAAACTGGTACCGCCAAAGTAAGCAGCGCTCAGTATAAAGAACCAAAGCAAGCCAAGGGCAAAGCCTGTAAAGAACTTTTTGTAGTGAGTTATATCTACTGCCGACTCAAGTGGCTGCCACTTTTGATACAGTGCCCAGCAAGCCTTTACACCAAGGGCAATGACAAAGAAAATGGGGAATAACTTACTAAGCACAGCATAGGCAAATGCTACGCCACTCGCTGACCAGCGTTTTTGCTGAGCAAAGTAAAAGCCCAGGGCAGTGGCAAACAGCCAGTCAAAGCGCAAGAAACTACCCAGTAGGTAATCACTTACATATGGAGCACAGGTCATTAGGACAAGTGCTACAACACCAGTGACTAGACCAAAGCTCCGGCCAATCAGTGTCGCAATCAAGCCTAAAATCAATAAATCAAAGAGTGCGAGCACAACTAGCACACCATCACCCGGGGTAACGAACCTGGTTAGTAAGTGGGCTGGTATGGCCCAAACAGGCGAACCAGTATTGCCGTGATCGAGCAAAAAGCTCTGTAAGTTTATATTCCGAGCCGCTAAAAACGTGGCTAGATCAGACTTAAAATTTTGCCACTCCGCGGGAGAAAATCTTCCAACAATATCGTTACGTTCAATCTCTGCTCGAACGGCAGGGTACTCCCCAAAATCATTTAAGTTGCGCAGAATCTTTACCCCACCCGCTAGCCGTAAATCAACGGCAGCCAGGTACGTTGCCTTGTATAAGTTGTCGTAAGAAACATTCTTAATGTACTTGCTGCCAAAGTAAAAATGGAATTGCTCATGGTAGTGTACGTACTTCTCGGCGGTACTAGCATAAGCATTATCGAGCGCTCGGCCGTACCCAAGGTTTAGGTAGAGCAGGCCAGCAAATACGGCCGCCACGATCATTCCGGTGTTTAGGTAACGCCGCAGCCGTGGCTGGTGATCACGCTTAATGTACTGCAACCCAAAGTACCCGGTTAATAGTAGCCCCGTACCAACGAGGAGGACGATGCGCAGAATACCAATGAGAAAGATGGTCATGTTACTCCCAACCGTGTTGATAGGTCACCGTTCCCTGTTCATTTGTGCAGCTTGCCAAGTAATTCTTACCTGGTGCGTGCATGCGAAGGATAGCCCGCCAACGCTCGCCTGAGAATATGGGGTCGGCTACTACTTTTTGCAAATCATTATAAAGATCACGTAAGCAAGGTGTTACTATGCTATTCTGACCAGTCTTGAGCGTCTGTACATACCCTGCCGGAACTTTTCGACCAATATGACCAATGCGTAAGTCTGCTTGATTGTACGTAACGTCGTAGGGGAGTCGTGCTAAGAGCGGATCCCCCAACGCAAATACATCGATGTAGCGAATACTTGGCACGTAGTAACCCGCCATTCCCATCCCCCCAACCATAACTACCGGTAGGTCACGCGGGGGAATACCCTCTATAAAGCCAAATGATCCCCTTTGCCAGTTGTTGTAGTGCCTACTGGCGTTCATTAAACAGTTTTCTGGGCAGTAGTAGAGCGCCTCATCGGCAATAGCATCTGCCCCACTATAAGATGTAAGTGGGCTACGCGTTTCCTGAAACAACGGATGAATGATCGGATTATAGGGAGCGATCACCCAGCCAACCAGTACTAAGGGCACCAGCCCAGCCATTACCTGCCAGCCTTTTACCATGCGCGAGTTCATAAGCCCCTCAACTAGCACTGCGCCGAGCACAATACTCACCGCGAGCGGAGCAGTAAAATGACGACCCGACATAAAGTCACCACCAATTGATGCTACATAAATTAGGTAGGCTACTATCCCACCGACTATGACGACATACCGACGACTGCGTGCCGCGATTGCCCATATAACGATGCTGAGTATAAGGAGTAGGGTTAGCGGATCCCAGGCTAGTGAATTACGGAAGTAATGTAGCCCCCGCTCCCAGTACCAGGCGCTCGGCAAACCAGCCGAAAGTTTTGCATAGTACGTATTTGGCAGCAAAAAGCCATAGTACACCAGGGCAAATACACACCAGACAATCAGTGGCGAAAACGCTAGCAGCGCTTGCTTCCAGGCTTTTTTTAATCCCAGTTGCCAGGTTTCAACTACCCAGAGCGGCAGTACCAGTAAGGCGTGATCAAAGCGATTAAAAACAGCTAGGGCAGTCAGTAGGCTCAGTATAAAATAGTGGTGCTTAAGCCAAAACGAACCCTTGGCCAAGTTTTCCTTCCCCAGGTACAAAAAAGTTAATGTCATCAACAGCACGTGTGCCAGTGTATTCTCTAGACCAGACGACGTGTACTCCACAAACGCCTTAGACGAAGCGAGGAGTACGAGCACTACCGTAGCGGTGTAGATTGATTTTGTCCGTACTCGTAGCAGCCAGACTATTGCTACTGCACCAAGGCCAGCAGCGACAAAAGAAAAAACAAAAAGATTAGTACTGATCAACCTTACTAAGGCTAAAATCAGTGTCCAGAGAGGGTTAGTGAAGCCTTGTACGCGTTCACCAGGGTTAAAAGTTAATCCAGCGCCCTCAACCAGGTTTTGTGCATGACGCATGCTAATAAATGCATCGTCAGCCACCCAGGCATTCACGAGTACGGCATACACAAACAGTCCTGCTGCCAGGTAAAAAAGCAAGGTGGGCAGTAGCTGCCTGCCCATCTCTCGCTTGAGTGCTTGTAGTGCCCCCACGACCCCTAGTTAAAAGAACATTTTTGCCAAGCCAATGGCACCTTGTTTCCAAGGTAGACGGTGGGTTACGCCGCCCTCACCCTTAAACTTTTTGCGGTTTTCTATAAACCAGCGGTAGTTGCGCACCATGGCATCTTTATTGGAATATTTTGGCTGCCAGTCCAGCTGCTTCTGCGCTTTTTCTATGCTGACGAAAGAGTCTTTTGAAGCAGTTTCATACACCCACTTATACAGTGGGGAGAGCTTCATTTTTTCGAGTGTACGCAATGTCCAAATAATCAGCATTGCAGGTGTGCCTTTTACCTTTTTGCCAAAGCCTGCTTCGTCCAGCACGGCCTGGTAGTCCTCACGCATAGTGGTAAACTCCGCCGCGCCAATATTAAAGGTGTCGTTCACCTTTTCTTCAGGCATCCAGAGGCAGCGCCAAATTGCATCGCAGAGGTCTTCTACATCCAAGAGCTGGTAACGATTCTTACCATTGCCAATCATTGGAAAGCCATGCTTATCGGCAGCCCAATCGTAAAAGAGAGCAAACACACCCAAGCGCTCAGGACCAACAAAAGACTTTGGGCGGATAATTGGCACGCAGAGACCCTTGGCGCGCTCTTGCAAGCATTCAAACTCTGCCTGTACCTTTGCTTTGCCGTACGGACCAACACCATCCATGACATCGCCTTCCACTAGTGGGTGATGGTCTGGAATACCGTACACCGCAGTAGAGGAGATGTGTACAACGCGAGGAATTTTAAGCTCGCGGGCTAGCTGCACCACGTTGCGTGTACCGTTAATACCGGTGGTGTAAATGTCTTCAGCTGGGTAGAGGGGTAAGGCCATGGCACAGTGCACAATCAGATCAATACCCTTCATAGAGCTCTTTAGCTGATCACGATCACGAATATCGCCAACGAGGTGTTCAATCTTATCTGCCTCTGGATAATCAAATGGCAAGAGGTCAATTGAGCGTACAGCGTAACCCTTTTCTAGAAGAAAACGTATAAGGTTAATACCCAAAAAACCGGAGCCCCCGGTTACCAATACTTTTCCTTTTGCGGCTGAGGATGATTTTTGTGTAGACATACCCCAAATATACCAAAACCGTAAACCTGAGCAAAGCATAAACCCTGACGAACAGTTTGTTAGTCAGGGTTTATTGTCACCTAGTTGGCTTGGGCGGTACCGATAGCGGATACCGCCTACAGATCATTTTTAGAACGTGAACAGGTGTTGCCCACGGTGCAATAATGTAATTCCATGCCCACCAGAGAGCCTTGCTCCTGATGAACCACTTGTCACCATCGTATGCAGTTGGCTGCTTACCCGGCTTGCGGATTATCGTGACGTTAGGCACACCAGACACCCACAGAATAATTCTAAAGGTCACCGCGGCTCGCAATGACTGCATTGGATCAGACACTAGGTAAATGGTCTTAATCGCCGGCCGTTTCAGCAGCAAGGCTGCGACCGCCTCAGCGTTTCCTGGTGTTGAATAGCTATATGGCTCTTGAGTAACCAGGCCTGGTGCGTAATCGTTACGAGCAAGTTCTACCATGCGTCTCGATTCACCATCGCCCCAGCGCCGCAGCATGCGGTAGCCACTGCCAACACAGAGGATCGCTGGTCTACTAGTCAGCTCCCGCTGCAAGCGCACAGCCTCATGAATTGAGGAAATAGTGGACGCAGACGCAGCGTAGGGAGGCGTGGGTTGTAAGGTGCACCCTAGGGCACAAATTAACGTATCTTCAGTTGTCCCTATCCTGGACATCCAATCTGTCTCACTCATAGTTTCACCGAGCTGGACAATACCAGAGAGATACTACTTTTTCAAGGGCTGTCGCTCCAAAAGGGCGGTGGCAATTAACCCGAGTAGAATACCAAACCAGAGGGTAGCAGCGCGCGTAAGTAGTGTGGCAGCAGCAGCGGGAGCTTTGGCTATGTTTACCACAAGTAGTAGTCCGGTCATTGTTCCTTCGGTTAGACCAAGACCCCCCGGCAATAGTGCCATAGCACCAACTAGTGTAGAAAAGGCAAAGGTAAAGAAGGCTACGTGGTACCCAGCTTCAATCCCCAAGGCCTTAAAGGCAATAGCAAAGCCGGTTGCTTCCATGGTCCAGGCGCAGAGGGAGATTGCTGTAATTACCAAAAGACGGCTAGGCTTAGTTAAACTTTTTGTACTGTCGTAGAGCGTAAAGAACTTTTCCTCATGTTTTTGCAAAAACTTAATCTTACAGAGCGCCTTAATTAAGCCGTGACCGACCGTAGGAACTGCAAAGATAACTAAAATACTCGCAGCGATTCCACTCATAAGAAGCAGCACATACCCACCATAGGCAAACTTGAGGGCGCCAATTGCCGCAATGATCAGTAGGGCAATGACATCAGTTAAACGATCAATCAACAGGATTGAAGAAGTTTTAGTCATAGGAATACCGTAGCGCTCCTTTAAGTAGTATGAGCGCACTAATTCACCAACCTTACCAGGGGTAATCCCCATGGAGAAACCGCCAATAAAAATCTTGGTGGAATCCCAACGCGGCACATTCGTAAAGCCCAAGCTCTTTAGGTAAAACTGCCAGTTGGCAACTCTGAATACGTACCCCACCAGGGTGCAGCCAAAGACCGCCAGCACTAGCCAAGGGTTTGCATTACTAAATACATCGGCGAGAACAGGAGCATTACTCCAGAGCACCAGCACTAAGTAGATCAGTACTGCAACCATTATGCTTACGCCAACCCCACGCCGCACCTTTGCATGATCTGCCATAGGTTAGGTTAGAAAACGAATAGTTAGGATAATTAAGAGCCAAATAAGCAAACTTACCACTAACGGGAAGTCTTCTGTGAGCACTCTACTTGGATCACCACCTCGTTCGCGGTTGTAAATAAGGTGAAGGTAGCGAAAGACGACGAAGGCAACCGGTAGTACAGTGAGCAAAATCAAATCGCCTCCGTACGTACGCTGGGTTTCTTGATCAATCGTATACAGTGCGTAACTAAGTAAACTAATACCTGCCGTAATACTCAAAAGCTGGTTCAAAAAGTCTGGAGCGTAACCTGCCAGCACCGCGCGGTGGTTGACTGCAACTCCACCGAGTAGCGCAATTTCGTGCTTACGCTTACCAAAAGCCATAAAGAGAGCAAAGAAAAGGTACAGATTAAAATCCAATGCGAAACTCTAATATCTGTAGCGGCACCACCAGCTATAATACGAATGACAAAGCCCATGGCTAGTACCATGGCATCAAGTAGCAACACTCGCTTTAGACTCAGTGTGTACAGAATAGTCACCAGCATGTAGGTCAGTAATACCCATAATGAAGCAAGGTTTAAACTCTGCGCCACAAGTACCGCTAATGCTGTTAGCAACAACGAACTTACCGCGGCAACTGGTACACTCACGGCACCACTCGCAAGTGGTCGCTTCTTTTTTTCCGGGTGATGGCGATCAGTATCAATATCCTTTAGGTCATTGATAATGTAGATAGCACTAGCTCCCAGACAGAAAGCGGTGAACATGGTTATGCCGCGCGCAATAACATCTACGTCGTAGTTAAAGGCAAACCAAATAGGCGCTAGCACTAAAAGGTTCTTTACCCACTGACGTGGGCGGAGCAGAGCAATCCAGGCGGTAAGTCCCTGCATGAGCTTACTTAGGGTAGATTACTGTATCTACAATGCCGTATTCCTTAGCCTGCTCGGCGCTCATGTAGTAATCGCGATCGGTGTCTTTCTCTACCTTTTCTAGTTTTTGGCCAGTATGGTGCACCAGAATCTCGTTGAGTGTATTGCGGGTACGCAGAATTTCCTCGGCATGGATTTTAATATCACTTGCCTGACCTTCTGCGCCACCCATTACTTGATGAATCATGACTCGTGCATGGGGTAGGGCAGAGCGCTTACCCTTTGCACCAGAGGCCAGCAGTACCGCGGCCATGCTAGCAGCCATGCCCATACAAATAGTTTGTACATCTGGCTTAATGTGGTGCATGGTGTCGTAAATAGAAAGGCCAGCATCAACCACGCCTCCAGGGCTGTTGATGTAGAGCTGAATGTCTTTCTTATCGTCTTCACTCGCTAAAAAGAGTAGCTGTGCATTCACCAGGTTTGCGACATCGGCATCAATGGGGCCGCCCAGAAAAATGATGCGATCCTTTAGTAGGCGAGAGTAGATGTCATAGGCCCGCTCACCGTACTGTGTTTTCTCGAGGACAGTTGGAACTAGGTACGACATAGGTAATGACTAGGTTACTTAGACTTAGTGGCGTACTCGATCAGTTTATCCACCGCTTTACGCATAGCGTTTTCCTCGTTGGTCAGGCCCTCTAGCTCAGCAACCTTAGAAACAATCAAGCCAATCTGTACATTCTTGGCTGACTGCTTTTTAATCTGCTCCATCAGGTGCTCGGGGATAGGGGCGCCAGTAATATTTAGGCCCATGCGCTGCTTGGTTTCTTCAATCAGGCGGGACTCTTCTTGATCCACTAGGGACTGCGGGGTTTCAAACTTGGCCTGCTTCAGAAGCTCTTCCACCACCATCTCTTCTAGTAATTGCTTCTGCTCACCTTCGCGCTCCATTTGCAAGCTAGATTTGATCGCTTTCTCCAGCTCTTCGACAGTTTTGTGGCCCAGGTTGTCCGCAAAAGTTGGATCGAGGTCGGGGAGAACCATGTCTTTCATTTCGTGAATGGTCACGGTGAACTCTGCGCTCTTAGCGCGGAATGATTCTACTTGGTAATCCTTAGGGAATTTGAGTGAAAACGTCTTTGACTCCCCTTTTGTCATTCCAATCATTTCTTCCTCAAAGCCAGGAATGAGTGTGCCGTCCCCTACGATCAAGGCATGGTGTTTGCTGGCCATATCATCACGTTTTACGCCTTCTAGGGCGCCTTCAAAGCCAATATCAGCCCACATTCCCTTGGCCAGCTTTACGCCATCTGCGGTATCTTTAAGTTGAGCGCGCTGCTTGCGCAGGTACTGAATAACCTCGTCTACGTCCGCGTCAGTTGCGTCTTTAACCGCTGGAGCTTTTACAGAAATCTTTTGGTGATTTTTTAACTCGATATCTGGTAACACATCAACTTCTGCGCTTACCTCCCCTACTACCACACCGCTGTCTGCATCATCGGCAGGTGCAACGTAAGACTCCAGCATAATCTGGGGCTGAGATACTGGAGTCAGGCTCTTTGCTTTAAGCGTTAGAAAGTAAGCAGCGTTAATTGCACGGTCAAGCGCGCCTGCCTCTACCCGTTCACGACCTACTTCTGCCAGCACCTTTGCGTCTGGAGCCTTGCCCGGGCGAAACCCCTGGATTTTTACTGACTTAGCAGTCTCGGCGAGCTCTACGTCAAAGGCTGGTTTAAATTCGGCAACGGTGATGGGAAACGTCAGCTTTACGCGACTGTTCGGCAGCTTCTGGAGCTTCACTTCGCCGGACATATTGTGTGCTTTCATCGCAGTCTGAGATTAGAGAATTGAACTACCCTAGTAGGCTACCATATTTACAGGTTTAGCTCAATCTGCTAATTTCGTTGGTACTACATAGGCCACATTGGATGTGACCGAGGTAGAAAACTGTGGCCTAACAGCCACACCATTCGAGGGATACAATTGGATAAACCTGAAAACACGACGGGGATTTGCCCCATTACCGTTCTTGCTGAACATCTCGATTCAGCCCTGACCACCGACATCTGCTTCTGCCGATGTCCCAACGCAATCGACCTTGGCCACAACGTCTTCGGCCGCATCGACTGGGATGAACGCCAAATGCGCGCTGGATGTGTCCCCCTGAGGGTAAACATCACCCAAACGGTCATCCCGCACTTTGTGGGACAGGCACTTGAGCACTTTGGTGCAAAAGCTCCCCTGATCGCAGAAATCGCTGGCTTGATGAAGGTGCAGACGCACAAGCTTGGTCTTGAGCACTCACAGCCAGGTGAAGTCTTCATTCACGCAGCATTCGAGGAACCTCGAAGGCATGCCAAAGGTGACATCAACTTTGCCGTTTTCATCGGTAAGGACACTGCACCCGACCACTACACGGTCCTGACCTACGCCATTCCACATGACAAGGCTTTCCCAGCCGAAACTACGGGGCACGAAGCCAGCGCTGGTGACACAAATCGGGTGATGGTCGGCACGACCTGACCCCGCCCCCTCGAAGAAATCCTGAACCTCGCAGCCATAGACGGCTGCGGGGTTCGTTCGTTATATAGGATCTAGCAGTATTCTTAGAGACTATGCAGCCTGCTCTTCTGCGGGTTTGTCCGCATCACTAGCAAGCTGGTCAGAAGCTGCCTCAGCAGCCATCTCCGTACCGTGTTCGCCGCTCACCTGAATATCTACAACCGGCTCCTCAGTCACAACCTCAAAGGCAGTTTTTACGTCTTCATCTGCAGGTGCATCTGTAGCAGCAATAGTGTCTGGCATCTCCGCCACGGCTGCCTCTGATTCTACTGGCTGTGCCTGACTAGTAGTATTTGTATCCTGTTGAAGCACTTCTTTCACTTCTTCTTTTACTGGCTCAGCAGCTGGAGTTTCCGGAGTCGGTTCAGTTTCAGGTGCATTTTCTACAGGAGTTGGATCGGCTGGAGCTACCGGCGCCATACCATGACTCTCCAATGCCTCTACACCCGGTAGCTTGGCGCCACTCAAAAACTCAAGCGCCGCGCCGCCGCCAGTAGATACAAAGCTAAATTTATCGTGAAGGTTGAGGCTGCTGATCAGCTCCACGGTGTCACCTCCGGCTACAACAGACGTAACACCCGACATGCCGGCAATATACTCAGCAATTGCGGTGCTGCCTTTGGCGTAGGCTTCTTCCTCGGTATATCCCAGGCTGCCGTTCCAAAAGACGGTCTTAGCATCCTTTAAGTGATCTTTAAATGCAGCAACTGACTTTTCCCCCACATCCAGAAAGCGGAAGTGGTCAGGATCCTCTGAATCGCGAACGTAGTCTGGAGCTAGGTATAGCTTAGAGCCAAATGTATGCATGAGCTCTTCTGCCACGTGGCGCTTTTCTGGCTCGGCCTTGGAATCGCCAATTTTATCACCCTGAGCCAGTAGGAAGGTGTTGGCCATAGCACCACCAATCAAAATTGAATCAGCTTTAGCACCAAGCTGATTGATCATGTCTATCTTGTCGCTGACCTTGGCACCACCCATGATTACCACAAACGGGTGCTCTGGCTCTGCCAAAAGGCCGCCAAGCATTTCTACCTCTTTCTCCATCAGAAACCCCGGATAGCTTGGGAGGTACTTTGCGGGCGCAACCACAGAAGCATGCGCACGGTGGGCACAGGCAAAGGCATCAAGCACAAAAATGTCACCATATTGCGCGAGGTGCTGACCAAAACCTTCATTGTTCTGCTCTTCTTCTGCGTAGAACCTGACGTTTGGCAAGATGAGAATTTCCCCTTCGCCCATCGATGCTATTAATTCATCAACCTGGGGATCGAACATTTTGTTGGCCATGTGCACGTGGCGCTTTGGGTACTCATCTGCAATGCGCTCGGCAACTGGTCGCAGGCTTAGCTCTGCAATTTCATGGCCATCTGGGCGCCCCAGGTGACTCATAATAATTACCTTTGCGCCCTTTTCCAGCATGTAGCTAAGGGTTGGGAAAGAAGAAACAATGCGGAAATCATCTTGAATTTTACCGTCCTTCAGTGGAACGTTGTAATCTGCGCGATACAGGACGCGCTTTCCCTTTAAGTCAGCGTCGCGTAGGTTTTGCATGTCTTTCTAGTTAATTTGTTTATGAGCGTCTGGATGTGGATGGAGCGGTTTGTGGCCCTGACCTGCTGCGATGTCGTCAGCACACTGACAGACTTGCAGAAAAGGTTTCAACTTCAGGCTGGTTCCACCAATCAGCAAGCCATCACAATCATCTAGATTTAGGTAGCCTTGGGCGTTCATTTCGTTAACGCTACCGCCGTACAGAATGCGCGTCTTGTCCCCGGTTACCGAGCGCAGTCCTGCCATAACGGTTTGTGCGTATTCTGGCGTGGCGGCATCGCCGGTACCGATTGCCCAAACAGGCTCGTAGGCAACTACAAGTTCTGCCAACTGAGCGTCAGTTAATCCCTTAATAATGTGGGATAGTCCATGGGCAACCTGTCGGGCAGAGTCAGCGCTTTTTGCGTCTTCCCCTACGCATAGAATCGGGGTGAGACCGTAGGCAAAGGCAGCCTCTACTTTGCGAGCAATTAGATCGGGTTGCTCGCCAAACACGTGGGTGCGCTCTGAATGGCCCAAAATAACGTAGTCCACAAGATCGCTAAGCATGGCCGGAGAAACCTCGCCGGTGAAGGCACCTGAAGATTCAAAGTACATATTTTGTGCACCGAGCTTTAGGTGTGGCAAGCGGCCACGACCGGCCACATCGTGGGCTAGCTCAGTGATCCATAGAAATGGTGGACAGAGGACAGTCTCAATCCTCTCAATATGCTCAACGCCATGCAAAACACCGCGCGCCAAAGTATGCGCTTCTGCGAGCATGGTGTTCATCTTCCAGTTTCCGGCAATAAGCTTTGTGCGCATGTGCACGATAAGTATACTGCCAGATGGCACTATGAACCAAATACCCCCTTACGGTGCAGGTTGCGGTAGTAGCCAATAGCAAAGCGATGAGCTTCTTCGCGCAGGAGCTCAGTAACCAGGTGCCACGCTTCGTTTTCTACCATAGGAAAGAGCTGCCAATCGGTGCCGTATAAATCAGTGCGTTTACGGGTTGGACCCTTCGCTACCGATCCTATCGCAACGCGGCTTACATCGTCATTAAATACAG
>JAYRWT010000087.1:0-35434 GCA_041917855.1 Patescibacteria group bacterium | reverse complement strand
GGATATGGAGAACGCTAATAAAGCTAAGGAAAGTAAGCTTGATAGTCAGATAAACCTACGCCTAACTACTGCAAGTAATCGTTTACCAGGCGCTCTTATTCACCGAGGTACGGCAGATATGGTCAAAGAAGATGGATTAATTGCCGCCTCCGCTGACTCGGCTGCCAAATCACGTATTGAGGAAGATTTTGTAAAAGGTGGCTCTATGCCTGGCATTGCCACCTTAAATAAGCAGCAGCGTCGTGAACTCATGATTAGAAAGTTGGCACTTGAAAGTAAAGCAAAGGGGGCAGAAGAAAAAGAAAGCTATGCTGCTGCTCTTTCCTGGGCCGCTGGGATGCATGCTTTAGGTAAGAACTTTGATAACATTACGGATCCTGTTGAGAAAGAGATGTACAAACAGACAAAGAAAATTATCAACTCTAAGTTCAATGATGAGGTGTCTAGGGTGCAGTTAGGACAAGTAACTGCCAGACCTTACAATGCGTCCCATGATGAAAAGCTTTGGGCTACATTTGAGGCTGAGGGTGCCTCTGGCATAGACCCCGCCATGTTTGCTGACAGCGAGGACGAGCGTAAGGAGATTCATACCGTAGCGGAACAGTATGCGTATCTTCATACAAATATCATTGCTTCAGAGAATATATCGCCAGATAACCATGGCACACTGACTAAGAATGTGGAAGCCCTCAATACCCTGCTGTCACAGAATCCAAAGGCAGCAGCTGAGATGCAACGTGTTAAGAACGCATATGACGGTGTAAAGCAGGCTCATGCTAATTTTATGGCTAACCGTACTGCAGATAATGAGCGTGACTATCGTTCAGCTGTGAGTAGCTTTAGAACAGTCTATAAGCAAGACATTGGTAAGAAGCTCGGGTACCTTGTAGCAGATCGTGCAGTTCACTCTATCTAAGTCCATGGAAATCACTGAACTTTTCTCGATTGTTAATACACTCCGTCCTTGGCTGCTCCAGCGCCCAGCTAAGGCTGAGGTATTAGAGTACGCAAAGCGACTTTCAGATGAACAAACCGCCAAGCTGCAAGAAGCTACGGTTGTACTCCTGCGTGAATTTTACCAAGACCTCAGGCAATACATGAAAGAGTATGGTTGGGGTGAGCTGTTCGATACCCGCCAGATCAATGATCAGTTTGTAACCTTCTCTGATCTTACCCAATACAACGCTACTTCAGTTGCAAAAAACCTGGCCCAGGTAATGACGTTTGCTCAGCAGCCACAGTCTCCTCCAGAGTTACCAAAAGCAGTAGGGGGATTTTTGGCCGTTTGGTACGCCACAGTTAGCTTAAAGGCAGCGCCGTACTACTTTGATAATAGCTTGCTAATTGATTCAATACTTGGAACCTCACTTACAAGCGAAGAGCAGTTTCAAAAGATTAAAACTGACACCATCGCACTATTTGCACGCGACGAAGAGCATGCCGCCACGGGTAAGCCATTTACCCCTGGAGAGGTAGACGAAGATCGCAAGCATTTTCAGTCCTTTGGCTTTTTGCCCGATGATTTTGCCAAGGCACTAGCAGAAGATCAGCTTGGTTTTGAGCGAGCAGTAATTTTGCAACGTATTATTCGTATTTTTTCAATTATCGAAGTCGTTGGTTTTGCACAGGCTAAGGCTAACCCAGAGCTTGTTAAAGAGCGCTTGTGGGAAGTGTTGCGCCTAGGAGAAGAAGACGCGGTCATGGTTACCCTAGAAGCTGAGCGCCTGCTTGAAAATGAGCCGGATACCGAGTTGCAGGCAGAGGCTGCTTTCTTGTTGCAGGTTTGGACGGCTGAAAATATTTTGTCACGGGTTGCCGCACAAAAAACTCTTGAACATATTGCGGGTTTTACCCTGGAAGCTAAACAGGCCTACCGCAAGGTATTTGGCGATATGATGGTGATCAATCCATTTATTACCCTAACACTTGGTGATGAAAGTGCTCGTGCAGTTATTGCCGTATTAGATGAAGTCAGAGACCTAACAATCATTAGGAGAATGATTGAGCAGCTAAAAGAGGAACTGATTCTTGAAGATTTAATACAGCACGCAGAAATCATTGTCGAAGAGCTATCTGCCGTTTACCAATCACTGCCGGTAATGGGCGAGATACCACGCTACAGTCGAGCAGCAACTGGACAGTAATAAGTATAACGAGGGGCATATGCCAGCTATTCACGCACCAAAAATTGCAGTTTCCGGCGCAGCCGGGGGAGATGCCAGTAAAGAAGGAGAAGCCGGGGCCTACGCTGTGGGTCGGCAAATTGCCCTGCACCACGCGGTCACCCTTACGGGAGCAACGAGCGGCGTACCCTATGTAGCGGCGCGCGGCGCAAAATCAGCGGAGGGGAGTGTAATCGGCTTCTCACCTGCAGCCACGCTCATTGAGCACCTGCACAGCTACCGTCTGCCCGTGCGGCATCACGACACCATCTTTTTTACAGGTGAAGGGTATGCAGGGCGCGACATTCTATTGGTTAACATGGCAGATATTGTTGTAGAGGTGAGTGGAAGAATCGGCACGCTGCATGAGTTTACCCACGCCTTTGAGCGCGGCAAGATTATTGGTGTACTTAAGGATAGCGGCGGCACCATTCACCATATTCCAGAGATTCTGAGTGAGGCGCATCGTGGCAATGGTAAAGTTGTTATTGAGTCAGACCCACATGTGCTCATTGGCAAGCTCATGGAGCTGTACCGGCATAGCATCGAAAAAGTATAGCCTTTCAGATCAGAACTAGCTATCATACCCACATGAAACGGATTGGTCTCGGCATACTTTTGAGTGTAGGTTTTACCATCGCACTAGCGAGTCTCACCCTCGCCGGTGTTGCCTATGCTTACCGAGATGCCTACTACCCAGGAGTACGTGTCGCTGGCATTACGTTAGCCGGTAAGACCAAGGCTCAGGTTGAGCAAGACTTTATTGCTCGCTTTGGCAAAATTAGCAGTAGCCCAGTTACGGTCAGTGTTGATGATATTACTGCTGATCGAGATGCTAGTAGCGGTGAGTACCCACAGATTACGCTTAAGAGTACTGCGGCTGAGTTAGGCCTAAACATTGATGTTACTAATGCCTTGACTGAGGCCTGGCAGGTGGGTAGGCAGTCTAACCCATTTGAGTGGCTCAAGGCAGTCTTTCTTGCTTTTACCCAAAGCAGCAACCATGCGGCAACTTATAGTCTAGACACTACCAAGGTGCAGGAGTTTGTGCAGACCCAGGTAGCTACTAAAGTTGTGCAGCCAACCCCAGCCAAAATAGCGATCAAGGGTGATCAAATTGTTATTGAGGATCAAAAGCCAGGTACCGCCATTGATGTGGATGCAATGAACTCAGACCTCATCAGGCGCTTGCCAGATGTACTCGATGGTGAGCCGGCCATGGTTAAGGCAAAGGTCGACTTGGTGGATGCAGATGTTACGCGCATCTCACTGCAGCCACTGGTGACACAGCTTGGTTTGCTTAGTAACCTTTCTCTAAGAATGACCGACCTTAATGATGGAAAGCTACAGCCCACTAAGGCACAGATGCTCTCCTTTTTCACTCCAACGCAAGGGGAGGACAAAAAGCTGAGTATAGACGTTAATACGACTGCTCTGGCTAGCTATATTCGCAGTAGTGGGCCACGAGAGCTTGACGTTGATAAATCGACTGCAGATGCTGCTAAAACCTTACGTCAGGCAATTGCCGATGCGGCCACTACTAGTGAATCAAGTGGCTTGGCTCCGCGTCAGTTTGCACTAACGCGTAAGCCGGTTAAAACCGTGAATCCGGGCGTATTTACCCTCGGTCTCTTTGAGGGGAAGTACGTGCAGGTAAATCTTGCTGAGCAAAAGCTATACCAAATTGAGGGTAACAACCTCATCAAAACCTTTATTATCTCTAGTGGAAAGTGGTCTACACCTACACCTCGCGGTACATTTAAGGTTGGGGTAAAGCACCCACGCGCTTATTCTGCTGCCTATGGTTTATACATGCCGTACTGGATGAACATTCTGGGTACGCCAGATAATGCTGCGGCGCCACTGAATGTGGGTGAGTATGGCTTACACGAACTCCCCGAATGGCCAAATGGCTACAAAGAAGGGCAAAGCCACCTCGGGATACCCGTATCTCACGGTTGTGTACGCTTAGGTGTAGGCGATGCTGCAGAAATCTACGCCTGGATAGAAACAGGCACTCCCGTTGTAATCTTTTAGCGTGGCCAGCTTTGTGACGAGCGGTTAGATTATTTAGTGGTTACCGACTGAGCTCCAGTCAACCCCGGGGGCTGCGCCATCATGAATGTATGAGTATGCGGTGAGTGCGGCGGTGGCACCTTCACCAGCGGAAACAACAGCTTGCTTGTATGGGCTGTCAGTTAGATCGCCAGCGGCAAATACTCCCGGTGTGGAGGTTTCCATCTTTTTATTAGTGACAACCTGGTTCATTTTATCAAGGGTGACAAGTTCACGAATTAGGCCGCTGTTCACAATAAAGCCAATCTCTACAAAGATGCCTTCAGCATCGATAGTCCGCAGTGCTTCGCTTGGGTAGCTACCGTCCTCGGCTGGTGAGGCTAGTGCAGAAGCAACAACCAGACCGGTGCCGTACTTGCCATCACCAAGCACTTCGTGAGGGAGGCTACTGAGCACAAGCTCAATTTTTGGCTCGCTCTTGATTTGCTCAAGCAGCACGGCTTCACCACGAAACTCATCGCGCCGGTGTACTAAGTACACTTTTTTGCAGATCTGCGCCAAAATCAGGGCCCCCTCCATAGCTGAGTTACCGCCGCCCACCACAATCGTAGTTTTGTTCTTGTAGAGTGGTGCATCGCAGGTTACGCAGTAGGAAACTCCGCGGCCGGCATACTCTTTTTCACCTGGGATATTCATGCTGCGCGGAGTTTTGCCGTAGGCTAAAATGAGCGCCTTACTAGTGTACTCGGCCTTTCCGCCTGTAATCACAAAGTCTTTTTCGCCGCGTTTAGTGATGGCGGCAACCTCGTCATAGACAATCTTTGCCCCCCACTTCATGGCCTGCATTTGCATAGCTTGAGCCAATTCAGGGCCGGTAATCATGTCGATTGCTGGGTAGTTTTCCACGGTCGGAGTAGTAGCAATCTGGCCACCAATATCCTTGGTGATCACGAGAGTTTTGAGGGCTCGGCGCCCGGCGTAGGTAGCGGCAGAAAGACCTGCGCACGCACCACCAATAATGATGAGATCGTAGTTCATAGCCAGATTAGTATGGCAGATTAGATGGCCGCGGTATATACTGTAGCCATGCGTTTGAAACGGGGATTTACTATGGTCGAGTTGATTATTGTGATCACCATTGTTGTTGTGCTCTCTTTTCTGTTTTTTACCTCGTACACTAGGGCTAAGGCGCGCTCCAAGTTAAGCCGTACGACTACCGAGCTGACTCAGATTGCTAGTGCACTCAACCAGTACGCTCAAGATAATGGCGGGTATCCGGCAGATACGTCTCGCTCTGTACCACCTGGGCTAGAAAAATACTTACAGGGTGGGGTGTGGCCAACCAGTGCCTGGCCAAACGGTGTGTTTGACTGGGATAACTGGGTGGTAAATGGTCAGCAAATCTACCAAATTAGCTACCGCTTATGCGACTTAAACGACCCAATTTCGGACTGCTCTGATCCGATTCTCTTTCCAAATTTTGTGCGCAACAGTAGTATTTTTTACTGCGTATCAGGTCCATGCGTACCGCACGAATCCACACCAACGGTACCTGGGTACTGTGTAAACTGTAAGCCTAAGGAACAAAACTACACACCATGATGCGCCGAGCATTTACCCTTACTGAGTTGCTAGTTGTAGTAATGATTCTTGCTCTTTTAGCTACCTTTACCGTGCCAACCTATCAGCTGATTCTGTCACAATTACAGTTGAGTCAGGCTGCAGAGCAGGCAGCAGATCACGTGCGTAGTGCTCAGCAGCGCACCGTAACAGAGCAGGTAGTTTACGGTGTTACCCTTACCACCAATGCAACGACCATACCATTATTTAAGATCACTAATCCTGTCACCCTAACTAAGGCTACACAGGAGACTTACTCACTACCGCAAAACATTAAGATTTCGGCAACCAGCCTGAGCAATCAAACTGATATTCGATTCTCTACCGCCGGCGCTCCATCAACGAGCGGAACATTTACGATTCAAGACACTGTACGTAACCGAACACGGCTGGTAGAAATTCGGCCTTCTGGGAATATCCGTGTAGGTAACGAACAGTGAAACTGACAAGGTTATACCAAGGCCAAGGATTTACTTTTTTAGAGCTCCTGGTTGCGCTCACCCTTTTCTTGGTTGGAATGGTAACGGTGCTCCAGATTTTTCCGCTGAATCGCCGCTTGCTCAACCAAACGTCGCAAACAACGAATGCTGTGTTTTTAGCGCAGGAAGAAATTGAGAAAGTGAGGAGTAACGATTACACAAGCCTCCCTGTGGGAACCTACCTTGCGCGCACTGCTGTTACCACCGATACTGCTAGCCCGCTAAAAATTTTTGATAAGCAGATTGTAGTGGTACAGGTAGACACCAATCGCGCTACCACTAACACAGACACAGGTATTAGGCGGGTAGATGTGACTATCTTCTGGACAGAAACCAGTGTGCAACGGCAGTATAAAGTAAGCACCTATGTGTTTAGTCCAAACCATAGCTACGATAGTGCAACCAATGCAGCGCCGGGGGCAACCAATGCAAATTAGTCTACAACGCTTTCGTCTGCATACTGTTGGCACAAAGCGAGCTGGCTTTAGCTTAACTGAACTCTTAGTGGCGCTGGTTGTTGCCGGAATCCTAGTGGCTCTGACCACATCTGTGTACAACATTTTTCGTGTTTCTCTGGCCAAAGATACGGCTCGGGCTAATGCTGTCCAGAATGCTAGGATTGCTGTTGATCGATTGAGTCGTGAGCTGCGCCAGTCGCCAGCAGTAGTTACCGACCTGCCGAATGATCCAAGTGACAACTCTGTAGCGCAACCAGGACTGATTGAGTTTGAGGATGGTCATGCCAACAATCTAACCTATCGCCGCTACTACCTTAACGGCACTACACTCACACTACAGATTAAGGAGTACTACTTTGCTTCATCACCAACTACCCGTGTGCACTGGAACCAGACTGGTCCAGGTGGTACAACCCCAGTGTCTGCAGTGCTCAGCACTCAGGACATAGCTGAAATGGTAAAGAGCATCAGTTTTTATGGCGACGCTGAGGTGCAGACAATAATTACAACCGGCGATGAAAGCATCCAAGACTACGTACTGCGCACTACGGTAGAAAGGAGAAATTAGTGAAACACTCAATACTTTCCAGCTTGAAAAAATTTGTACGACTTAACCACAGTCACCGCCCAGCGTATGCTCTGGCAACTATCCTCATTTTAATGGGTGTAGTGCTCTTTGGTGCAGGAGCGCTCGTGACAATATCTACCATTGAGCGTAAAATTGCCTACTCTCAGCAGGAAGGCATTACCGCCTACATGGTTGCCGAGGCCGCCCACAGTGAGGCGCTCTGGCGGCTGAATACCACTCCAGCCTATTCATCTGCCTTATTGGCTGGCACATTGAACATACAATTTACCGCAACCGACTCGCCACTCTCTGGGCAGGGCTACACCGTACGCATGGTTAGCACCAGCGCAGGCAACGCTACCATTGATGTAGATTCAACCGTTGATAATGGCAACTTTATTGCGAGGCGTGCCTTACGTAGTCAGGTATTTTCTGGCCCAGTGAGTAGTCCAATTTCTGACAAGGTGATCTATTCCGGTGCAGATATTGGCTTTAATAATGGCTCATCAAACATCATTACTAGTAACGGCAACATTTACGCGCGCACTACAATTAACCTGAACAATACCAATATCCAGGCTGGTACTGGGTTTATTCAGGCCGTGGGTAACTACTCAGCAAATAACAGCACGGTAAATAGCGCTGGTATTCGCTCAGCTAATAACCCGCCTGCACCGGCGGATATCCCAGCCCCCAGTGTCGACTTTAGTGGCTACCAAACATCCGCAAACTCTACCTACGCCACTGGCACTGCCTTTATTAATGCTATTGCTAACGGTGGTAGTACGGTAAACTTTCCAGGTCCTATTACCTATGTAAATGGTAACGTTGCCTTTGGTAACTCTGTACGTAACAAAACAGTGAATATTACCGGTCTGCTCGTTGTAAACGGTACAGTAACTACAAATTCGAGCGTATCTGGTCTGCGTATTAACTTTACTGACCCAGGGAATGCTAAAGCAGGGTTGCTTGCCGCCAATAACATCACCTTTAACAGTGGCACTTTCAATATAGCTGGGGTAATTTACTCAGCGGGCACCATACGGTTTATTAGCGCACCATCAGTTACACTCAACGGCGGCGTGGTTGCGGGTAGTAGTATTCAGGTAAACCCGGGCTCTGTTTTTAACCTCACCGGAAACTCAACTCGTATGAGTACCATGTTTGGCGGCGGGACACCGTCGGCGGTGCAAGTGCAGCACTGGGAAGAAGAGTACTAATACCTCGTGTCAATTTTAAGGAAGGCTAGCCCTTACCTGTGCAAATCTGATATAGAAAGTATATGAAACAATCACAGCTTTTCGGAAGGACACGGTTTGATATCTCTAAACACGAAGAGAGTGCAAACGCCATCTTACTCACTAAAGGCGGCTACATCGATAAAACTGCCGCGGGAGTAACATCGTACTTACCGCTCGGCGTGCGGGTGATAGAAAAGATTAAAGCCATCGTACGTGATGAGCTGAATAAGCTCCCTGCAACTCAGGAAGTGTTAATGACCGCCCTGCAGCCAAAAAATCTTTGGGAGGAAACCGGTCGCTGGGATCACCCGTCAGTAAAAGACGTTATGTACCGTGTACAAGACGAGGCTATGGGCCTTGGTGCCAGCCACGAGGAAAATGCCACAGACCTCTTTCGCAAATTCATTCACTCGTACAAGGAGCTGCCAGTTTCTATTTACCAGATTCAGACTAAGTTCCGCAAAGAGCTACGCGCACGTTCGGGTTTGCTGCGCGGTCGTGAGTTCCAAATGAAAGACATGTATAGCTTTCACCTCACTAACGAGGACTTTGAAGCGTACTATGAGCAAACCGCCGCTGCCTACACCCGTATTTTTGAGAGGATGGGCCTGAAAACGCTGCGCACAGCTGCCTCGGGTGGTATTTTTTCTAACCAACTTTCTGACGAATTTCAGGTAGTGAACCCTGCTGGTGAGGATATAATCTACATCACCGAAGATGGGAAAGCCTGGAACGAGGAAGTATTTGAGCAAGAGAAAGGCGCCGAAGCCGCCAAAACTACGCCTACCGAAAAGTGTACCGAGGTCGGCAACATCTTCCGTTTGGGCACCAAGTACACTGACGCCATGCAGGCGCAGGTTGCCGGTGAAGATGGTCAGAAGGTGCCGGTTATTATGGGCTGCTACGGTATCGGCATTTCTCGCTTGGCTGGGGTGATTACTGAGGTCTTTGGCGATGTCGAAAAGGGCAAGATTGCCTGGCCTACAGAAGTTGCTCCATTTGCCGTGCATATTATCGACCTGACCCCAGATGGCCAGGGAGCTGAGGCCTACGAGAAAATGCGCGCAGCTGGTGTAGACGTACTGTATGACGATCGTGATAAAAGCGCCGGCGAGAAGTTTGGCGATGCCGATTTAATCGGTGCGACAAAGCGCATCGTCATTAGCAAGCGCTCATTGGAAGCTGGTGGTGCAGAAGTGGTTGAGCGCTGGAACACCAATCCTGACGACAAAACAATAGTTGCGCTGAGCGAGCTGTAACGGTTCCGGCAGATTCTACTTACCTCGCTCTTTTAAGGCCCAAGCTAGCTGATCCTCGGTACGGGTCAGCTCTTTTGGTATGCGCGTAATCAGCGGGGCTATCTCATTCTGCTTAAAGCCGAGGTTTTCGAGGGTAACAATCAGTTCGTCCTGTACCGAGGCGCTGCTGCTCTCTAGAGCAAGGGCTCCCATTTTCTTTTTGAGGTCGAGTACGATTTTTTCGGCTGCTTTCTTACCAACTCCCGGGGCAAGTGCTAGGAAGGTGGTGTCGCCGCTAGCAATTGCCTGACGAATGCGATCGGCTGTATCAAGGCTCAGGATAGCCATGGCCGCTTTTGGTCCAATGCCGTTTACGGTAATCAGCTGCTCAAATAGCTGCAAATCAGCAATGCTAGGAAAGCCGTAGAGGTCGCTGGCTTCTTCGCGTACGGCATGGTGCAGGTAGGCGGTTACCTCCGTGCCCTCGATTGGCTTCCAGCTACCGGTAAAAACCCAGTAGCCAACGCCGCCAACCTCAATAATCAGGCGGTTTTCTAGGACAACGGTAACGATTCCGGTGAGAGAAGCGAGCATACACCCATACTACACAAAAACCGCCCGGTTGTACGGGCGGCATCTGTGTCGGATTCAATCTATAGGTAATCGCGTAGTTTGCCGGAGAGCTCGTGGCGTTCAAGCTTCTTGAGGGCTTTAGCCTCAATCTGACGAATACGCTCACGGGTAACACCAAACTCCTGACCAACTTCTTCTAGCGTATGAGCACGGCCAGATTCCAAACCAAAACGCATGCGTAGAATCTTTTGTTCACGTGGTGGCAAGGTAGAAAGGTACTCTTCTACGTGGCCCTTCATCAGCTCGTAGATAGCAGCTTCTTCTGGTGACAGGTTGTCCTTGTCTTCTAGGAAGTCACCAAGGCGAGAATCTTCTTCTTCACCAACGGGAGCTTCCAGGGAAACAGTTTCCTGAGAAATCTTAATAATGTGGTTGACCTTGTCTTCGTCAATCTCCATTTCCTTAGCGATTTCAGAAACCAGCGGTTCACGGCCAAGCTCCTGTACCAGCGAACGCTGGACACGAATAAGCTTGTTAATTGTTTCGATCATGTGCACCGGAATACGAATGGTGCGCGCCTGATCGGCAATCGCGCGGGTAATAGCCTGACGTACCCACCAGGTAGCATAGGTAGAAAACTTAAAGCCCTTAGTATAATCAAACTTTTCTACCGCACGGGTAAGACCAAGGTTACCTTCTTGGACTAAATCCAATAGGGAAAGACCGCGGCCAATGTACTTTTTGGCAATGGAAACTACCAAGCGCAGGTTGGCCTCGGTAAGCTTCTTTTTAGCCAGTTGATCGCCGTGGGCAATGCGCTTAGCCAGTTTGATTTCTTCTTCGGTGGTAAGCAGAGGAATACGACCAATCTCGCGCAGGTACATGCGTACTGAGTCGTCGGAGAGGTTTGGAATGTCTTCGTCTGGAACCATTTCAAGCTCTCGACGGCTTGGGCCTTCATCTACAAGGCCTCCTCCAGCAGCAGCCTTAGCTCGAGCACTACGCTTTTTTGGAGGGTTTAGCTTGGCAGCCATTTCCTCGTCGGTAGGCACCTTAAGAATGCGGGTAGGAGATTCGTGTACCTCAATACCGCGTTCAAAGCAGTACTGCAGGAATGCATCAATTTGAGGGATGTCTTCCTCTAGCTCAGGATCGGCCTGAAGAATTTCTTTGGCAGTGATAAAGCCATGCACCTTACCCTTTTTGATAAGATCGCGCATGGTTGGGAGAAAATCGAGCTTCTCTTCGATATACGCCTTTGGTGGACGTTTTGTCATACACGCAAAAAATTAGAGACGTGGCTCAAGTAGGTAAACTATACCAGATTCTGCAGTTCTTGGAAGAGCTTTTTAACCTCATCGGCCTGTCCCAGGGTCTGTGCGCGCTGGATGGCCTCGGCGATGCGCTGTTTTTCTTTTTCGCGCTGTTGCTCCCGTATGCGATGAAGTATAACAGAAGCTTCGCTCAATGCCCAGGTACTAGACGCATCTTGGTCGGAGTAGGGCTGCAGGCGCTCTTCGGCCGCCAGGGCAAGCGCAGTATGCTCCGCCTCTGTTAGAGTATCACGCTCGAGCCACTTCTCGAGTGATGCTTGGAATGGTCCGCTGCCATCGGGTAAGTTGGCCAGCTGCTCGCCAAGGTGCGCACGGACTTCTGGAAAGGAGTAGATGATTGCCAGGGCAGTTTCTGTCAGGCTTTGCAGGGATGTTTCCGAGCGTGGCTGTGGCCGTGCAATCACATCAGGCGCCGTATCCACCTTGGTGGACCCAACTAAACTCGAACCAGGCTTTTGGAGGCGCCGGCTAAGCTCATGCAAATTCTCTTCCTCGGTTTGCAAATGGGCGGCAACTTTGCGGTACCACTCAGCTTTCTCGGTTGGGTCATTCATTTTATCGAGCCAGGTAACAAGCTCACGGGCGGCCATCCGTTTATTTTCGGGTGAAAGAGACGAGATTCCTTCTGGAAGCGAGCGCCTAATTAGCCAGTCCATGTAGTACAGCTTATGCTGCAGGGCCTGTTCCCAAATTTTTGGATCGTTTTGAATACAGTCGGCTGGATCCTTGCCGTTAGGGATGGCAATGACATAGGGGGTGAGCTCAGCGGCAACCGCAAGTTCTAAGCCACGCCGAGTGGCTTCTTGTCCGGCTTTGTCTGCGTCGTAGGCAAAGGCTATGGCTTGGGTAAATCTACTGATTAAGCGCAGCTGTTCTGGGGTTAGGGCAGTACCAGAAGAAGCAACCGCATTGCGATACCCGGCTTGATGTAGCATAACTACATCCATCTGCCCCTCTGCCAAAATCGCGAGACCTGCGTCTTGGATGGCATGCTTAGCTAGATGCAGAGCATATACTGTTCGGCTTTTTACAAAGAGGGGAGTTTCTGGAGTATTCCAGTATTTTGGCCCGCGGCCAGCACTTGCACTGGCAGTGTGCTGACGACTTTTATTAGGATCGCTGCTGTCAGTACTGTGCTCCAGGAGTCGGCCGGTAAAAGCAACAACCTTACCGGTGATATCGGAGATGGGGAAGGTGATTCTATCTTGAAATTTAGTAGGATCGCCCGCTGCCAGTACCTCTTGCTGGCTAAACTGTTGCTTACTGAGCTGTTCTCGAGTTGCAGAGCCATACGGGGCGTAACCTATTTTAAAATCGGTAATGCTCTGATCGGTAAGACCACGACCACGCAGATATTCACGGGCGGACTCTGCCTTTGGGTGCTTGGTTAGGATTGCATGCCAGAAATCAGCTATATCGCTATTAAGTGAGAATAAGCGAACCTTACTTGGCCCCTCTTGCTTGGGGATACCGCCAGTGCCCGGCTTCCATTCTGGTACCTCTAGGCCGGCACGGCGCGCCAACAGCTCAACAGATTCGGGAAAGTTCAACCCCTCAAGCTTTTGAATAAAGTCGAACATGTCGCCACCCTCGCCACAGCCAAAGCACTTAAAAATGCCGCGCTCAGGATTAACCGTAAATGAAGGGGTCTTTTCGGTATGAAACGGGCAGAGACCCTTGTACACACGACCCATCTTTTTAAGCGGCACGTAGCTACCAATCACCTCCTCTATAGTAAGGCGTGCTTTAATCTCTTCTGGTAGCTTGGTGCGGTCAACACTCATATGCTCACCGTATATGTTTTTGCCGGTGCTGTCACGTTAGTTTTGGCTGCCGTATACTTATTGTAATGGTTGCGTATATTTTCTTGCTGGCCTGGCTACTTGCTGGTGTGGCCGTACTCGTTCATCTACCGCTTAGCCTGCGCCGTATGGAGGTAATTGCTGGCGGTGCGGTACTGGGTATTACCTTCGGCTCATGGCTTAGTTTTATCTGTAGCCTTATGTTTGGTATGCAGATTGGTCTAGCAATCTCCGGTATTCTGGCACTCACCTTTGTGAGTATGGGGGTGTGGCGCTGGCGTGTGGGTAACATTGCACTACACATAGTGTCACCTAACCACAGCCTTAAGCTTTGGCTTGCAGAAACGCTTGTTCTAGGGGTACTCGTGCTCTTAGGGGCTTGGCTGATGTATACACATAGTTTTGTGCCAGGTAGTGGCGGATGGTATAGCGGCGGCTATACATGGGCAGACTTGGCACTGCACAGCACGCTTGCCAGTCACTTTTCACAGATACAAACGCTTAACCTGCAGTTCCCAATTTTCCCGGGACAAGCACTGAGCTACCCGTTTTTAACCGACTTTTTTTCTGGAGAGCTGCTGCGACTAGGAGGTGGTTTTCAAATGGCCCTTGGTGCGCCTGGTATCGTGCTCCTCACTGCCGGCCTACTGCTTAGCTACAATGTCGTTCGCCGACTCTGCTCGAGTGCGGTAGTTGGGTTGCTGCATCTCTGGCTGGTACTTGGTACAGCTTCAGTGATGGGGGTTAGCTATTTTCTACAGGAACTGCGCAGCAGTCCTGGTGCGTCACTTTTAAGTGTAATTACCAAGTACGATTACTCGCAGCTGCCCGAACAGTTTGGTACCGCAGAGCTCAGGGTTGTAGATTTCTTGACCTCACACCTACTGCCGCAACGCAGCTACCTGGCTGGTTTTGCGGTGATGGGGCTACTATTTATTATTTTGCTTCAACTTACCCCTAAGCGACCTCTACTTACCTGGACGTCTGGTGTACTGCTCGGCCTGCTTCCACTTATCCACACTCACAGTTTTTTTGTAGGTTTTGCGCTAGTTACAGGCATGTGGCTACATACGGCAGTTTTGCAGAAAAACCTCAAGAACCAATGGGGGTATGTGGCCTGTATAGCCTTGGTTTTAGCACTACCGCAACTCTACTGGCAGTTATCCACAACCTATAATGCAGGCTTTGCTCGTCCTCACGCCTGGTGGATGGCTAAGGAGTGGCCGGGGTGGCTATTCTGGCTGCGTAATAGCGGATTACTCGCGCTTTGTATTATCGCTGCTCCCGTTATTGCGGCTAGGGCAAAGCTGAATGATTTTCTAAAAGTAGCATCGTTAATCGCCCTGGGCCTTTTTGTTGCGTGTAACCTCTATATCTTCCAGCCGAATGATTGGGATAACATGAAGTTTCTCAGCTGGGTTTTTTGGATTGGGAATATCTTTTTTGCTTGGTTACTCTGGCAGCTTATCGTTAGGAGTAAGGGAGTATGGCGTTACCTGTCTCTAGTAGGAGTTACCGCAGCTGTGATTATTAGTACAGCATCTGGAATGCTCGCAATAATTCGCGAGCTTAACGTGCAGTACGTACTAGCGAGCACTGACGACATCGCCTTTGCGCAGATGGTACGTGATACTACCCCCGCAGATGCAGTAATTCTCACCAGTTCAAACCATAATCATCCCGTATCTATGCTTGCAGGGCGAACTATTGTCATGGGCTATCCGGGCTGGCTCTGGTCATATGGCATAGACTACACCCCTCGCGAAAGAGATATACGAGCAATGTTCCAAGGTACAACCCAAGCACAAGCGCTCTTTAAAAAATACAATGTTAGCTACATAGCAGTAGCACGTTACGAAGAAAAAGGTATGGCCTTTAACGAGTCATTCTATAGGGTAAACGGCAAGTTGGTTGCAGCCACAGCCGATGGGCAGTGGCGACTTTTTGCCATCAACCGGTAGATTTTTACTTGATTGGTCGGGTAAAGCCAGTGCCGTCTGGCGCAACACACTGTTCGGGATATGTTTCTAGAGCGCGACCTCCCCGTGCCACACAATCATCGTAGCCCGTAATGCGTGAGGGTGAGCTGCCGGCTAGCCAAGCGACAATACCAATGATTGCAGCAGCGAGCAGCGCCAAAAGTCCTGCAAATGTTTTTTCTTTCTGTGTTGCGATCATAGCGGCCCGGCTTACTGACTGCGAGTATCTGGGTAAAAACTAAGCGCTGCTGAGTTCATGCAGTAACGCAAGCCAGTTGGTTTTGGGCCGTCTGGGAAGACATGACCGAGGTGCGCATGGCAACGAGCGCACACCACTTCGTCCCTAACCATGCCGAATGATGTGTCTCCCTCTACTTCCACAACATCTTCAGCTATAGGGGCAAAAAAGCTTGGCCATCCCGTACCTGAGTCAAATTTTGCTTGACTGGTAAAAAGTGGCAGGTCGCAGCAGATACAGCGATACTCGCCGTCAGCGTGGTTATCCCAGTAGGTGTTATCGAATGCAGGTTCTGTGCCACCTTGCCGCGCCACCCTAAACTGCTCTTCGGTTAAGAGAGTCTTCCACTCTGTTTCGGTTTTTTCTATGCGTTCAATCATAGGGCGATAGCGTCTAGTTGTAGGAGTAGATCGACAAAGTATGGCTCATCAATTTCGGCAATGCTTTTCACCTTAATATGACGCAGGTTTTTACCCGTACCTTCAACGCGTCCCTTTGTGTCGTTTAAATGACTACCAAAGCTAAAGCCAAGATTCACATGGTCTTTCGCAGCAAAAATGTAGCACAAGTCCTTGTTATCGGGGCCGTACTGTGGGTTGCCCCACTTAATTTTTGGCTTCCAGGTAGGGAAGTGTCGAACGATAATATCGTGCAGCGCGTGCGCAATCTGACGCTGGGGAGAGGGAAGACTGCCAAAGTATTCGGCTACGGCAGCATGCATAATGTTAGTTTAGCAGATAATCTCGCAAAAAAACGCGGCAGCGCCGCGTTTTTGGGTGGCAAAAGCAAGGTTGATCTACTTCTTTTTCTTCTTGCTTGGGGTTACTGTGTGGTTTTGAATGCCGTTCCAGGCAGTAAGACCTAACTCAACTAGTAAACCCAATGCACCAGAAACGAGCCCGTAGGTGATAATTAGCATGAATATGCCAGAAGTGTATACCTCTGAACCAGTAGTCGTATTTGTTGGAAAGACCGGCATTGGTATTACATTGTCGCTCGCCAAGAGTACAGTAATGTAGTAGTAAGAAACCGCACTGACTAGGCCAAGCAGGCCTCCCACGATCACATACTTAAAACTGGTGCGCCAAAAGTAGATCACTACTGCAAGAAGAACGAGCAGGAGAACCATCATTTCAATATTCATAGAAAAAGCTTAGTGCTAAGTACATTTAGTGTACGCCCCAGGTTAATAGTGAGGCAACAACCTTTCTGATACTATGGCAGGGTGTACCCAGCAATATGCTGCACGAGGAGAAAAGTAACCATAACCATGCGTAAGAAATTTTCACTGAGTCCCTTGGCAATTGTGTTCTTAATAGTCTTTTTTGATTTGCTGGGCTTTGGCATTCTTATTCCAGTCATTCCGCAACTGCTTGCCAACCCGCTCTCGCCAGAATTTTTGCTGCCTGCGGGATATACCCTAAAAACCGGCTATATACTACTTGGTTTTCTGATTGGTATTTACGCCTTTGGTCAGTTTTTGGCTAACCCAATCTTAGGAGAGCTTTCGGATAGGTTTGGTCGGCGAAAGGTGCTGGCTTGGTGTTTATCGGGCACGGCTATTTCTTACGTGGTGTTTGCCATCGCCATCCTAACCAAAAACTTGCCGCTACTCTTTATCTCGCGCTTCGCCGATGGCATAACCGGCGGTAATATTTCGGTGGCACAAGCCGTGATAGCCGACATTACTAAACCTGAAGATCGAGCAAAGAATTTTGGCATGATCGGTGCCGCCTTTGGCCTTGGGTTCATTATTGGCCCGTACATAGGTGGAAAGCTTGCGGACCCTAGTGTTGTGCCTTGGTTTAACGCGGCTACACCATTCTGGTTTGCAGCTGCGCTTGGCACCATTAACCTGATTGCCGTGTTGCTGTATCTACCAGAAACGCTCAAGGATAAGAAAGATATTGTTAGGTTGCACCTTGCTCAGTCATTTCAGAATATTGCTCGCGCCTTTCGCTCAGTTAACCTGCGCACTATTTTTACTACCTCTTTCCTGTTTCAGGGTGGGTTTACCTTCTTTACCACCTTTGCTGCGGTGTTTATGATCACCCGCTTTAGTTTTACCCAGAGCAATGTAGGCGACTACTTTTCTTGGATTGGTCTATGGATTGCCTTTGCCCAGGCTGTAGTAACGCGCAGACTCGCTGGCAAGTACAACGAGTTCCAGATTGCCCGCTATGCGCTGCCGTTTACAGCGCTCTGTGTACTCTCCTACTACTTCATCCATACTTCTTGGATCTTGTTTGTAATTGCCCCCTTCTTTGCGATTGCCAATGGTTTGACCCAAGCAAATATTACCGCCCTAGTTAGTAAGTCAGCTGGCCCAGGCGAGCAGGGTGAAGTACTTGGTATTAACTCCAGCGTGCAAGCTCTGGCCCAGACCATTCCAGCAGTGTTGTCAGGATTTATTGCTGGTACTATTGGTGCCACTACCCCACTGATTGTGGCCTCTGTAGTTATGCTGCTAGCTGCGATCTTCTTTAACGCCTTCTTTAAGTACAAATCTACTCCAGTTAGTGCAGGCGATGCGCCTGTAATGGCGCATTAATCGTGCATCCTAGTGCTCAGCTAGGGCAGGGTGAATACTGCCTGATGGTTGTAGTCCACAGTACTCGTGAAAGCTTTTTTCTTGACTGAGCAGCCCCACTTCTTCTTCGCACCACTCAGCGTAAAACCCTGGCTGCGTTTGGATACGCTCACAAAGCTCATCCCAGTGCAGCCATTCAAAATCGGCAACTTCTGCTGAATTTGGCTGGGGTGATTGGTTAGTGCGCGCTACCCAAACAGGGCAAATCTCATTTTCCATAATGCCATCGCGCATGCACTGGTAACGAAAATGAGGGAGTATAGGTAGTAAATCGAAGAGAGAATTTATTCCCAGCTCATAACTGACCCGTCTACGGATTGCCTGCTCGTCTGATTCATTGAGCTGGGGGTGTCCGCAGCAGCTACCTGCCCAAACCAGCGGCCAGGTTTTCTTAGTGCTACTGCGCTGCTGTAGGAGGACTTCGCCTGCAGGGTTAAAAATAAACACGGAGAACCCACGGTGAAGTGGGGTAGTTTGGCTATGCACGGCTTGCTTTTCGGTTGTGCCTATAATCTGGTTGAGTTCATTTACGAGCACAACGTGCTCTATATACTGATCCATACTATTACTTGAGATCTATCTTTTCACGCGTTAGTTTATGGTAGCCAAAGCTCAGCCGCACGTATACAAGCCTGCTGAATAGCTGGTGAGCAGACGTGTGACTAAGCTGCTGCTAGACTAAATCCAGAGAAGCTCTAACTAAGCGTAACAACTAATTATGGTCACCTCTCGTATCGAAGCATTTAGTGATGGCGTGCTCGCCATTATCATCACCATTATGATTCTGGAGATTCACCCGCCACATGGAGCAGACATCTCAGCTTGGGTTGAGAACATTCCGGCCCTAACTGCCTATTTATTTAGCTTCATTATCCTGGCTATTTACTGGAACAATCATCACCACCTACTCCGCGCTAGTAAGGTGGTGAACGGCACAATCATGTGGGCGAATTTACATTTACTTTTTTGGCTGTCCTTAGTGCCGGTAGCTACCGCCTGGGTTGGACAGGGGAGTAACTTCTTAGAGCAAGGTCCTGTGCTTTTGTACTCCACAGTTGGTCTATTTGCTGGGCTTGCCTACTACATGCTGACGCAGAGTATTATGCGAGCTAACCCTATGAGTGCGCACGTGCAACGGATTGGTCGCGACAAGAAAGGTATAGTGTCTGAGCTCATGTATGCGCTGGCCGTTGTGCTAAGTTTTTGGCACCCGATTGCTTCATTAGTAATGCTGGCCTGTGTGGCGGTGGTTTGGGTTGTGCCAGATAGAAGGCTGGAGCCAAGTGTGCATGAGGCGTAATTGCAGAGTCAGCTGCTTTTTGTAGCAGAAAAGGTCAACCCAAGGGTTGACCTTTTATCTTGGCGGCGAATAGCGTACGACGTTAGAACTGCAGTGCTGAGCTATAGTGGGCATGTGCAGGTGCCAGTGTGGTCCTAAAATCTACTCAGCTAACCTCTCGAATTCGGAGTTGAACGGCTCAAGATCCTGTTCTGTTGCAACAGCAAACTCCTTAGCAAATTCACTTATAAACGTCAGATAGATCACATAGGTCAGTCGAACGAGTCCCTCAATTTTAGATAAGTCTCCACTAAGATGGATTTCTCTTGTACCGTCGTCATGGAAATTATACAGACGGAAAATACCCAGCGGTTTGAGGTGGGCGGGGTCGGAGGCATAGCTGTATGTTGTAAGGTACTCAAACTCCATCGAGCCAGCATCATACCCAAGCTCGTTTTTTGATTTGTATTTATCGATAGCGATCATTCGGTCCTTCAGACCTCGCAAATCAGATATGGGAGGACTGTACTTTTGCGCCTCCTCGTCGATACCTACTTGCCGTTCCGCCATCGCAGAGCGTATCTTTGCGGATTCAAGCGTTTGGTTACGGGTGGTAAGAAGTGAGTCGTTCTTTTTCTTCATTACTGCCGCATGCTCTGGCTTCTCAATGAACTCGGCCAGTAAGCGGCTCATCTTCTGGTTTTCGAAGTCGCTAGACATCATGAATTCCATTGCATTCCGGTCGTCATCACAGGCAAGAACGTACATGTAGTTTACCCAGCTTTCAAAAAGGGAGCGCCAGATGAGTTCCGCGGTGTTGGTGCGGCCCTCCTTAAGAAGTGTGCAGATGGATTCTGAATAGTTATGTACGGCGATCATTAGTGCATATAAAACACGCTGTTTTGCAGACTTATGTCTATCGAATAATTCGTCGTTACGTATCTTCTCTGCACCCCAGTCGAGGAGAGCGCCCAGAGTTTTCACCTTAGTGAGCTGCTCTTCGCTTGGTTTGGTTTCAATGAAATCGTCCATATCAACTGACCCTCATGCCTAATAAATTCTCTTCAAATTTTCCAATCCGTTTCGCCAATGGGAGTGAGCTTCCCGGAACATTGTTCCAAACCAAAAAGTTCTCCTTCGAAGTGCCCGCGCACCACCGCTGTGCACCCATGAGCTGACGCGCATTTGCGGCGGCGACTTCATCATTGTTAATCCGCCTCCTAATCAAATGCTTTCCCGAAACTATTTCGGGATCATGAAATTCTAGGAGAATCTTGGAAGAAAGCGGTATGGCATGAAGTCGTTCCAGAAAACCGTAACCATAAAATTTGCGAGGAGTTGCGTATTTCGGTAGTAGCTCCACCAGGGGGACGTCTGATGTAATAAATCGTTGCGTTCCTTCTGCGATGTAAACCCGCATCTTTTGTGCTGAAAATAGGTTCGTGTAGCCCTGGTACTCGCCGATCATGGAAAGGTGTGTAAGATTATCGCCTTGGATTGTATATTCGCCCTTTCGCATAAACTCAGCAGCACTTTCTGCCTCTTCATCTGTAATCTCACGCCCTTCTTCTACGAGAACGGCTTTCTTGATGTGCTCATTTATTCCGGGCATGTGTGCCGTCATCTGACTGAACTTCTTCATCATTTGACCGGTGGCATCATTGATCTGCTGGCGCAAGTTGTAACCCCGAAGCCACATTGTGCTGGCGTGAAACGCGAGGACAAACTTGTCCTCTTCCGATAGAGGATTGTTGCCTAGAATCCTTTCGCATACAGGACCGTACCTTGGGGCGATGTAGTTCTCAAAGGAATGAAGAATCTCCTCATACCCTTGGCTGATATCGTCTGGAGTTCCGGTGGTCTGGGCGTAGAAGTAAAGATCATAGCCGATTGCGGAAGGGTACTTTGGTTGGAGAAACTTTTTCCATTCTTTATTGAACACTTCCAAAGTACCCTCGTCGCTTGCAAAGCCCTTCAGGTAGAATTTGGGAACGACATGTTGTTTTGCAGTTTCTTGGTCGCTCATATTACCTTTCTGGGCTGTATTATAGCCGAAATCATCCTATTCCGCCGGGTTGCAAAGCGGTAACATGGAAGCATGTATAAACACCTCAAAGAGGAACAATACTACATAGACCTTTACGACCGCATTACCGTCGACGGCTGCCGGGACCTTATCCGTTCGGGTAAGCAAACCCTGGAGAAAACAGCAGAAGAACAGCAGATTAGCGTCGAGCAGGCTGACAAAATCGGGCCAGCGGTTACCGAGCTTTTGCTCTACTTCGAGACAGGCCATCGATACCAGGAAAAACGGGAGACAATCCGCCAGTGGATGGAACGTGACCGGCTATTAGATCATCGGATCGAAAATGCGATACCACCCAGGGGAATCCGCTGCCTGTCATGCGGCCTGGAGATGAAAGTCGGGACGACTACCTTCCACGGTAAATCGAGTGCTACTGAGCGGGTGCTCTTTTTCTTTGACTGCCCAAACAAGTGCAAGCCGAGCCGGGCATTCTATGAGGGTGGCGAAGAGTACCTTCCGGAACCACACCTCTGCGAGCGCTGTGGCAAACCGACGGAAGAGCTAAACTCTGGCTTTGAGGGTGAACATATCGTTAAGACGCAGTACCGCTGCTTCCACTGTGGCTACGAGCAGGAAGAGGTGCTTGACCTGACACCAAAGGAGAAGGAAGTTGACCCCCATTTCAACGAGGATCGAAAACGCTTCTGCCTGGGTGACAAGGAAGGGATGGCCTATACAGACTGGATGCGCAACGCTGAGCAGCTTAAACGCATGGTGGATGAACAGGAACAGCGTAAGAAAGACGCTGAGATATACGAGGAGGCGGCAAAGCTTGAGAAGCTGACCCTCTTCCAGCTTCAAGAACGGGTAAGGGAAGTGTTGGGAAAGGCCGGGTATGCCTCTGTCCAGTTCGAAAAGCCGGAAATACGCAAGGACGTCACGGTTGGGTTCTCTATGCAGGACGCCAAGCCGGACCGGGTCGAGTATGACAGCAGACATGTTGCCAAGCGGGCGCTGGACAAGCTGCTTCTGCCGACCAACTGGAGACTGATGGGTGCTGGCCTTTCGTTCAGGATGGGCTACCTTGAAGGAGGCCTAAGGGGATATGACAAGGAAGAGGATCTGGTTCGGCTGACCAAGGCGTACCAGAAAAAGCACCCAGATTCCGCCGAGGAGTAGACTTATCGGTTGATTGCTGGCATTTGTTTGTGTTGCATGAAAGGAAACAAATGCTGACAGCCTCGACCATATCAACCGAAGGAGAGTACATCGAAGAGCGGATCACTGCCGCCCACCTGAAGGCGGGGATGCGCTACTACCTTACGGTTGAATGCTCCTTCGAGGAGTTGGTGAAGGCTTTGGGGAAACCGAAGCTGACCAAGGAACCAGGTGCCTGGTCCGATGCCGAGTGGTTGGTTATGACCGAGCGAGGTTTGGCTCTCGTTAGAACTGAACCAAAAAACCGGTCCAACAGGAGTAAATGCTACTTCTGACGGGCCGGTTTCGGCTCAAAATGACGAATTTGAGGCTGTTTTGAAATCCTGGCGGAGAGGGAGGGATTCGAACCCTCGGTACCCTTTCGGGTACACTCGCTTTCCAAGCGAGCGCACTAGACCACTATGCGACCTCTCCGAGCAAACGCACAAAGAAAGCTGGCTTTCTTTGTATGTGAGCGAGGAAAGAGCAATATCGCACAGCGATATGCGACCTCTCCGAGCAAACGTGCATACTCACATCTTGGCCATGCTATCAGATTTAACCAGCCTTCTCAACTAACCCTATCTTTAATTCTGCCAAATCCAATGACCTCCCGTAGGGTTTGGCGAGTTGCAAAACTGCTGGCTGGCTTAATACTACCTGAACCATGACGTTGCCGAACGACAGTAAGGGCGCGGGTGACGTCTTCACGTTTGGCGGTATCGGAAAGGAGAGAGAGTTGTGTGCCGCTCTCTTCTGGGGTTAGCCAGCCAAAGCCAAGTGCAACTTTGCGCACGGGATAAGGTAGGGTTGGCGGTAGGCCTGCGATAAAACCGGTAAAGGCAGGGATTAAATCGTGGTAGTTGCCGGTTGGTGCATCAAAGCTGCGTCCAAGGGAGTAACGGGGAGCCCCGGCTAAGCGCAGGCTTAACCAAACACCGTTGCACTGTAGGTGATTTCGACGTAGTCGGTGAATGAGGGTGTCTGACATGGTACTAATGATTCCGGCTAGCTCATCACGGCTACGCACCCAGTGCGGAAGCACATGCTCGTGGCTAATGCTCTTGAGTTGCTCGTTGTGGTGAGCATCGCACTCGTACCCATGCAGGCGCCACCACCAATACTGTCCCCAGATACCAAAGTGAGCGCGCAGTGTTTCCATGGACGTTTCGTATAGTTCAACTGGCGTAGTGATACCAACATTCTCTAGTTGCTTGGACATTCTTTCGGCAATGCCAGGTAGATCTGTTAGTTTGCAACGGCTTAGAACTTCTCTAGTGTTTTCCAGGGTAATTTCTACCAGCCCGTCAGGTTTTTGTAAGTCTGTGGCGAGCTTTGCCAAAAGGCTATTGGGGGCAATGCCGATTGAGCAGCGAATACACTCGCCCAACTCCGCCTTAAAGCGCTGCTTAATAGTTCGGGAAAGCTGATGGGCGGTTTTAGAATTTTGCCAGTTAGGTGGCAAGAAGACGGCGGCCTCATCAATGCTGCGGGGCTGTACCTCGGGCCCACAGATGTCAGTAACAATTCGCATGAACTGGTTATGCACATCGCGGTACACGCTAGAGCCAACCTGCGTAAGGAGTAGCTGCGGGCAAAGCTCGCGCGCCTGCTCTACGCGCATAGCAGTTTTGATGCCAAACGCTTTAGCTTCATATGACGCAGCTAATACACTGCCCCGCTGGTGCAGGTGGGATACTACAGCCAGAGGACGGTTACGTAGTTCTGGGCGGCGTTGCTGCTCTACACTGGCAAAAAAGGCATTCATGTCCAAAAACAGCACGCGGGCATTGGCGGGCTGGTGAAGAGCGTGGCGTAGGAGGGTACTAGAAGAGGGGGTGATCACCCCCTCAGTATACCGAACAAAAACCGAAATACAAGTTAGGCAGCAGCTGGCTCTGGTAGGCGCTGCAGGTTGTCTACGATAAGTTTCTCGAGCTCCTCTTCATCTACTACGCCAATGATTTCGCCAACTTCCTCACCCTTAAAGAACATTTTGAAGGTTGGGATGGACATAACACGTAGTCGCTCAGAAGGAATAGTGCTAGCGTCTACATCCATTTTGCCGATGATGAGACCTTCTTGATCGGCGTACTTTTTTGCGAAGGATTCAACCATTGGGGACATAATGCGGCATGGTCCGCACCAAGCGGCCCAAAAATCTACTAAAACTAAGCCAGATTCGGGACTGACAATCTGGTCGAAATTCTCGTCTGTAATGACAACTGCGGCGTGCTCCTGAGTATTCATCTCTTCTGACATACGGTGAGTTACGGCTAGGCTTTCCCCACTATATATGGCCAAGCAAGATGGCGCAACGCACTACCAGTAGTGGTTATGCTATGTTGTAAGCCAATTACGATACCAAGAACTGGAGAAAGCCAAACTGTGATGGAGTGAGTGATTGCTCAAGCTCTAAAGTGGCTGCTTCAACATCTTCTTCGTCCATTTCTTCATCAAAGAGGTGAATGAGTTCATGGAGGAGGGTAACCGCTTTTTCATCGCTAGAAAGCTCCTCAGCCAGACCGATGACGGCTTCATCGGGCATGATTAAGCCCATAATATTGCTCTGTAAGTGGCGTTTAACCTCAGCAGGGGCATCAAGAGCAAGTTGCTCGAGTTGACGCTGTGGAAAGATGCGAATTTCGTACCCAGAATCTAGGAAAGCTTTTTTGAGCTGTCCAAAGGTAGGGGAGATAGTTTTGCTTGGGGCTGTAGTAGACACAATTATTTTTTAGCAAATATTTATTACGGAAATTACACAATTATATGACAAAAAGCGGTCTTTGTCAACCATCTAATCCTGTATACTAGAAAAATGCGAGGGGTTTTCATTGTACTTGGGCTGATGGGAGTGCTCGTTCTTACGGGCTTGCTCTATGTTGCTGTAGCATTGCGACCCCTACCCGCGCTACAGGTTTATCGGGATAGTCAGCCTGTGGTGGTTAGTCAGATTGGTGAAGCGCGTCAGGATGGCGTGCTCGTTGGCCGAGCGGAAACAACTACGCTCGGCACAGAGCTACGTATTGCCCTGGGGTTACCGGGAGGTGACCAGGCTTTCATTAATGGTTTAGTTACCCTTAGATTTCCAAATCAGCAAGCGAAAGATAGTATTGTTGCCGCGGTACTTTCTGTGCAGGGCGAATCACCTTTTAGCTTAAGCTGGGAAACTGGTAACCAGCTCAGTGTGAGGCTGCGTGGGGCAAATGTAGAGGGGTACCCGGTTCTTATTTTGCAAGCAAAACAAGGTTACTTTACTCTTCCTGTATCGCAGCAAGTAGCGGAACGGATAGTTGGTGCTTCAATCTGGTTTTGGCTAGGGTCTTCTCTGTTACTCCTTCTGGCTACAAGTGTGTTGGTCAGGTTAAAGACGAGGCCAGTCAAATGGCAGGCGATTGGTGAACGCCAAGAGTTGCCTGGGGATATGCGCCCGCTTGAGCTTGCCATGTTACACCACAGTACTTTGCGGCCATCGGATATTGCAGCGTTCTTGTTTGATCTTGCTGAGCGGGGGCACCTGCAAATTGTGGAGCGTGACGAATCTGATATCCTCTTTCTACGCTCCAAGAAAGAAGAAGGACTTTCTACCTACGAAAAGAACTTTTTGCTCATGGTATTTCCAGAAAGTGAGCAGACAGTGAGTTTAACTGGAGTAACTGAAAACCTTAATCAAGAGCTTTTTTCTGCCGTTGTTAGCCAATTTTACGTTGATGTAAACGATGGCTTTACTAACCGAGGCTTCTTTAGAGATTCACCACGCCTGGTACACCTGCGCTACAAAACAGTTGGTATTATTACGCAGTTCGCCGGTTTGGCTGGGGCGGTTATTAGTTACTGGGTGGCAAACCAAACAATTCCTGGCTTAGTAGTGCTGTGCGTTACCATCTATTGTATGGGTCTGTTGGTGTATGGTGCCGGTGCTACGGTAGTGCCGTTGAGCAGAGTAGGACATGAGCTCGTGCGACATTGTGCACAATTTCAGAACTACCTAACTAGCAAACAAGCGTTTCTGGGCAACGAAAACGGCCAGCTTTTTTACCGTCATCTGCCACATGCTGTGGTTCTTGGTGTGGCACAGCCCTGGATGAATCGCTTTATTGAGCATGTGCAATGGTATATTCCGCAATGGTATACGTCACTTAATGGTGAAGTAGTGAGGGCGGATGCCTTTGTTAATCAGGTTGAGCTGATTGCACGCCAGCTCGCTGATGTTATGGTGGCCCTAAAGGATCCCAATGTTGACTAAAGATAGATCACAGCGTGGTGCACTGCGATTTTTACGGTATACCCATGCGCTATTTAAGGGGCTTGCAAGCCTGTTTTTGCTACTTGTACTAACGAGTGGATTTATCTTTACGGTATTCAAGGTAGATGGGCATAGTATGGATGCTACGCTGCGTAATGGGCAGGTGTTGCCAGTTTACTTAGGATACAGATGGTTTGGTACCCCCAAACGGGGAGAGATTGTGATAGTGAGTTTGCCGGTTGCCAGAGATGAGTACATTGTAAAACGTGTGATTGGCGTCCCGGGAGACACAATGCCGTACAAAGATGCCTTCATAGTACTAAAGAGCAATGAGTACTTTGTAGCCGGAGACAACCGTGAACAGAGTAACGATTCACGTACATTTGGGCCAATCGACCGTTCCAGAATTGTTGGTAAAGTTCTAGGTAACTTTGCTGAGGGCCCGGCATCGTTGCGCTAGGTTGCCAAGCGTGATGCCGATCGGTAGGCTAAACATACACACTAATTCTTCCTATGACGCACCAAGTAACGACTCAAAATCCAGGTGAGCTCCGGGGCATCTCTGCCAAAACCAATGATATCCACCACGGCAAGCTCTATGCGGGGTATGTGGCAAAGCGCAACGAGATAGAAGAAAAGCTCAAAGAAACCGATCTTGCTGCAGCAAACCAGATTTACTCAGCGTGGCGTGGTTTAAAAGAGGGTGAAACCTTTGCCGCAAATGGCATGATTCTGCACCAGGTTTTCTTTTCTGTGCTTGGAGGCGACGGCAATGCTGATGGCACCCAAATCAAGGAAGCTATCGAAGGGGAGTGGGGGAGCTGGGAGCGTTTTACCGAGGACTTTACCGCCACTGGCATGGCTGCACGCGGCTGGGCAATACTAGCCTATGACACCTTTGATTCTCGGTTACATATTTACTCGGGGGATTCACAGAACCAAGGGGGAGTATGGGGGAGTATTCCACTTCTTCCAATGGACGTGTACGAGCATGCGTACTTCCTAGACTTTGGCTCAGATCGCAAGGCTTACATCGAAACTTTTCTAAAAAATGTGCAGTGGAGGGTAGTGGAGGCGAGTTTCTTGGCGGTCAAAAAATAGGCTCGACTCCCCTACTGAACCGACTAATTTTTTTCTGATGGCCAAAGATATTATTGTCTACGATATTGAAACAAAGGAGACCTTTGCCGATATTGGCACACGTGATCCTAAAAAACTGCACATTTCCCTGCTCGGTTGCTATTCCTACAATCAGCGCAAACTTTTAAGTTTTACTGAGGATGAGCTACCTCAGTTTTGGCGCATGCTCGAGGACTGTGAAATGCTCATAGGATTCAATAATAAGGGCTTTGATGACGTGGTTGTGTCTGCCTACTTTCCAGAGATTAGTAAAGTACCAAGTTTTGACATCCTGGAAGAAGTGTACAAGCGCCTGGGTTTTAGGGTTAAGCTTGATAATATCGCCCATGCCACGCTTGGCGAAGGAAAATCCGGCGACGGCCTAAAAGCAATTTCCCTCTACCGTGAAGGCAAAATTGAGGAACTACGCGCCTACTGTTTGGACGACGTACGTATAACTAAGGAAATTTTTGAGTACGGCAAACTAAATGGCATGCTGCATTACACAGATATGCAGGGCAAAAAAGCCGTTTCTGTAGATTTTAAGCAGAAGGTTGAGTCCCCTGATCAGGGTCCAATGAACCTAAGTTTGTTTTAAAACGCAATGAGGATCGCGTCGGCTGACGTGATCCTCATTAGTCTAGTGAAACTCGTTGGCTCGGATGCGCTCAATGAGTGGCGGCTCGGTTGTGCACCTTAGAACAAGCGTTTGATCTGGAATCGGTACTTTGTAGGTGACCTGTCCAGCCACAGTCTCCACGCCACAAGTGGCAAGGTACTGCGTCATGCTCGTCTCATCTGGGAAGATGATTTCAAAGTGGTCAAAGCCGTGGGTTTGCGAGCAGTCGGGCTTTTGATCGCAGAGTTCAAGGATTCTGACCCCTCCGCCTGCCCACTCGATCGGTTTGACCAGTGAGATGACGGCGATCCTTCTTCCGGAGATGTAGGATTGAAAGATGTACTTGCTGTGCTCGCTTGATTCAAGCTCACCGCGCAGGTGTTCATAACCCGTTTCAGAGATGCACTTGAAGCAGAGATGGTCGACAATTGCCGATGTAGGCAAAGGAAAGTTGGCGAGGAACGCATTGAGGAGTCTACTTTGCTCCCGTGCGTTGTATAGGAAGGTTAGCAGATCCACGGAGTAACCTTAGCAGAACTAATTTACTCTGGGAATAAGGGAGTGAATTGTTGAATAGTATGGAGGGGCAGTAGCGCGCACTTTTGGCGCATCGGTGAGAGTGGAATGCCAATCTCCGTGATGACTTCTTCGTTACTTACAGAGGTAATATTCTCCTCAGATTTACCAATCAGGCGCTCGGCAAGTAGGTCTGCAGCAGCAGTGCAAATACTGCAAGCGCGACTTTCGTGGCGGATATCGGTAATGATTCCATCAGTGATATTCAGGGTAAAGTGAACCTCATCGCCGCAGGATAAATTTGCGCCTTCTGCTTGATGAGTGGCAACGCTAGTAGTCCCGGCAAAGTGAGGAGCGCGGGCACGATCAATTACAAGTTGCTCCGCACTACCCACGGTACGTAGCGTTAACCTCCTGTAAGGATTGGCAAAGCTTATCAATATCTGCCCTGGTGTTGTAGAGGCCAAAGCTGACGCGGACGTAGCCAAAATCTTTCTCACCAAATAGTCCGTGTGCACAGTGTAGTCCGCCGCGCACGCAAACACCCATGGCGCCTAGGGCATCGGCTACATCATGAGGATGGATGTCGCCCAGGGTAAAAGAAACAATACTTGCCCCAGCTTCGTGGTGAAGAAGCTTGCCACCAGCTTCCTCGATTTTCTCCTGAGCGTAGTGGGCTAAATCTGAAATATGTGACTGAATCTGCCCCCAACCGATTCCCTGGATGTAGTGAATAGCAGCTCGTAATCCCGCAATACTTTCTACGGCTGGGGTACCGCCAGCAATGCGCTGGGGTGAGCGCTTCCACATAATCTCTTCTGGGCGCAGCGCTTCCACGCTACCACCACCAGCTCGGGAAGGGGTGAAGGTGCCGAAGGCATTAAAGAGGGTAGGGCTCCCCCAGAGGACACCAGTGCTAGTCGGCGCATAGAGCTTGTGGCCAGAAAAAACTACGGCGTCCGCACCAAGTGTTTCAACATTGAGCGCTTCATGTGGTGCAGCTTGGGCAGCATCCAGAAAAATCAGGGCACGACTCCCCTGCTGCGCAATAATTTTTCTGGCTTCCTCCACCAAGGAGCGCGTACCGTACACATTGGAAATCATGCTCAGGCTGATCACCTGGGTGCGGCTGGAGACCAGACTAGCGAGCTCCTCAAACTTGAGTTTTCCGGTGGATGGATTGTATGGCAAGTAACGCAGTAGCAGGCCTTTTTCTAGGGCAAGCTGGCGCCACGGCAGGGTAACCGAATTGTGCTCTAGGTGAGAAAGTATGATTTCGTCCCCAGCTTTTAATGAACGAGCAACACCATGTGTTAACAGATTAAACGCCTCGGTGGCGTTAGCGGTAAAGACCACGCGGTCTGGGTTTTTCTCGTTAATGAAGCTAGCTACAACCTGGCGCGTACCTTCCATAATCTCAGTTGCTGCGGTGCTTAGCGGGTACAGTCCTCGATCAGGATTGGCGGCATGTGCCAGGGCATTTTGCACGGCATCAAGCACAACCTGCGGTTTCTGTGTGGTAGCAGCGCTATCCAGGTAGGCTAAATCTGGTTGCTCGTGAAAGAGGGGGAAATCGTTGCGGTACATATTAGGCAAGAAAAGCGTTGATCAGGGTTTCTTTGGCGGTCTCTGTGGAGATGCCGCGGGTTTGCATGTAAAAGAGATCATCTGGGGTAATGGTCCTAATAGTTGCTGAGTGCGAGCAAGCTACAAGGTTATTCTTAATCTCTAGAGCTGGTTGTGTCCAGACATGGGCAGCATCAAAAACTAAACTATCGTGACGTAAGTATGACGTGCAGTTACCTGCATCCTGTTGGATTTCCAAAGTTCCCCTGATCACTGGAGTAGCATGTTGCTGGGCAAGCGTCTTAATAGTGACATCTGCGTGGGTATTGGGAGCGGCGTGAATAACACGTAGGGTGCAGCCTGGCGCGTCCTCATCACGCGCATCAATAGTGACGCGCACCTCAAGTTTTGTATCGGGCTCAGTAAGTGTAATGATTTGTTCATGCTGCTCACTGCCGCCCAAGACAATAGAGAGTTCGTGATTGCCGGTTTTTAGATTAGTACTCATCCTACACTCCCCTCCATTTGTAGCTCAATCAGTCTATTCATCTCTACCGCGTACTCCATGGGCAGCTCTTTGACGATTGGCTCAATGAAGCCATTTACAATTAACCCAGAAGCCTCTACCTCGCTTAAGCCGCGCGAGCGTAGGTAAAAGAGCTGCTCTTCTCCTATTCTCGAAACTGTTGCTTCGTGTTCAATTTGAGCGTGCGGCTGAGCGATGTCGATTGTGGGGTACGTATCTGACTGCGAGAGATCGTCCAAGATTAGGGCATCGCAGACTACCTTACTCTGTATTCCTTTTCCGTTTAAATTACTTTTGACGATACCGCGGTAGCTGCTTCTTCCTCCCCCATGTGAGACAGACTTAGAGGTGATCACACTACTGGTGTTTGGTGCTAGGTGGAAGATTTTTGCCCCAGCGTCTTGGTGCTGATTCTGACCCGCTAGAGCGAGGGAGAGTACTTCAGCACGTGCGCCTTCGCCCATCAGGAAAACCGAGGGGTACTTCATGGTTACTTTTGAGCCTAGGTTGCAGTCCACCCACTCCATTGTGGCGTTCTTAAAGGCACGGGCACGCTTGGTTACTAAGTTATACACATCTCCCGACCAGTTTTGGATAGTGGTGTACCGGGCGCGTCCGCCTTCTTTGACTACTACTTCTACCACCGCACTATGTAGTGAGTCGCTGGTGTAGACAGGAGCAGAACAGCCCTCTACATAGTGCACATAGGCGCCCTCTTCCACAATAATTAGTGTTCGCTCAAACTGACCAGCATTGCGGGCATTAATTCGGAAGTACGCCTGAACCGGGATTTTCACGTGCACACCCTTTGGGACATACACAAAACTGCCGCCGCTCCAGACAGCTGTATTTAAGGCAGCAAACTTATTGTCGTGTGGCGGCACAAGCGTGCCAAAATATTCCTTTAGGATACCTTCATGCTCACGTAGGGCTGAGTCTGTGTCGCAGAAGATTACACCTTCAGCCTCCCACTCACTGCGCAAGTTGTGGTAGATGGCCTCGCTGTCGTACTGAGCGCCTACACCAGCCAAAAACTTCTTTTCAGCTTCTGGTACGCCAATCCTGTCAAAGGTATTTTTGATGTCATCGGGTACATCGTCCCAGGTCCTCTCAGGTTTATCTACAGCACGTAGGAAGTACGTCATTTCATCAAAATTCAAAGATGATAAATCTGCACCCCAGCTAGGCATGGGTTTTTCGGAAAAAATCCTAAAGGCCTCAAGGCGCTTTTCGAGCATCCAAGTAGGTTCACGCTTATAGGCAGAGATTGCCCTAACAGTTTCCTCGGTTAAACCCTTTGGAGTACGGGCAATATAGGCCTCTGCATCGGCAAAGCCCAAAGTGTATTCAGCAGGAGTGTACGTTTTACTCGGCAAAATCAGTGACTAGTAAACAAAGACAATAAAGCAAACAAAGAAGATGAGGCCGATAACAATGTTTACCAGCATACCGGCTAGCGCACCGAGTAATCCCCCGGTTGCCGCCTTGAGTGCAGTAATGTGGCCACGTAGTTGCGAGAGTTCTGCAATCATAATTCCGGTAAACACTCCCACAAAACCACCAACCGGCCCGGCAAAAATTGTACCGGCCAGTGCACCAACAAAACCAAAGAGCAAGGCACGCTTACTGGCGCCACCATATTTTGCACCGAGAATACCAGAGAGCTGATCTACCAGGAAGGAGACTAGGGCTAAGCCAGCCAAAATCGCCAGCTCCCAACCTGCTAGGCGGGCAAACTGAGTGAACAGGGCGTACACTAACGTCACTACAAACATGTACGGAACAGCCGGAACAACCGGGTACAACGTTCCAACTAAACCAGGAATTAAGAACAAAATAGCGATAGCTTCACTCATGCTCCTCCTCCTTATCTAATGGGAATAGGGTGTTCTCGTAGCTTTTTACCATTTCTTGAAACTCTTTATGGTAGCGTTCAATTACCGCTGAATGAGCAAGTTTTTCGGAAATTATTCCAATTCTCTCTTTAAAGCTAACACCACCAGTCTGCCAAAGTCTGCCATTATCTAGATAGGTGTTGAGGTCTGGCAAGAGTTTATCGAGCGCGAAGACAAATTGACTCTCCGGGTCTAACTTAGCCTCATAGCGGCGGATGGTATCATGTAGCATTTTAAAGCGCGGAAAGGTCAGCTTTATGCGCTTTAACGCTTCATGTTCGGCTGCTTTCTTGATGTCCGTGGGTGCATCAAAACGCATATCCCCTGCATAGGCTTCAACTAAATCATGAGCCAAGGCGTAAGCAAATACTTTCTCCAGTTTTAGCGGTAACTTTTCCTGGGTAATTATGTACCAGGCGACTAAAGCGAGCTGGTAGCTATGCTCAGCATCATTTTCAAATTCTTCTTTCCCCTGGATAAAAATCCTGCGCTCCACAGCTCTAAAAAGGTGGGTGAACTCCACAAAGGAAATAAGGTCCGTCAGTTTTTTCGACATGCTGTTCATGGTTCCAGTGTGGCGTAGCCTTCGCGCTCTAGTTGCTCAACGAGCTTTTTGTCCCCAGATTTTACAATGCTGCCTGCCTTTAAAATATGAACGTGATCAGGTTCAATATGGGTGAGAAGCCGCTGGTAGTGTGTGATGATAATAAAACTTGTGTTGGGGCGCTCCTCTTTTAGCATGTGCACGGCATGAGCAACCAGCTTCATGGCGTCAATATCTAAACCTGAGTCAATTTCATCCAATATTACTAACCTTGGAGCAAGTACCAACATCTGTAACATTTCTAAGCGCTTTTTCTCACCACCTGAAAAGCCATCGTTGACACTACGATCAGCAAAGCTCCAGGGCAGCTCGAGCTTTTTCATATGAGATTTAAGCTCAGCAATAAACGGAGCGAAAGCGATTGGGGTCTCGCCTCGCGCCTTTTGCTGAGCAGAGCGAGCCAGGCGCAAAAATTGCGCAATGCTGACGCCAGGAATACTTGGTGGGTACTGGAAAGCCAAAAACAGACCAGCTGCTGCACGTTCCTCCACAGACATCTCCAGTAGATCGGCACCGGCCAGCAGTACGGAGCCATCGGTAACTTCGTATGCAGGGCTGCCTGCCAAAACAGCGGCGAGCGTAGATTTACCTGAACCATTTGGCCCCATGACAGCATGAATCTCGCCTTCTCCAATGGATAGAGAGAGCCCGGTAAGAATTGTAGTTTCGCCAATTTTGGCGTGGAGGTTACTGACCTTGAGCATGAAAGTAGAGAGGAGATGGGGCGTCGTGGGTTACCGGCTCAGTGTTTACGGCTTCTACATCGGTTACGTCCTCTAAGCGCATCATAATCATTTCCTTTAAACCGTATTCCAAGGTGAGCTCTGCAGCTGAGCAGCCAACACAGGCTCCTTTAAAGCGGAGGCGCACTACGTTTTCTGGGGTAACTTCAACTAGCTCAATACTGCCCCCGTGCATACCAAGCACTGGGGCGACTTCATCTAAAATTGCTTGCACTTGAGCGTTAATCACAGGTTCAGCCTACCAGAAAGGGGGCCCATCTGCTACCGTAGCTCTATGGTTACCAATTGGTTTTTACGTCGCTTAGTAAAGCAGTACTGGCCTACCCAAAAAACCTCGCTGCCAAGCCCGGGCCAGGTGGTTGCTTTGGCTAAGCTAGATCAGCTCGTGCTCCCTTCGGTTTCACTCTGCTACCACCAGGTGCCTGTACTGGCTCAGTTTTTAGCGGTCCAGGACCAAACGAGGGCTACAAAACAGCGGGTACTATCGATTGCTGCTAGCATTGCTGCTGCCTATCCTCACGGTATTTTTGCGGCGCTCACTAAGGCTGCTCAAGAGTTTGACGAGCCATTGCGTGAGCTGGAGGTAGATCAAATAGCCGAGTATGGACTAACCGGAAAACTTGATCGCACCTGGTACATCCTGGGTGATGCATTCTGCATGCAGCAAGAACAAATTGAGCTTGGGGTGGCAATTCAAGCCATTGCCCAAAAGTTTGAGGTAGAGGGCAAGACGGTGCTCTTTTTAGCGCAGCGACAGCCAAAGCGTTTACTCGGTATTTTTGCACTAGGTTACACTGTCC
>JAYRWT010000086.1:0-13006 GCA_041917855.1 Patescibacteria group bacterium | reverse complement strand
TTTAGCGCTGCTGGTCTTGCAACCACAGCATATGGCGCCCCTCTCACAGAGGGTCAGGTAAGTTTGAGCGACAGCCGCTCTACTACAGCATCGGTTCACACCGTAACCTTCAAGGTAGCTTCTACTACCAACGTTCGCGGTCTTCGCTTCCAGTACCGCATTGCTCCTTCCGGTACCTCAACCGTACCAAGTAGCCTTGTGACTACTTCTTCATCTCTGACTTCTATTACTATCGCCGGCTCTGGCGCATCTGGCTGGGCTCTTACCAACAGCACCAACGGTGAGCTTTCCTTCACCAAGGCGGCAGGTAGCGGTTCACTGACTGCTGGTGACACTATCACCGTTGTGACCTCAACTATCACCAACAACGACGCAACTGCGTCTGGCGGTGGTACCGAGTGTGACAGCGTCGCTAACTCTGAGAGCTGCTACATCAAGGTTGAAACATACAACACCGACACCATCGGAAGTTTCAACGCTGGAACCATGATTGACAACACCGTACTAAGTTACACAGTACTGTCACCTATCACGGTTACCGCTACCGTTGATCCTTCACTTACCCTTACTGTGGGTGGTGTAGCTGGTCTGACCAACATCAACGCAAACGACGCAAACGCTTCTTGTACTGGTGACGACGTTACCACGACTGCTACCAGCATTCCTCTGGGCAACATCCGTGTTAACACTGCCAAGTGTGCTCAGCAGAGTCTTGCCGTTGCAACCAACGCACAGTACGGATACAGCGTGTACGCTAAGTTCATCGGTACCTCAGCATCAGCTGACATGATGAAGGGTACAAATTCTTCAAACAATATTGACCCGTTCACCTCTGCATGGGGCTCACCTTCTGCGCTTACCACTCCTACTGGTACAACCGCAAGTGTGAATACAGCATGGCTCGGCATGCGTACCAAGAACACCGGTGTAGCTGGCTTCGGTACCTCTAACTTCTACGCAGGCCCTGAAGTAAATGCTACCGCTACCTTTAGCAACAAGGTGATGGACAGCGCTGGTCCAGATCTAGGTACTACCCTTACCTACGTTACCCTTAAGCTTTTGACCAACGCACTACAGCAGTCTGATACCTACACAGGTACCCTGGTGTACGCTGCTACGGCAAAGTACTAACCTTAGCTACAAGCTAAGGAGAAAAGCCACCCTTTCGGGTGGCTTTTTCGTATATACTATTTATATGCGGAAGCTTCGTCCGTTACTTCGTATCTATTTGTATACACTCTTCAGTGTTGCGTTGATTTTTGCAAGCTCTGGAGAGATCGCGCATGCAGGAAGCCTAACGGCGCTCACTGCGTACCCTTCTAACGATAAGTCTGGAGCGACCAGCGTTTCGTACTCTTTAAACTTTACAACTGCTACAACAGACAGTATTAAACAGATTAGTATGCGCTTTGCTACGCAGAGCGGCGGTACCACTAAGCCTGCCAACATGTCGCTTGCAGGCGCAACACTGGATAGCACTTCTAACCTTGGAAGTGGTTGGAGCTTGGATACTACTAACGCTTCAAGTGGCCTCATTTTTATTACGCGCACCACTGCAAGTAGTGTTTCTGCAAGTACATCTGCGACCATTAACCTCAACGGCATAACTAACCCGCAGCTACGAGATTGTGATGCCCTCAGCGTGCTACTGTACGAAGATTGCTATGTTGGTATCACTACCTATTCAGACGATGGCACGACCAGCGTAGACAACGGGAATATCGCTTTTCAAATAAGTGAAGATCCTGTTCTAACCTTGAAAGTAGAGGGTGTGGCCAGTGGCCAAACACATAACGGAATTACCACCACATCAACCAGTACAGGCACCTCACTACCTTTTGGTAGTATTGCTGGTGGTCAGGTTAAGTATGTTGCACATAAACTCACCATCACCAGTAACTCCCCCAACGGCTACACCATCAGCGCCAAGCTTGAGAGCAGCATTGTTGGCAACTACAACAGCGGCGTTGTGCATCCTTTTGCTGCGACGAATGCAACTTGGACTACTCCGCAGTCCTGGAGTACACCCGATGGCAATACGCCAAACAACAACACAGGCTGGTTTGGTGCAAACACTACAGACACCAGGGTAAGCGGATGGTCTGGCTCAACGACTGGAAAGTTTGGCCCTATATCTACCATTGCTAAAACTGTAGCCCGATCCACCGGCCCTGACCGTAGCGGCAGTATTGTATACGTGAGTTATGCCCTCGGTATAAACAACCTACAGCCAGCAGATGTCTATAGTGGCACTATTGTGTACGACGTAGTTGCCAGCTATTAATGAGGCAGATGAAACGTACAAAGCAATCTGAGCTTCAAAAGCAGAAAATCATCGTGTACGGTGGTGGCGCAGTGCTTTTATTGCTTATGATTGGTAGCTGGGTACCAAGAGACTGTCCCCTTATCCGCCAGGTAATTTCTCCCTGCCCCGGCACAAGAATCGCTAATAGCCCAGAAACCAGTACTGAGCGCGATATTGCTCGCATTCCTCACCAAGTAGTTGATCGCGACCTAGTAGAGTTCTCAGCTAAGGCACAGGAGTATCGCAAAACTACTGAGTTAAGGTTTAGTTATCGTGGCAAACTCGATACTTCTACTGCTTACCTGGCTATGAAGGTGGGCACCGATCTAGCCAAGGAACCAAACGGCACCACCGTAGTACCAACACCAAGCGTAGGAAAAACTGCAATCGAAAAAATTGCACTCGTTACTCACCCGCTGCTATTCAACCTTAATTGGTCACGCTACACCTCCACACAGCCTAACGTCACCATGTATCAGCGCAACGAGCGCTATATCGATATCGCAGCGCTACAACAGTCCTTGCCTCCGGCTAAGGAACTAGCGGTTGATAGCATAATTGCCAAGCGCTGGAACCTAGACTATACGCAGTACACCCCTTTTGACGACCTGACCAACTTAAATGGTATTAACTACGTCATCACCAGCTTCACACCACCTACCCCCGATGGTGTATGGCTCGAGTACCGTCAAACTTTTGACTTGCAGCAGGCCTACGTCAACAAAGATGGCATGATTGAAGGCATGCTGATACTCTCAAATGTACGCGGCACCGACCCTTCGTTCTTGCTTAGCAGTGTGGGAATTGACTACCGGTCGCTCAAATAATGCTCTAGAGGCCACCATTCATGCAAAATCCGCTTGCGTCTTTCAATTTTTCTGCTGATAATAGTCGTAGCATATCCGATAATGTTGCTCCCATGCGGTACGTCAATTCGGTCTCTCGCGCCGCTCTAGCCCTCCTAACTTTTGCTGCGATTACTGGAGTCTCTTTTGGCTTCTCTCCTGTTGCTTCTGCAGCAGATGCAATTACAGTTATTCCACCACGCTTGGAGATCCCTGCTAGCCCAGGCGATACTGTTGTAGAAAAGATTCGAGTTATTAACCAGTCTGCTACTGAAATTAGCTACTCCACTGTTCTTGAAGACTTTAAGTCAGGCGATGAAGACGGTTCAGTACAGTACATCGACGATTCTGACGACACCACCAGCTTCCGCATGGCCAAGTGGATTACCGTAGAGCCGTCTCGTTTTACCATTGCAGCCAATAGCGAGCGTATCATTCAGGTAGCTATTAAAGTTCCAAAGAACGCTGAACCGGGTGGTCACTTTGCCTCAGTTATAGTCCGCCGCTCTGGCACAGAGACAGCTGGAGGCGCTTCGGTAGAAACTCGCATCGGTACACTCATCCTGATGCGCGTATCTGGAGATGTAAAAGAAGGACTAGGGGTTGAAAGCTTCAATACCCAGGAAAGCTACGCACAGTACGGCCCTGTTAAGTTTGATCTACGTCTAAAGAACTCCGGAAACGTTCACCTGCAGCCTCGCGGCAGCATTGTGATCAACAATATGTTTGGCAAGAAGGTTGCAGAGATTCCGTTGAGCAACCCAAACGTACTACCCGGCGCTATCCGTAAGAGTGTAACCGAATGGACAGAAAAGAACCTAATTGGTCGTTACACTGCAACCTTAGTTGCGCAGTACGGTCAGACTAGCAGCACCGGTGACCAAAAAACCCTGAGCGCCACTACCAGTTTTATCGTTTTCCCACTTTATCTTATTTGGGTAACACTAGGCATCATTGTCGTTGTGTACCTACTCATCACCCAGCGCAAGGCAATCCGCCGCGCAATTAACCGGTTGACCTCTGACTAGGTCAGGAGAAGACATGCGAGGGGCACCGTCACGTTTTCGTCGACTGGCTAGTTTAACTGTTGCCTGTATCGTTGCAGCCAGCACAGCGCTAGGAGCGTTCTCACCAAGAGCTGAGGCTTTCCAGAACTTGGATCAAGCCCGCGATAATGTTGGGACAATCCTACCAGGATTTTTAGATGTTACCCATGACATCTACTTTGTACTCCCAGTTACAGCGCCACAGGTAACCCCAAGCGACTACATTATTGTAGATTTTCCAAACTACACTAATGTTAGGCCGCCAACCTCTGTCATAGGTGGATACGGCACTGCTACGTGGTCTGTGGTAGGCAGCAAAGTGCGTATCACCAATGTTGCCATACTTCCTGGTACTGGGTTTAACATTCAGGGTATTGTTGCGAACAACCCAGGAGGACTAAGTAGTAACCAGGTTATTATTAGTATTGCTGAGAACGCAGCTGGAACCATTATCCGAAACCAGTCTACAGTAATCCCTACCGATACTAACTTTTCGGTAAATGTTACTGCGAGCATAGTTTCAGACTTAAGTGCCCTGCGTATCTCAGGGTTTGGTCCAGTGGGTGGATTTGTAACACTAACAGAGAATTCTACCCCTGTTGGCACCACCGTAGCAGGCGGCACCGGAGCGTTTGTTTTTCAACTTACCGCAATTGACCCCGGTATACACACCTATCAAATCTACGCTACAGACTCACTGAATAGATCGACCTCACAGACATCACTTAGCTTGTTTTTAATTGCAGGCAACCTAACAACGGCCAGCAACATTCTACTTTCCTCTAGCATGTCGCTGGATAAAGCAGAGATTACCTCTGGTCAAACGCTGGTAATTTCAGGTTCAACCAAGCCAAGTACACAGCTAAATCTGTTCTTAGAATCACCGCTGCAGAGTTTTACCATTCCAGTAGACAGCACCGGTAACTGGAGCTATACCCTCAGCTCAAGTTTCACCCAAGCCCTTACCCCGGGTGAGTACCGCGTATACAGCGTGGTGCAAGACATCCTCGGTTACCAGAGCAATATCAGCAACACCCTGAGTTTTACAGTTCGAATTAACGATCCGACTAACCCAGCCCCCTGTGGAGATATTTCACGCGGCGACTTAAACTGCGATAGTCGCGTTAACCTTACCGACTTCTCCATCCTTCTCTACTACTGGAATACCAATCAACGCCGTGGCGACATAAATAGTGATGGTAAAGTAAACCTTACCGACTTCTCTATTATGATGTTCTACTATGGCTCGTAGTGTAGGTTCTACTTTCTGGAAAAAGGTTGCCGCTCTAGCTAAGCGTCGACCACGTGTGTTCTTTTCTAGCTTGGCACTGGTAATTGTACTAATGGCCTTCCCCACACTACTTGGCCAAGGCGTAGGACTTGATCGCTCAGCTGAGTACTACTTCATCCCACCACCTCAAGAGTATGTGGCTGGTGAAGACTTTGATTTTGAGGTACGCATTAAAACGGGAGGCGCTGAGGTTAATGCCATGGGACTACATATTAAGTACAATCCCATCTACCTACAGGTACTAAATGTCACCACCGACAAATCTTTCTGTGTCTTTTATACAGAGAATAGTTTTAATAATACCGCAGGGCTCATTAGAATTTCCTGCGGAGCGCCAAGCCCCGGATTTAGAGGTGATTCTGTAGCAGTACGTATTAAGGCGCGCGCCACAATACCAGGTAGGGCAGAAATTCGAGTTGACGATCAAGCCTCTCAGATTTTGGCGAACGACGGAAAGGGTAGTAATATTATGAAGAGCGTCCCTTTGCCGCTCATTATTACTACAAAACAGCTCTAAGCTCCAATGCGCCGACGTTTTGCCTTTTTAAACCTTATAGTCGCCGTGCTTATTGCCATACCTATGGCAGTTTTTCTACATGGTGAACCTGCCTTAGCAGCTGCAAATCTCTATACCACGAATGCTTCTGCGGTAAATGCCGGAGAAAACATCACCATTAACATCATGGTGAATACTGGCGGTGCCTCCGCTAACGCCTTTGACGCAACCTTCAGTTATCCAGCAGCTTTGTTTGATGGGATACGCGGTAGCTACTCTGGCTCAATTTGTACCCTGCCAATTATCCAGCCCGATCCACAGGGCGGAACCGCAACTCTTTCCTGTGGTAGGCCATCTGGATATAACGGCACAGGTCTAGTTGCCAGCATTGTGCTACGCGCAAAGAGTACAGGTACTGCTGTATTTAGTTTGAGCGGTTGTACCGTTCTTGCAAATGACGGTCAGGGAACCAACATCACTGGCTCATGCAGCGGTAGTTCTACTGTGGTAAACGCAGCGGCCACACCAACACCTACCCCAAGTGGCTCCAGCACACCAACACCATCGAACTCAAGCGGAGCAACGCCTACACCTACCGCCACCGGCCGCACACGTGTTACCCCTACTCCAAAGCCAAGCCCAACACCAAGCGCTCCAGCTAAGAACCAAGAAAAGGCAAATACAAATACCCCCACTCCGGAACTTGGTCAACCAGGTGAAGTAGCTACACTGGCACCAGCCACCCCAACCCCTGAGCGCACAGAGCAGGCAGAGAACGTTGAAAAAACTGAGGAAACTAGTGGCCGCTCAATTGGAGAATCTCTCTCAGCTCTCTTTGGTTCGCTCCGTGATATCAGTAAAGTAGCTGGCAACACTGGCGGTTTAGTTGCCCTACTTATTACAGTTATTCCCTTCCTTGCGCTGGTCTTTGGTATTCTACTCTTCGGTTACCGACTCTATAGCCTAGAGCGCCGCCGTCGACGCACCCTTGATCGCTTATTTGAGATGGAGCTTGCCGAACTTGCCGCACTTGAGGGTAAAATGGATCTACTGGCAGAAAAGGGCAGTAAGGGCCGTGAGCAGTACCGTGAAGAGTTCCAGAAAGCAAAGGAGAACATTCTTCGCCAGGTTAAACCTGACTACGGCCGCCCGCTAGAAACTAAGAAAGAAGCAGCTAAGACCGCTGAGAATCCAGCAGATGCTGCACCAGAAAAGAAATAGGCATGTCCCAATCAAACCTCTCTGAACAAATCGCTCAGCTTCAGCAGCGCCATGCTGCTATGGTGCAGCAGACCCAAGCAGAACTTGCTCGTTTGCAGCAGGAGATGCTTATTGGTGGCCAAACCCACCAGTTGCAACAGCAGCTGGCACAGGCCGAGCAAGAAAATCAGATGCTCCAGCAGCAGCTTGTAGCAACGCACCAGCAGTACCAAGAACAGTACCAACAGCTACTGAGCAGCTTCTCTTCGCTTAAGCAAGTACAGCCCCCTCTACAGCCACTACAAAGCCTTACAACCGCCACCCCTCCGCTGTTCCAAGCGCCAACACAGCCGATTGCACCGTCCAGCGCGCCGATTCATACAGCGCCGAGTATGCCCGTGACTTCAGTTTCTGACGCTACTGCCCCTCTATTCACACCTGTTGAGTTCAATGCTACCTCGTTCTGGCAGAACCAGGTCGACATCGAATCTACACCAGTTGCCACAACAGCGCCAAGTATTAATAGTTTCCCTGAAAAAGAAGACGTACCAACAAAGAGTCGTCGTTTACTGTTTGTTTTTAGACGCAGGACAAAAAAGCAGAAGGCAATGGATATCAGCGCTCCAACCATGTCTCCAGAAGTAATGGCAGCACAGGCTGTATCCCCTGCAGTTGATGGCATACGTAAAAAGAAGCACAAAGGAGGCTTTAGGCGCGTAGCTGTACGCTTTGCTGTATTCGCTCTTTTAGCTACCGGCGGATACTTTGGCTGGAACAAATATCTTGCCCCGAGTAGTGAGGCGGGTAGTGTGGCTGGTATCCAAACTGGGTCAGAGCAGCCCGGAGGAGCTGAGCAGGAGCGTTACAGAGAAGCCTATGCGGACGTTCCCTTTGAGCAAACCCAGTGGGAAACGCTTAATGATCCCGATCTAGGCATTAGCATTGACTGGCCAAAGAACACAACCAATATGTCACGTGTAGTTGGTGGTACAAATTTGTGGTTCCTGCGCAAAAACGGCTACTTGTTTAGGTTTAGCATCCCCGATAGCGTCGTACTTCCCCTTGATCAGTGGTGGGATCAAAATAAGGCAACCTACCTCAACAACGCAACTGAAACTCGAGTAACCTTTAAGGGTAAGCCCGCTGTTCGAGTGACACAGCGCGAGGTCTCAGCAACTTCTGGAACAAGCTACTACTTTAGCACCAAGCTTGGCATTACCCAGGTCTGGGTGAAGGACGAACCACCTACTACTGACGATGGCCAGCGACTCAAGCGCATGGTGGACAGCCTGACATTCAAATAATTCTAGCGTGGGGGGCATGCTCACTTTACCTAATTTCTTTGGCCTGTGGCTAAGCACCAGTTTGGGGGCTTGTATTTTGCTCGTTTGCGTACTGGGTGCTTGGGCGCTCTACCGTTATGCCAAAAAGAAAAAGCTCTCAGTATTTTTTGGCCTCACCGCTCTCGTACTAGCTCTTGGTTTGGTGGGATTCTTTGCTGCCCAGGTGTATCGCCTGCACTGGCTGATCGTTAGCGTAATACTCGTTGTACTGGGCTTTATTGTGTATGAACTCTGGAGTACGCAGCTCGTCCCAATTAAAGCTACCCGTCGAGTACTCGTATTCGGCGTTGCACTTGCCATCGTTCTCCCCTTAGCCACAACTGGGTACGTATACGGCGTAGCAAATGCAAACACTAAGAATGCAGCAAGCAGGAGCGCCTTGCTAAAAAACTACCTTGAGACCGTGAGAACGCGTCTTGTGCAAACTGGGGACAAACTGGTTGCCAGTGAGGAGATCCTCCCCCTCACCGCAGGTGGCGATCAAAAAGCCGCCTACAACATTCTGCGTCGTGAGCTCGTAAACAGTGAGCTTCAGCTATTAATTCTTACTGACGGTAGCGGCGCTGTTATTGCGCGCGGTCATTCCGCAAACGTCAGTGGAGACTTGATACAAAATAGCATGCCTTGGCTTGCTCCTGTATTTAGTGGGAAATCTATTTCTGGACTTGGCTATACCGAAGATGGTGTGCCCGCTACAATTTACGCAGTACCAATTACAAAAGGCTCAAGACTCTTAGGCACTCTAGTTGTGGGTAAAAGTTTTAGCGATAGATTGCTCACTGCCAGTAGCGATATTATAAAGAGTGGTATGGGTGTGATTGCTACTACTGGATACTTTCAGGCCGCAGGCCGCACAACCGATGAAAAACAGCGCCTTGTAGCGCCGGAGCTTGTAAGTTGGGCAGAGGGTGAATTACAGAAACCACGCTCGGAGACGCCGCTGATTGCAAAGGTAACGAGTCCCACAGGATCTAGCCACCTTACCGTTACCATTCAAGACACGCTGGCCGCTGGAAAACCACTCGCCTTTGTAATCGCCGACTAATGCGTATTTCACCTAAACTCGAGATGCAAAAGCTGCAGCTTGCTGCCAAAAAGGGCTACGAGCGAGCGCAGTCTACAACAGAGAACCAGCGGATTACGCTGGGGGCCATTGGCGCACTAGTACTGCTTATCTTAATTTCTGGCTCCCTGCAGCTACAGAGCCTGTCTGAGCAGCGCCCTACCGTTGCTAACAATCCAAGTGATGCCGGTCGGGTGGCATCTCTGTATCTAGCTGCCGCTACGCCTATTGACTCGCGTACCCAGTATTTGGTTGGTCAGCGGGATTCTCTTGATGTAATGGTCGATAACGGTGGAGTTCCCCTACAGGAGGTTACCGTGCAGATCCACTACCCCTCACACATGATCACTATTGATAACATCAACACTAACGACTCCGCCTGCATTGGCGTGCGTAATAAAACTAGCGAGCCAAACAAGGGGCTGATCAGCTTTGCATGTACGATCCCAACCGAGGCGGTAACAAAGCAGATTGGTAAGCTAGCTACCATTTGGTTTATTGCCAAAGCCGAGGGCACTGCAAACTTTTCGATTATTCGTGAGACAGCTCATGCCAAGGCAGTTAGTGCCACCAAAAACTTAGCCGATACGCGTGAAGTACTTAAGAGTACACGAGGCATTACCCTGGGAGTAGTTGCACGTGAAGATCGTAATGCTACTCCGGTTGGCGTTGCCACGCTACTAACTCCAGATGTAGACCAGCCAACACCCGAAAAAAGCTTTGTTCCCGCCCCTGTTAGCGTTGTAAGCACCAACTACTCGCCTGACGAACTCTGTACTAGTGCACTCACTACATCCTTCCAGTGGCTAACCCAGGTAGGAGTAAACAGGTTTGAGTACTCTTGGGGTACGCAGCCAGATGTTGCTGATCCGCCAACGCAGAGTGTTTCCACGAGCATCGATCTTCCAACAAAACCTGGTGATATCTACTATTTCCATATTCGTTCTGTGGCCAAGAACGGCAATAAGGGACCGGTACAGCGCATTATTATTCCATCCTGCCCGAGTAAGTAGAAAATGCGGTAGTCTGTTATGGGACATAAAGGATGGCCAATCTGGTTTTTTTCTGATAACTTGGAATGCGTTAGGCAGGGTAGCTCAGGGGTAGAGCAGTGGACTCATAAGCCATTGGTCGCGGGTTCAAATCCCGCCCCTGCCACCAAAGAAAAAAGACAGCCTCTCCGGTTTCTGGTCCTCGAAACTTCGTTTCTGCGGATGAAACCTGCGATCTGTCTTTTTTCTTTGTTAGGGCGGATGAAGTCCTCACTCTCTTTTTTCTTTGTAAGAAGACTGCAAGTCTTTGCTATAATTCAGCTATGAAAATTGCAATCTTTTCCGATAGTCACGATCACGTAGAGGCGCTCAATACCGCTATCTCCCTTGTTAAGGAGCGCGGCATTACTACTGGTCTGCACCTCGGCGACTTCTGTGCCCCCTTCATGACGAGCATTTTGGCAGACAGTGAGATAAAGTGGTTTGGCGTGTGGGGCAACAACGACGGCGACAAGCTCCAGGGCTACCGTATGACCGAGGGTAAAAACGCCCCGGATGGCTCGCCTGCTTTTGAAGTTGCACAGGGAGATTTTATGGAGCTTGAACTAGAAGGTAGGAAGCTATTTCTGACCCACTACCCGCAGATCGCTCGTATTTCTGCACTTTCTGGCCAGTTTGACGCTGTCTTCTTTGGGCACAATCACAAACAGAGCAGCGAAGTCCTGAATGATGTTCTTTTGGCAAATCCAGGAGAACTTTGTGGCACTCGTTTTGGCACACGCAGCTTCATGATCTACGACACAGACTCAAATACCGTTGAACACATTGAGTTCTAGACCACTAACGTCCCGGTCGTTTTACTGATTACCACCACTTTCTGCTGCTTAGAAAGAAGGTGACGAGCTGCCAGTTGGACCTGCTCAGCTGTAACCAGATCTACCCGTGCCAGTTTTTCTTCAAGAGAGATCGGAGTGTCCGACCAAAGGTGATCAGTGGCCAAATCGAGCGTTAACTCTTCCATACTCTCGCGGTTGTATAAGAAGTTAGCCCTGTGCAACGCTTTTGCAGTAGTTACCTCCTGCTCCGCTACCCCCTGTTCAGCAATCTTGGCGATTTCTGCAAGAGCAGTCTCGTACGACTCTTGTAGGTCGCTCTCGTTTTTTAGGCGCATGGTCAAGCTCAGGAAGCCGTAATCGTGACGAGCATTATTACCAAACTGTGGCATCTCGTACACAATGTTGCGCTCCAGGCGCAAAATCTTACCTAGCCGTGAGTTTTGCTTATTGGCCAAGATTGGGCCGAGCACGGTAAAGCTTGAAGACAGCTCGTGACTATGCGCAAAGCCCTCCCACCAAATACCAAGGTGTGACTGGTCAACCTCGCGCACCTCGTGGCGGAATACTTTTTCTGGGGTAAACACTGGGGAATCGAACGCGGCAATCGGCTCTACTGATACGTACTCGTTAGTACCGTAGTATTTTTCTGCCAGAACCCTTGCGTCAGGCTCGGCAAGCGGCCCGGCCACCACAGCCATAAAGTTCTCCTTGCCATATAACCGAGATCGAAATGCCCTCAGCGAGTCTCCGTTTTTATCCAGCAGACGAGATTCCTCATCTAGAATTGTGGTTCCAACTAGTTGGTTAGGCAGGGAAAGCTGCCGCAACAGATAGGAGAGGTAGCGCACAGGCTGGTCTTTATTCCAGCGCACCTCTGTGCCAATTACCCCCTGCTCACGCTTGATATCATCTTCTGTTAAACGAGAGTGCAAGAATATATCCGAGACAAAATCAGCGGCAACTTCCGCATGCTCTGGTAATGCCCTCGACCAGTAGTTCACGTACTCAGGCGAGGTGCTACCTCCCCTACGCACCCCAAGCTCATCAACCCTATCGTTCAGTAAGATAGGCGATGGGAAGCGCTCGGTACCTCCAAAGAATAGGTGCTCCAGAAAGTGCGCGGAGCCTATCTCGTCCCAGTGTTCTGACCTCCGTCCAGCAACCCCCAGCAGCGAGGTGTAGACAAAATTCGAGTGCGGCACGTGCACGTAGATGTACCGCATGCCATTAGCCAAGCGAGTCAGTACCGGCCGAGGAAATGTGACCATATACCTCCATAAGGATTAGATATAGGTATTGTAACTGAACCTCAGGCTAAGCAAAGAAAAAGAGAGTGAGGACTTCAGCCTCTCCAAAGAAAAAGACAGATCGTAGGTTTCATCCCTCTCAAAGAAAAAAGACAGATCGTAGGTTTCATCCCTCTCAAAGAAAAAGAACGTGTAGGTTTCATCCGCAGGATACGCAGTATCCGAGGACCTAGAAACTGGAACGTTCTTTTTCTTTGGTGGCGGGGGATGGATTTGAACCACCGACCTTCTGGTTATGAGCCAGACGAGCTACCGGACTGCTCTACCCCGCTACGCATGGTT
>JAYRWT010000085.1:0-10717 GCA_041917855.1 Patescibacteria group bacterium | reverse complement strand
GCCCCGCGTAGCCGCTGGTCTACTTTGCACTAAAGCAGAGGAACTTTACCCAGACATTCTGAGGGCTATTTCCGTTAAGCAGCGGGTACTCAACATCTACGTAGCACCTGAACATCGCCTTGATTTTCATTTGATCGAAGGAGAGCTTCTGAAGCAACTAAACAGCTATGCTCAAGCTGCAAAACTTCCCTCTGTTACACGTGTCAGATTGACAAATCAGCCACCTTCCCCTATACTTTAAGTACACCGTGTTTGTTTCTCTCTTGTTCTGACCGTCTATTCGGCTGATATTCACTTCTCCATCCGCGCATCGCGTCTTTTTACGTATGCCCGCCCGCACGAATAGCTCACCAGCTCTGGAAGACTCTACAACACAGGATTTAGCAAACCTTGCACAAGCAATTCGCGGCTGCACTGCCTGCCGTCTCTGCGAAGGTCGTACCAATGCCGTCCCAGGTCAAGGTAACCCTCATGCCACCGTTATGTTTGTGGGTGAAGGTCCTGGTAAAAATGAGGATGAGCAGGGTATCCCATTCTGCGGCGCATCTGGTCGTCTCCTTGATTCCCTCTTAGCGGGCATCGGTATGGAACGCTCAGATGTGTTTATTACCAACATTGTGAAATGTCGGCCACCCGGAAATCGCGACCCTCTCCCCGACGAAAAAGAGACTTGTGCACCGCTCTACCTTGACCAGCAAATTGCTGCAATTAAACCCAAACTTATTGTTACCCTGGGGCGACACGCCCTTTCCCACTTTATCCCTAACCAAAAAATATCTGAGGTTCACGGCCAGCCTAAGCGCTATAACGGCCAGGTGTACCTTGCCCTCTACCACCCTGCAGTCGCCCTGTATAACGGCGGTATGCGGCAGACACTCGAGGAAGATTTTACTAATATCCCCCGAGTACTCAAGAAATTATTAACCATATGAATATTACAACCAAAAAAGACGTTTTCTCAGAAGAGAATGCAGGCGGACGCAAGGCTGAAAAGCGCCGCGGACGCACCCGAAAAACCCCCCTCCCGATCCCTGAAAGCAAGTTAGCAACCACCACCCGACCTCTACCAACTCGTGGACAGAGCTCAACATCCTTCCGCCCACGCGTACCCGCTATTCCGCAGACTACTCCTAAACCAGCCCCCGCACAGGTCCAGGCTTCAGATACTACCGGCGATGCCAATAAGCAGCCTGTAAAGCGCACTGCCTTTTACCAGGCCGCTCAGCCTCGTAAATCAGAGGGTCAACCACCTCGTAACGAGCGCCGTGAAGATCGTCGTCCGGTGATTGGTCGCCCACAATCGCGTCCGCAGTTTAACCAGGGCAATCGCAGTGTTGCACCGGTTATGAGTGCTGGTACCTACACCACGCCACTACCAAGTAACCCCACTATCCCTCAGCGCTCACCCCTTCCTCCTGGTGCTACACCAGACAAGAAGGTGAGGATTATCCCACTTGGTGGGCTTGAGGAAATCGGTAAGAATATGACGCTCTTTGAATACGGTGATGACATCATCATCGTCGATATGGGCTTTCTCTTCCCCGACTCAGAAATGCTTGGTGTAGATTACCTGATTCCTGATGTAAGCTACCTGGACGACAAAAAGCACAAGATTCGCGGTGCCATTATTACCCACGGTCACATGGACCACGTTGGTGCTATCCCCTATATCATTGAGCGCCTTGGATTCCCCACCATGTATGGAACACCGATCACCCTTGGCATTGTTAAGGGTCGCTTAGAGGAGTTTAACCTGCTTGGTCGCAACAAATTGGTTACTATTGAAGCTGATAAGGACGTCATTCAGCTTGGTGCCTTCCGTGTTCGTCCATTCCGCCTAATCCACTCCATTCCAGGTTGTGTTGGCCTAGAAATTGAAACTCCAAACGGTCGCATTGTCTACGCTACTGACTGGAAGTTTGACTACACACCTTCTAGTGGACAGCCGATTGATTACCGCACTCTAGCCGCCATTGGCTCACGCGGTGTCGACCTTATGTTCTCGGACTCAACCAACGCCGATCGCCCGGGTCACTCGGTTTCCGAGAAGGTTGTAGAGGCTGCCATCATGCAGTCGGTGCAAGAGGCCAAAGATCGTGTAATCGTATCCATGTTTGCCTCAGACCTCAACCGTATGCAGATGGCAATTAATGCTGCCGCCAAAACTGGTCGCAAGGTGCTGGTGCAGGGCCGCAGCATGCAGAACAACATGGAGATGGCGATTGGTCTGAAGGCCATGAACATTCCTGAGCACACGATTATATCTGAACGCGAACTTAATCGCTTCAATGACTCACAGATTCTTGTACTGGCCACCGGCGCCCAGGGTCAGGACAACTCCGCCCTTTCCCGTATGGCTAAGGGTGAACACCGCCTGATTAAAATCAAGAAGGGTGACACTGTTATCCTTTCTGCCTCACCTATTCCAGGTAATGAACGCTCTGTGAGTAATGTGATGGAAATGCTCTATAAGGCAGGAGCAAGTGTGGTGTATAACAAAGTGCTAGACGTACACACATCTGGTCACGCCTACCAAGAAGACCTGAAGCTTTTAGCTGCCTTAATCCGTCCTCGCTACTTTATGCCACTGCACGGTGAACGCGCTAAGCGCCTGCTACACGGCAAAATCGTACAGGAAGCAGGAGTTGATCCAGGACGCACAGTGATTGCTGATAACGGCTCGATTGTACTAATGGACCACACCGGTGCCATCACCCTAACTGATGAGCACGTACCTGCTGGTCACGTGATTGTAGATGGCCTTGGTGTTGGTGACATTGGCGCTGTAGTACTGCGCGATCGCCAAGCAATGGCGCAAGACGGTATCTTTGTGATCATCTCTGTATTCGACAGCAAGAAAAAGGCTTTTGTCACCTCTCCAGATATTATCTCCCGTGGTTTTATTTACATGCGTGAGAACGAGAAGTTTGTGAACGATGTTCGCCAGGAAATTAAGAAGTTTCTGACCACCGCTACCACCGGCAAAAGCAAAATAGATATGCCTGCCATCCGTAATGACCTACGCGATTTCATTAGCAAGATGCTCTACCAAAAAACCGAGCGTGAACCAATTGTTATTCCAGTTATTATTGAGGTGTAGGTAGTACTGTTTGTTCAGGGAGTTTGGTTAGTGACATTTTCGATATAGAGAAAACCCTGAGTTAGTAGCTCAGGGTTTTTGATTAGATCTTAAAAACCCTAACCAGGTGTCGTACTGTTTTTAACAACTCATCAGCCACAAGCAAGAGTTAGGCCTCGGACTCACCTAACTCAAGTTAACCTCACTAAACTCAGTCGGTATCTTGGCGCGCAATGCGTCAATGTGGGTTGTGGTTAAAATTGTTTGATGGCTCGGCAGTAACGCAAGTAATTGCACCTGACGTTCTTCGTCAAATTCAGAAAAAATATCATCAAGCAGGAGTATGGCACGTTTTTCTGTGACGGACTCAATATAAGCCACCTCAAGCAGCTTTAGAGCTACAACTAAGGCACGCCCTTGCCCGCGTGAAACTGCGGTATCAGCTGAAACTTTGCCATATAAAAACAGAAGGTCTTCACGGTGCGGTCCATACAACGTGCTACCGGCCGCTATTTCTTTTTCCCTACTCTGCCTAAGTTTTGCCAATAGCTCTTCAGATTCAGGAGAGCGCTGGTAGTGCACACTTACTGGTTCGGTACTCGGCATTAACTCAGCAAAGCGCTTGGGAAGGTTCTCCTGAAGATAGGTTACAAATTTCGCTCTGGCATCTTGAATAATTGTGGCCACCTCAGCCAACTGCACATCCCAGTAGTCTAGTTCTGCTGCGCCCGCTAACCCCTCCTGTACGCGCTTGAGTAACTTATTACGCTGCTTGAGTACCTTCTGGTACTGCTGTAACTGCGGAGCATAGCCAGACTCAGTTTGACTAAGTAATCTATCTAAAAGCTGGCGCCTATAGGCTGGTGCCCCATACAGGATCATGCTGTCATCAGGTTGAAAGAGAACGGTTGGAAGTTCTCCCAACACATCTTTTAAGCGCTTGCTTATCCCATCTATGCGCAGCCGCTTGTAAGAAGGTGAACGCTGCAGAGCTAGTTCATGCTCTACTGTAGCTCCGCCAATAACCCGGCAAAATCCTTCATCCCAACAGATTACTTCAGCATCTCTCTCGGTTTTCCAAGATGTAGCAACCGATATATAGGAAATAGCCTCGAGGATCGATGTTTTACCACTCCCATTTGCCCCTGTAATGATGGTTACAGGCGAAAAAGTAATCGAATAGTCCCTATGATTCCTAAAGTTAACCAGTCGTAGGGAGTGTAAGAGTGGCTGCATGCTTAATCTACGCGGATCGGCATGACCAGCTGCAGGTAGTTAGTGTCTTCTGTTTCTATTACTAATGGGGAGGTTGGGCCACTAAACTTTAGATTCACCTGTTCTGCACCTGTTGCGCCGCAGGCATCGAGTAAGAATTTAGCATTCAGAGCACAACGTAGTGGGCTGAATCCAGTCTGAGCCTTAGCGGCTACCGTATTCTTTGCTCCCCCACGCTGAGTGCCGTAGCTACTCATGGTCAGACTTCCGTCAACTTGAACCTCGAGCATTACATTAGAGATTCCAGCTTGTGAAAAGATTGAGGTAAGGCGGAGTGACTGCATAAACTCCCCTGTCATTACTGGGACGGTAGCCACAAAATTCTGTGGAATAATTGCTTGGTACTTAGGGAATGTTCCCGTAAGCAGTCTGGAGTAAAGCTCCACACCAGCAACATGAAAGACTGCCTGCTGGTCACTCATAGTAAGAGTAAGAGATTCCTGCTCACCTACCTGGCCAATAATCCTAATCAACTCTTGTACTGTCCGCATGGGAATTAGGATGGTTGCTGCAGTTGGCACTGTTACGGCAGGAAGGCGTCGCTCCACCAACCTAAAACTATCGGTTGCAGCCAAAACCAACCCTTCTGGGTCTAGTGAGCAGAGAACTCCGGTGAGCACCGGCCTACCTGGGTCGGTAGCGCAGGCAATAACGGTTTGTTTGAGCGCATCAGTAAAAACCTTAGTATCGAGAATGATCCTATTCTTTTCTTCTATGTTTGGCAGCGCTGGGTACTCATCCGCATCTATACCTGGGATACGCGCCTCAACCTGTTCGCTACGACAAATTAACTCATTAGATTCTAAGGAAAAAGTAATTTCTGAATCTGGGTTTTGGTGCACAAAATCCTGAAAGAGCTTTGCCGGAACAGTAAAACTTCCTTGTTGCTCAATATCCGCAGCCACATGGGTAGCAATGGCTAGTTCTAGGTCGGTACCGCTAATGCTTATTTTTCCTTCATCAGTCTCCAGCAGTAGGTTTGAAAGAATTGGCAGTGTATGCCGAATAGTCACAACTCGACTAACGTACTGGAGCTGCTTGTCGAGAGCCTCACGGTTGCAGGTAAACTTCATTACGCCTCCAGATTAATACCGATAATTTCCCGAACTTGTGGATAACTTGTGGAAAACATGTGGATACCCACTTTTCTACCTGTTACAGCCTGTGGATACTGGTGTGGATCTCTTGGGATAACCCTGGTACTTTCCACAGTCTGTTTACCTACTGTGGGGATATCTTTTTCTTTCCCCATTTCTTTCCTCAGCCTTTCCACAGACACTATAGAGGCCTTTGTATTCCCTAGAGCCAATTTAATTGGCTTTTCCACATATCCCCAGCCCTTATTATTACTATTAGTAAATATATAAGAAAGAGAAGAAAAACTATTTATATTCATAGTACATATCCTTAATCACCTGGAGCTCCTCGAGCACATCAGGGAGTTTTTTAAGGTCTTTAGTGATCTTCTCTACCCCGTGCATGATAGTGGTATGATCACGACCTCCAAGCTCCTTACCAATAGCTGGGTAGGTAAGACCGGCCTCGTGCTTAAGGAGGTACATAAGTAGCTGGCGTGGGTGTACTAGTTCACGTAGGCGGCTAGATCCATGAAGATCGTCGCGCTCAATATTGTAGTGCTTGCAGATAATCTCAGTCAGAAGGTGTGCTGCGCTTTTTTTAACCACTCTCTCGCCGGTTTTTACCTTACGTAGAGAGATTCGCACCTCCTCTATGGTTGGTTCAGCTTCCCGAGCCATTAGATCGGCTACAACGGTAGTTAGTGCGCCTTCGAGCTCACGAATATTTGTCTCAATCTGCTCAGAAATATAGGCAAGTACTGAATCCGGCATTTTAATACGTTTTTCCTGACACTTAGCCATCAAGATTGCTTGCCTGGTTGGTTGATCAGGTAGCTGCATATCGGCAACCATGCCCATACTAAAACGGCTCGATAGGCGTTCTTCTAAACCCTTAATGTCCGATGGAATCTTATCGGATGTCATCACGATCTGTTTATCTGCCTGATGCAAGGTGTTAAAGGTATGAAAGAACTCTTCCTGCAGACCGTCCCGACCAGCCACAAACTGAATATCGTCAATTAAAAAGACATCAACATTTCGATACTTCTTTTTAAAGGCATCTGGTTTCTTTTGGTTAAGAGCAAGGGCGAACTCGTTCATGAAGTTTTCACACGACACATAGATCACTTTCTTCTTTGCGTCTGCAGCTAGAATTGCATTACCAATAGCCTGGAGTAAGTGGGTTTTACCAAGGCCAACTCCCCCATATAAATATAGTGGGTTATACATAGTCCCCGGTGAATCAGCTACGGCTTGAGCGGCAGCATAGGATAGACGATTCTTATTGCCAACAATAAAGTTGTTAAAAGTAAACTTTGGATTGAGGTTGGCAGCTAGGAACGGATTAACCTCAAAGGCCTCGCCTTCATCGGTATTGGTGGCGCTAAAAATTGGTGTTGCATAGCTTTCACGTTTGCCGCTAGGTGTATGGGTGTTATCGGCAGCTTCTACCACATGCTCGGTTGCTGACTGCTTCTTGCGTTCAATAACATACGTTACCTTTTTTGGGGTGTAGCCACAGACATTTTTTATACTGGATAGCAGGTCATTCTCTACATACTTATGCATGAAAGTGCGAACCTGGTTGTTATCCACAGAAAAAATGAATTCTTCCTCTGACGCATGAGTTAGTCTCATAAATTTGAGCATGGCAACTACACCTGCGGACTGAAAACCACCCCGTAGGGGGGTAATTATTTCTTCCCAGAGAGTGGTGAGAGGACTATCGCTCATAGCCAATTCATCATACAAAAGTTATCCACATATGCAAAGATTGTGTACCTAACAAATACTGCTAGAATGACGCTATCTTAAAGAAGAAGTGTGTAATTCAGGTGCTCCCCCAATCTATTGATTAGGTTAGGAAAATACTGTACAGTACTAGCCATGCAACCAACCTACAATCCTAATAAGCGAAAGCGTCTGCGAACCCACGGGTTTCGTGCGCGCCTAAAAAACTCGCTCAACGTGATTAAGGCGCGTCGTCTTAAAGGCCGTAAGCGTCTGACTGTTTCTGATACTGCGCACAAGTACTAACGTACTGGTCTTTGAGGGCTCTCCCTCACTATGTTTCCTCGCACAAAGCGCGTTCATCGAACTACCGATATTCTCCGAGTCTTCAGGCAGGGAGAGCGTATTCGTGTAGGCTCACTTACCCTTTTCTATTTACCTGACACCAAATCTGAAGATATAGCAAAAGCCACCGTAGTGGTTGATAAAAAACTTTCTAAGAAAGCAGTGGTGCGTAATCGGGTAAAGCGTCAGTTACGAGCAATACTGCAGCAGCAAAGCCTACGTCCTGGCATGTATGTACTACGTGGCTTTGAAGGAACCGAAGTATTAACTAGTAAGCAGCTGCAGTCAGCGGTAACACAAGCACTAAGTCGTTTGAAATAATCGAGATGCGCAAACTGGTACTACAAGCAATTCGCTGGTATCAGGCGGTGTGGTCACCAGACCATAGCCCTCGCAAAGAGTTTTATCCCTACGGTTACTGCAGGTATTACCCTAGCTGTAGCGAGTACTCACACCAGGCTATTTCTAAGTACGGTGTAGTAAGAGGTGGGGTACTCGCCTTCTGGCGTGTACTCAGGTGTAATCCTTGGAGTAAGGGTGGAAACGACCCGGTGCCGTAGCCAGGTTAATTAGTGCAACCGGAGCAGCTATTCAGACTGTCGCTTATCTGGTACCGTACATAGGTATGAACATCCTCAACATCCTCATCCTCTACCCGTTTATTAACCTACTCACCTTCTTTATATGGTTGGTGCCAGGTCACAATATTGCCTGGGGCATTATTCTTTTGACGCTTACGGTGCAGTTAATTCTGCTTATTCCTACGCGAAAGCAAGCCGAGTCACAACGTAAGATGGCTGAACTGCAGCCTCACATCGACAAGATTAAGCAGGACTACGGTAGCGACCAGCAAGCTGCAGCAATGGCGCAGATGAAGCTCTTTAAAGACAATCAAATTAATCCTCTAAGCAATTGTCTCCTGGCGTTAATTCAGTTCCCGATCCTGATTCTGCTCTACTACGCCATTGTGCAGGGTATTCAACCAGGTAACCCACACATTTATTCTTGGGTGCCGCAATCTGCAACCATTGCTACCAACTTCTTTGGTATCGACTTACTTGCTCCCGATAAGTTCTACATCCTCCCGGTTATTGCCGCAGTGCTTCAGTTTGTGAACATGCGCATGACTATGCCAAAGATCAAGCCTCGTCCTGATGGCACAATTGATCCTAGCTTGTCGCTGCAGCGCAACCTACTCTACATGATGCCAGTACTCACCTTAGTATTTGCAGCACGCTTCCCAGCCGCGATTGCTCTCTACTGGTGTGTTAGTACCATTTTCCGCATTGTTCAGCAGTATAAGGTAAACCAAAAACACCTCTCAATTACTGGATTGAAAGAAGAAGAGGCTAAGGCTGAAAAAGTACATGACGCTGCAGATAAAGCCAAAAAGATTACCTCTGGTAAAAGTACAGGCAAAGTAGAACAGAAGTCGGTTCAGAAGGGTGTGAACGTTACCGTGCGTAAAAAATCCTCCTAGCTTCTACGGAGGTCACCTGGAGAGGTGGCTGAGTGGTCGAAAGCGGCGGCCTCGAAATCCGCTATACGGGCAACTGTATCTGGGGTTCGAATCCCCACCTCTCCGCCAAAGTGAAAAGCTCAGTCGAAGACTGGGCTTTTTGCTTTGGTACTAGTTTGGAGGGATTCGAGTACCAACAGGGAGCAAACTGCCGGGGTCGGTTTGAATAATCGAATCCCCACACCACTAGCTGCAAACTAGAGTCAAGGTGCTAAAAAGTTTACACTAAACCCATGCTTATTGACTTCATTACCCTCTTTCTACTGCTTGCAGGCTTCACTATTGGTTTAGGTGCTGTAACGGTTATAGATCTACACGGATTTCTTGCTAGAAAATCGAGCTACTGGACCGAGGCAACAATCCGCACTCACAAGGTAACCAAGCCTATGATTTGGGTTGGAATTAGCCTTGCTTGTCTGGGGGGTGTGGGGCTATTTAGGAACGAAGCGCTTAGTGGTGTTCCTTTCTATCTTCTACTTATTGCTATTACCCTAGTGCTCAATGGCCTATTTCTCTCTTTTAGTGTCAGTCCATATCTATTAGAAAGAGAGAAAGAGGGTATGTCTAGTCAGGTGCTGCCACAAGACTGGCAGAAAAAAATTACCGTAAGTTTTATTGTCTCTGTGCTGGGTTGGTGGGGTGCGCTGGGCTTGGTGGTTTACCACCTTGTACAGCGTTAAGCTCAGTTCTACCAGCTTAAAAAGCTGTTACTCGATACACTTCTTGCTCTGTCGTAACCCCTGCACGCACCTTGGCTATGCCATCGTCGAGCATTGGTATCATCCCTCCTTTTACTGCCACATCATGTAGGCTCGCCATATCTACATGTGCTAATACCGCCTGCTCAAAATCAACATCAGGCTTGAGTACCTCAGCAATTACTACACGACCAGAGTACTTTGGATCTTCTTTTGTACTGTCTGGCGCAACCTTGCGTACCAGTCGCTGTGCCACTATGAGCTGAATGGTGCCGTTTAATAGGAATGGCGGCACACCCAGTTCCAAGAAGCGTACGTGGGCTGTAACCGCGTCGTTGGTGTGAAGTGTGGAAAGTACCAAGTGACCGGTTAAGGCAGCGTTAAGAGCGATTGTGGCAGTTTCTGGGTCACGAATTTCTCCAACCATGACAATGTCTGGGTCTTGGCGAAGTGCTCCCTTGAGACCCTCAGCAAAGGTAAATCCTTTCTCATGATCTACCTGACTCTGCTGAATACCGGGCAGACGGTACTCAATTGGATCTTCTAGGGTTAAAATTTTCTTTTCCGGGCTGTTGAGCTCTTTTAAGATTGCGTACAATGTAGTGCTTTTACCTGAACCAGTAGGGCCGGTAACTACAATCAGACCATATGGCCTACGAATTGCCTTCTCAACCAATTCCAAGTTATGGTCACTAAAGCCAAGTTCTTTTAAAGAAAGTGCCTGCATGTCCTGACGCAAAATACGCATTACCACTGCGGGTCCAAAGCCGGTTGGCACAATCGACACACGAAAATCGGCATTTATCCCCTTTGGTTGCATGCTAAAGCGACCATCTTGAATATTGCTCTGTTCATCTAGTTTCATGCTCGTCATCATTTTGATGCGCGAAACAATCTGATTGTGCTGCTTTTTTTGTATCTTGGTGACTACTTGAAGTACGCCGTCAATACGGAAACGGACCGACACAGCATCTTGCTGTGGCTCAAGGTG
>JAYRWT010000084.1:0-1207 GCA_041917855.1 Patescibacteria group bacterium | reverse complement strand
TGCAGTTTGATTACCAACAGTTGTCTCCGATCTCTGTGAATACCAAACTTATTGATATTGACGCAGCAGGCGACATTGTTTATGTCTGTAAAACAGCGAGTGGATTCAAAGTAGAAGGTGATGCCACAGGTTGCGTCATTGACAGCGACCCAGGAGGCACCCCCTCAGTAAGTTTGGCAAACGACGGCCCTAAAAACGTCGGTGAGTTCTTCTATCAAGACATGGCTTCATCCAATCCATCGCAACACATGGAGGTGACTTTAGGTGGTTTGGCGATGCTTCAAGGGACTCAACAGGTCTTCACCAACGCTTTTGACCCAATTGTTGAGAACTTCAATCAAGGGGGACATTTCTATTCAACGGTCACGGGTAAGCGTACAGCACAGTACCAAATCACGCCCAATGGTGTCAACAAAGGTGTAGGCTTGGGCGAACCTGAAGTTATGTGTAATGTACCACCCATTCAGATAGGTAATTTTGTTTGGAAAGATACCGACGGCGATGGTGTACAAGATGCAGGTGAAACGCCACTACAAGGAGTAACTGTCAAACTCTATGCAGCTGATGGTACAACAGTCATCGCAACCGATACGACGGATGCTAAGGGTCAATACTACTTCTCGAATGCCACTGGCACATCCACGGCGAACAATATATACGGCTTGACACTCACGCCAAGCACCAATTATTTCTTAAAAGTCACGTCTTTAGGGACTCATTCATCTGTCACAGGTTTGTCTTTGACCAGTCCAACCACTGGAGGTACTTCGGGCATCAATGCGGGTACTTCATTGGCGAACAATGATGCGGTTGTCAGTAGCAATATACCTACCATTGCCCTCACAACAGGGTTTTATGGAGAACACAACGATACTTACGACTTTGGTTTCGCAGCTTGCTCTGTGACGGCAACGGCTTCGGCAAGCCCTTCAACGGTTTGTGCGGGTCAAAGTGTCACGCTCTCAGTCTCTGGTGGCAACTCTGGGTCAACTTATACATGGTCAGGACCCAATGGTTTTACTTCAACAACTCAATCCCCGACTATCACAGGTGTGTCTGATGTCAACACAGGAACGTACAGCGTTACTGTTTCCAATTCTTCGACATGTACCGCCACAAGCACAGTATCCGTTGTGGTGACTACGGTAACAGCGACGGCTGCTAATTCAGCGGGTTGTGTAGGCAGTGCTATACTTCTGAGTGCTAC
>JAYRWT010000083.1:0-17617 GCA_041917855.1 Patescibacteria group bacterium | reverse complement strand
TTCAAAGGATTACCACATGGGCCCACTGCGCAAGGGTCCGCTCATTTTGGCTAAGAAAGGCGCACCCGTCCTGGTGGTTGGACTACAGGGATCACGTGAGGCTTTTGAGTCGCGCAACATAGGCCGAAGTCGTACGGTCACCATTCATATTGCGGCCAGGCTCACCGAGCTGACTGATTTTGCTGCGTATGGCAGTGGTCAAGGTGATGAGTTCATGAAGGACATTCACTATCAGTTGGTAACGCTCACGGGCTACCAAAGACGCCTTACAACGGGGTGTTACAGCCAGTAGCAAGAAGAGGTATGACCTGTCGATCAAAAAAATGCCAGCCCCCAACGGGACTGGCATTTCTTTTTTGTACAGAGTCGATTTGTAGGGGCCGCCTAGTCGGCAGAGATCTCGAGCTTATGCGTCTTTGGCTTTTCTTCTACCTGCTTTGGCAGAACCACATGGAGAATACCATGCTCCATTTTTGCCTCAGCTTTTTCAGCCTGGACAGGTGCCGGTAGTGAAACAGTGCGACTAAAGCTTTGGGTTGCAAACTCACGGCGGAAGTAGTGCTTGCCATCCATAGTTGCTTCTTCTTTCTTTTGGCCAGCAATGGTAATAAAGCCATCACCAAGTTCGATTGAAAGATCTGTCTTGGTAAAGCCTGGTAAGCGCATTTCTACCTGCACATCATGCTCAGATTGCATGACGTTAACGGCAGGAGCGACTATTGCGGGAACAGGACTTGGCCAGGCACCTTCATCCATCAGCTCATCGAGCATTTCCCGCATTTCACGCAGAGGTGAAAGTGGTACTAGATGATTCATGGGCGTTTGTTTTAGGGTTGCGTTAGTTGGAGCCGAATCGGGTAACAACCGCGGCAGCTTCGGGGACTCCTTTTCTGTAAGTACTTCGTGTGGCAGTTGAAAAAGCACTTGAAGTGGCACAGAGAAGTAGGAGGCAATCTGCATCGCCACTGGCAACGAAGGTAGCCAGCGACCGGTCTCGAGCGCGTTCACCGACTGCCGGGACAAACCCAAGGCTTCAGCGAGCGCTTCTTGCGTCAAAGACCGTTCACGACGCAAATCACGGATTCGAATTATAATGCGATGCGGCTGTTCACCCATACGGCATATTTTATGTGAGTCTTTGCAGAGACTCTTTGTGAGATCTCAATGTAAAGTATACTTTACATTTTAAACGGTGTCAATAATGGGATAAATAGAAGAGTTTAAAATACTACAGAGTTTTGTACAATTGCGGAGCAACAAAACTCTGTAGTCAAAACTCATTGGTCAATACTTTTATGATTCCTGCAAAAGTAAGGTGCAGTATAAAACTGATAGACTGACGATATGAGGGAAATTATTGGCAACTACTACACTAAGACTGACGCTGCCCGTGGTGCTGAAGGAGATTTTGCCTTTTTGCGAGACATTTTTAGCGACCAAACAGTATACAGGCGGCAAGGCACCCCCAGCATTACTGGGATCGAGAACCTAATTACCTTCTATCAGTCTGATTGTGTTATCGCTAGCGGTAACCACACGGTGACAAAAATGGAGGTCTTAGGTGCCAAGGTGCGAGTTGAAGGAATATTTAATGGATTACGGAAGAACGGCGTCATAATCTCCGATCTGCACTTCATCGACACATTCACATTCAATAAATCAGGCAAGGTAGAAAATCGTGAAACGTACTTTCCTCAGGAAGAAGTATAGTCACCTTTTTAGACCGCCGGCATCACCTCACTTAGCGCTCAACCACTCGCCTACCACCCCTACCTGCATAGGCTAGTGCAGCTAGTACCACCACAAAGGCAGTCAAAATCATCGCGTCTTTAAGTGATGCGTTGCCAGGTAAGCTACTCAAGTAAGCGATAGTGATGGCGAATCCAACTACCTGATTTACCCACAAAAACTGCTTCCAGGCGGTATTAGTTGTTCCAGCGGTGGCGTCTGTCACCCGCAGGCAAGGATAGGTTATTGCAGGGTAGAGGACTAGGGCAACTGCAACTAACCTGCCGGCTTGAAGCTGGTACTCCCAAGCCACAATAGCAACCACCACCACATACAAGATAAAGCAAATCCAAGCAGTGGTTCGTGCACCAAAAATGGTAGCAATGGAGCTAATACCGCCTGCCCTGTCGTACTCAACATCTTGAATTGCGCCAAAGGCATGGCTCGCCATCCCCCACAACACAAAGGCAATGACTGCTGGCCAGTACCCAGTAAGAGAACCCCCAAGCAACAAGCCGTATACCAGTGGACCGTAAAAATGAGTACTAGAGGTGAATGAATCTAAGATTGGCACTTCCTTAAAACGCAGGCCCTTCATACTGTACGCAACAACCATAAACATAAGGAAAAGTAGCCAGAGCTTGGCTGCTAACCCACCCCAAAGCAGCAGTACGATTAGTAGCGGCAGTGTTGTGATCGCCACTGCCCACCAGATTGTGCGATGCACACTGGGCGCAGCAACCGCTCCCTCAATTGAATTTTTGCGTGGGTTATCTTTGTCTGATTCGTAATCAAAGATGTCGTTAATCCCATACATCGTTAAATTGTAGGGAATTAAAAAGAACAGAGCCCCCACAACTAAACGCCAGTCAAATGTACCAACGCTCAAAATATAGCCAGCCACAAATGGTGCAGCGGTATTTATCCACGAAACCGGTCGAGATACCTTAAGGAGTGCGCGTACGGCGTGCATAGAACGTCAGAAGGCTATACATAATAAGTGGTGCGAGTAGTGCATAGAAAAAATCTTCTACGGGAGCATACCCAATGTACCAGCCCAAAATATGCTCACGTTGGTAGGTAACAATCCCCGCTCGCACAATAATACTATCGAATACTGCCGTAAGTAGCAGCAGTATACCTATAGTCTTCCACACCTTGACGCTGCGTATGCCGTAGGTTTTAAGCACAATAGTATCCAGCATAATAGCCAATCCCAGAAACACCAGGTTCATGATCAGGTAGAGGCTATTCATGCTGCCAAGCTAGTACGAGTGCAGATAGGTAGCAGAGTAAGAACAGAAAGAAAAACTCTTCTATTGGTAAGTCAGGTACGACCACATGTAGGCCGGTAACCAAGGCTTGGTTGGTACTAAAAATATCCAGGACTATGCCCGTGATATCCCAGAGTAAAAAGAATCCTATACCTAGTAGTAACGGCCACACGAGGCGTTTGCCAGCAAAAAACAGTAGCTTGTAACGCCAGTCAACTAAAAGTAAACAAGCTATACTGATGATAAGCGAGAGTAAATAGTAGAAAGAAAGCATAGTCCAGATTAGAAAACACTGCTAGTATTAGCTAGTAATTTATTCATACCAGAATGCGCACGTGCATCATAATTGGATCCGGCATTGGCGGCATTGCCGCTGCCGCACTCCTCGGTAGCAAAGGCTACCGAGTTATTGTACTTGAAAAAAATGAGCAGCCAGGCGGTCGAGCCAGTATGTTTGAGGCTGATGGCCTACGTTTTGATATGGGCCCATCCTGGTACCTTATGCCCGAGGTGTTTGACAAGTTTTTTAACGAGCTTGGTGCTAAAACCAGCGACTACCTAGATTTAGTGCGCCTCAGTCCCAGCTACCGCGTATATTTTGACGGTAGGAGTGAGCCTGTAGATATTTACTCAGATGTAGAGCGCGATGCTGCAACCTTTGAGTTGCTTGAACCAGGTTCTAGTAAGGTGCTCAAGCGCTACCTTGATCGCTCAGAGCAGCAGTACAAGCTGATTCTAAAGTACTTTTTGTACGCCCGCTTTGATCGGATTCGCTCTCTGTTTACCGCGGGCACATTGCGGGCACTGCGTATTGTGCCACTGATAGGCAGTATGCAGCGCTATGTGTCCAGCTACTTCAAGAGTGACGAAATTCAAAAACTACTGCAGTACACGCTAGTGTTTTTGGGTAGTTCCCCATACAACGCTCCGGCTCTATACAATATTATGAGTCACCTGGATTTTAATCAGGGCGTCTATTACCCCAAAAAAGGAATGTACGAAGTTATTCGCGCAAGTGTGGCTTTGGCAGAAAAACAGGGTGCGGAGTTTCGCTACAATACCACGGTTGCAAAAATTCTTACTCAAAACGGCAAGGCTCACGCAGTAGAGCTGGCTGATGGCACCAAGATTGAAGCTGACATCGTCATCTCAAATGCAGACATGGCCTTTACGGAAACCGAGTTACTTGGCGCAAAACAGCGCACGTACACTCCAGCTTACTGGCAAAAGCGGGTAATGGCACCGTCTGCGCTCCTACTGTACCTTGGTGTAAAAGGTGAGTTACCAACCCTACAGCACCATACGCTCTACTTTTCTAAGAATTGGCGACACAACTTTGCACAAATTTTTGATACGCCAAGCTGGCCAGACAACCCCTCTTTCTATGTGAGTAACACCAATAAAACTGATCCCACAGTCACCAAGTCCGGTGTAGAAAATTTAGTTATTCTGGTCCCACTCGGCGCCGGTGTAAGTGATACCCCCACTGAGCGTGAAGCTTACGTTGCTAAAATACTCAGCCTGATGGCTGACCGTATGCAGATTCCCGATCTTACTGAGCGCATAGTCTACAAGCGTGTGTTTGGTCCAAACGACTTTGCCGATCGCTACAATAGTTACAAAGGCAGTGCTCTTGGCCTTGCTCACACCCTTCGCCAGACGGCATTTGGCCGACCCGTCAGTAAAAGCTCACGTGTTACAAACCTCTACTATGTAGGTTCAGGTGTACACCCTGGCATTGGGCTTCCGGTCTGCATTGTCAGTGCTCATATCGTAAGTGACCGTATACAAGAGGAATTTCCGTGTTAAGTTTGCAAGATTTCAAACCACTGGTTGATACCGCTATTTCCGAAACATATACCAAGGCCGCAAGCAAAGGTAGTGTAATCGATCCGCTGTTTGGACAGTTATTTGAAGAAATGCGTGTGTACATCACCCGCGGCGGTAAACGCTTGCGCCCCTATCTGGCTTACGTCGCTTACACAGGCATGGGAGGCGCCGACACAAAGGCCATCATCGCGACTGGTGCGCTACTAGAGATTTACCACAATTTTCTGCTAATACACGATGACATTATCGACCGTGATCTCGTACGTTACGGTGGTCCAAATATCGAAGGGGCGTACTTTCACAAGCTGCACAAATCTGCGGCACACAATGCTCAGTTTGGTGCGATCGCTGCAGCCATCCTAGCCGGCGACCTTACGACAAACCTTGCGCAAGAAATCTGCTACGATCTGCCGATTAGTGATGGTCAAAAAATTCGCTTGCTCCGCGCACTTTCTGACACCACATTTGTCGTAGCTGGCGGTGAATTTATTGACTCGCTAGGTAGTGTGCTGAGCCATAGCCCCCTGAGTACTGAACAAATAAGTGAGGTATACCGAAACAAAACTGGTTACTACACATTCTTTTTACCACTTCGCCTTGCGGCTATTCTTACGGACCGTGATCACGAATTAGAGCAGATGCTACATGAGCTCGCAATTCCAATTGGTATGGCCTACCAAATGCGCGATGACTACCTCGGCTTATTTGGTGACCCCGAAAAAACAGGTAAGCCAATCACCAGCGATGTGCGTGAGGGCAAGCAAACATTTTACTACAGTTACATGCAGCAGCTGGCATCGGATCAAGACCGCGTTGAACTAGAGAATATTTACGGAAACCCACAAGCTACCGAACGCGAGGTACACCGTGTACGTGAAATTTGTGATACCTGCGGTGCCACCGAAAAGGTTGAGCACGAGATTGCATTGCTACACCAGCAAGCACTAGCGCGGCTTGACCAGCTTCCGTTTAGCGAAGCAGCTAGCGAGATATTTCGCGCGCTGTTTACCCTAAGTGTTCAGCGCAATGACTAAGCAGGACCAGGCATTGTACACGGCGGTTGGCTACGAGGTCGCACAGCATATTACAGAGCGCTACTCTACGTCGTTTAGCCGAGCAATCCGCAGCCTAAGCAAGGAGTACCGACCGCACATTTACGCGGTGTACAGTATGGTTCGCCTTGGTGACGAAATTGTCGACGCAGGCTTTACCATCGATACCGCAGCTACCCTCGATCGCTTTGAGGCAGATGTGAAGCTGGCCATCGAGCAGAGATACAGCACTAATCCAGCTCTGCATGCCTTTGCGCTGACTGTACACAAGCACCGTATACCGCTCGATTTAATTACGAGCTTTATCGCTAGCATGCGCATGGACATTACCAAACGCGATCATACAAAGGAAAGCTACAAAAGCTATATTTACGGTTCTGCTGAAGTAGTAGGGCTCATGTGCTTAGCTATCTTTTGTGACGGCGACACAGAACGCTACCACCGCCTAACCCCAGCTGCACGCGCCCTAGGCTCAGCTTTTCAAAAGGTAAACTTTTTACGCGATCTGCACGCTGACGGCATCGAGCGTGGACGTGTATACTTTCCAGGTATTGATTTGAACGTATTCACCGACGTGCACAAGCGTGCAATCGAAGAAGAAATTGCTGCCGAGTACACTACCGCTCGCGCCGCCTTACCTGAACTCCCCCGTTCTGCTGCACGCGGCATTGCCGCTGCCCTGGCCTACTACGAGGCGCTATTGAGCGAGATAAGGGCAGTACCGGCAGCCGAACTCTTACATCGCCGCATACGTGTTCCCGACTATAAAAAAGCCGCTATCGCTGCAAAATTAGCCATCTCAGAGCTAAAAAAGCGCTAGTTTGCGCTTAGAAAATTTTGAGGAAATTTTCATTTTAAACCTGTAAACTGCGGAGATAAATATTTTTCAGCACAGTAGTTGTTGACATAATTAGCTACAGGAGCTATTATTTAAAGCGTGTTAGGGACACAAGTCCGTTCTCAGACAAGCTTGCTTGACTGAGAACTAACACACCAAAAAGCGCCTTCGGGCGCTTTTTGCGTTGTGTAGAAAAAATTCTTTCAAAGAGAAAAGTATGCTGCTAGACTCAAAAAGTCAGCAAAAGCTGATAGTTTGTTCTTTGAGAGGATTTTATGGCAGTACGCACACCTACCTACCCATTTAAAATGGGAGGTCTCGTCCTAAACAGTAGACGGGGTGTGCGAGTGCTCCGTTTTCTTGACCAAGCTTGGGCCGAACGGCGCCAAGGTTTTGCCCTGATTGTGCCGCCCGAGCAGATCTACCGCCCCGAGGAATTCGACACATTCGACGAACTCACCAAGGCGGTGTGGATCTGGAACCAAGGGTTTTCGCAGCGCTCTGGCAAACTGGCGACCGATATTCTTGGCAACTTGTACGTGGTGCACATCGACCACCCCGAGCTCACTCGCCTGGCTAACCTTGCTAACGCGCAAATTGATGTATTAACCGAGTGTATTCGCAAGGTTGAGCCATTTGCCGACAGTAAAAAGAGTGCCCTACAGCGAGAACGTGCGCTGTGGTGGCGTGACATGTGGAAGCTTTTGCGTGATAGCTATAATGGCGATCCGCGCGAGTTCTTTTACAGACACCGCAAGAAAGGCGCAGGCATTTGGAAGCAGCGCGATATCTACATTCGTGAGCTAAGCAAGCTCAAGGGCGTGCAGCATAAAGTGGCACAACTGATGATCGGGTTCTTTCAGGAGTACCACATGATCGTCGGCTGGCGTGAAAACAAAGACTTCTGGGATTGGTTCAGTACTATCCCGGTTGTCCCCGTTGATCTGCACCACATGCGCGGCGTACCGAGGGCTGGGCTAGTTGAAGAATATGAGAATGACCGACGCGACACTATCGCTAAGCCACTCTCGGACTGGTTCTGCTGGCTCTGCTGGAAGAATGGCATTAACCATATGAACGTGGCACAAGCCTTCTTCAATATTGGTGCCACCATTCACGCCCGCAATGCCTTAATTAAAGATGAAGCCGAGCGCGCTGCGCACTGCGTCGACGATTGCCCAATGCACGCCTTTTGCGTGTATAACGTATCGACCGACCAAGTGCAGAACTTGCGCAAGTCTACCCGTGACAAGGTAGAAGAACTTAAACTTCGTCAGGCAAAGGCAGAGGAAGAAGATAGGTTCGATCTTATCCAAGACATCGCCACTGAAATTGCAGCCCTACTCGAGCTAGAAAGCAAGATGGAACGCAACCGAGGCAGTATGCAGTGGAAAACTCGAACACCGCGTGATCCCCACGCAATCGCACTACTGGCTAAGCGGTACGTGAGTGTGCATCGCTCGCAATTACAACTGTTTGAACGTGAGTTTTCACGCGCAGACTACGCCACCAATAAGCGAACAGAGAAACTAGGTCGCATCCGCCACAACGGAAAAAACGGCAGTGCCTGGCTGCAAGCCAAGCACAAGGCGCGCGAGCGCCGGCTTAATCAGCCGCAACAAACAGCACTTATTGGTGATGACTAGCTACTAGGCATTACCCACACCCTCTCCCCCGCGGAGACAATCCACCCGATCAGCCAAACGGCAGGTCGGGTGTTTACATACACAAAAACCTCCCTGCCAATTTCTAAGCAAGGAGGCTGATGCCGCAGGCGCCTATTGGCACATGCAGTTAGGGTTGTTGAAGTTTCGCAAGCTCGCTTAAAGCGTCGCGACCTTCGATGATGATGGTTTGTGCGCGCCTTACTGTGGCTTCACCCAAGAAGTCGGTGAGCTGACTAACCAGCCCTTCAACCGCATCGAGCATGCCAGCAAATGATTTGCGAACCTGTTGATCGCGCCAACTTTCGTCTTCGGCGCTGATTAAACCGCGCGTTTTGAGCCAGCTCATGCGCTGAACCCAGCCCAGTACTTCACTGATACCGGCGATCGTCGCATGTCGGTGGTACATACGGCGCGAGGCCGCAGCATTCACTTCAACCCGTGCCGCCGTTGTCGCAAACTCTGCAAACAAGTCTCCCTGTCCACTGAGAATGTCCGAGAGGTTCTTGCGCACTTTTTCTTTAAAGGTTTTGAGCGGCATACGCTTTGGCTCACAAGTGGCCATAACGATTGCTTGACGCACAAACCCACGAATAGCTCGCACCTCACCTTGAATAATCTGATCCAAAACAGCCTGATCGGCATCACTGAATTCCTGCGCAGGCAGAAACTCGACAATGCTAGTGTCACAGACCAATGATCGCTGCGCGAACTCCACCAGCTTGGCGGCGTGCGTAGCAACAAACTCTGGTGCAAACGCTCGATCAGCGCAGTGCTCACGCAAGGCATCACCAATTGCTTGAGTGGTTAGTTTTGTAATCCACTCAGTTTGGCAGTGCAACAGCTCTGCGCCGTGCTCCAGTGACAAGATACTGTCGTAAACCGCATCTTGTGCCTCTTTGCAGAGTAGGTGAAAGCGAATACGGCTTGCGGCCGTAGACTCGCTCAACCCAATCAGGCGCGCAAACTGTGCAATGCTGATTTTTGAATTCTGCTCCTTGGCCAACTGGTACTGCGCACGCGTTAGGTCGAGCACATCACGCGGGTCAACCGACTCGCGTTGGTTCTCGATACCCTGCTTTGCGATAGCATCGTCTGCCGACAAGTTAACGTAGATGACAGCTTCTATCCCCAGAGGATAGTCGAGCCTGTACGCTTCTGACGACTCTATGCCGGGATACCGAATTGCGAGCGATTTAGTTAAGCCGTCACGCACACGGAGCAGGGCGAGAGTTCGCCGATGACCAGCGATCAGAATGTAGTAGACACGCTGACGATTTTCAATCGTGTACGTCAATTCTGAAACTTTGTGGTTGGCACCACGGTAGGCAAAGATCTTGTTCAACCGTTCAAGGTATTCCCTTGCTTTGCGCGTACCGATGATTTTAACCACCCAAATCGGTGAACCTTTGAGCGGCTGACCGCCCAGAGATTCCGCAAACTCCTCAATATTCTTTGGCTTACCCCTCTGCTGTGTGAGCATATTGAGTAACCCAAGTTCCACGTAACCGTTCTGTCCTTCCTTAGAAGGGTTCTCAATCTGTTTTCTCATTTCTTCCCTCAAATTTTCAAGGGGCAAGTCCCCGTTACGATCAGTCTCTCGGGCGGTGCCACATGCGTCAATTCTTGCCGCATTATTAAACTTTTGATTTCGGCTATGGAAGCTAGTTTCTGGAAAAAATCATTGATTTGTGCTAGTATGTGGAAGTTCAAATCTTGGTTTGAGCGCCTTAAAAACATGGGGGTGTATTACTTCGACAGCGCGTTACCCACTTTAGTCAGCATGCCGAGCACGCGGTTACCTCGTAAATCTAACGCAACGCTTAAGTGCAAACGCATTTAGCAAGGTAAAGGCAACGGTTGCAAACTTGTTTGCTCCTTCCTTTGCCCCTGCATTCGCCTAAGAACGACTGCCGTTCCTACTCTGTTGCTAATCCGGAGCTAGTGAGCGATATACTGATTAGCTGCCTGCTGGTAAGACTACGTAACCAGTACTAAGACAACGCAGTACCTATCGCTAATATTTGTTCTTCTAATTTGCGATAGTACTCAGAAGAACTGAGCATGGAGAACCTTTTGTAGAAGCGCGTTGGACGCGGGTGCGACTCCCGCCACCTCCACCATGAGATAAAACAGGCTCTAAAAGCCTGTTTTTTGTTAAGCTTTATGCTACAATCACCCTGATGAAACGAATCGCCCCGCTGTTTGGTGCTCTATGCATCGGACTCCTGCTATGGGGAGCAGGCTTCGTCATTTCAGAATACCAAGCCAACCACTTACCTCCTCTGGTGGGGATGGCAACCACATACGGTGGAAACCCTGCTAGAGCTAAGCAGCTCAATAGCACAAATTGGCTCGTAACCGTCCAAAAAGCGGACGGAACATGGTCACCAGCAACAACCATGTCTGGCATGGATCTCGCTATGTTGCGTTGATCATCACTACAGCATGCTGTGCAAGTAGTAAATCCATTCAATAGGTTCTTATGTTGAGCAATCACATGAGAACCTGTTTTTTAAAGATTAGAGTATTCTCTCTTTAAAGTCGGACACAATCTCAAAACAGCCACTATCAGATTGACAAATCAAGAGAAATGTATTAGGATTGCCGCATTTGACGCTCATTCAGACGTCAGAGGTGGACCTTGGCACAACTACTATCGACACTTGGACTCATCATTAGCGTTGCTGCATTCCTCCTCTATATTTGGAAGATGCGACAACCCAACCCCGCTACATGGACACTCTGGGCTGTGCTTGCCATTTTGAACGGCATCAACTACCTAGTGTTGACTCAGAGCATCACTCAATCACTGCAGGTGCTGGGAGCTTCAGCTCTAAACACACTTGTAGCAGTCATTGCCCTATTCAAAGGAAAATACCAGCCCCTTAGCAAGAAAGATGCCCTACCAGCCCTTCTTGCTATTACAGCCGGTATTGCCTGGTGGCTTTCTGGCCAAGCTGCACATGCTTCGTACCTACTTGGCGCCGCATTCGTAGCTGGAATATTGCCTACGTTCAGATCGGTATCTGAAAAGCCAAACTCTGAGCCCTGGCTACCTTGGGCACTATTCACCATAGCGTATGGCTGCAGCCTCGCATCGGTGATCATTAGTAGCGGCATTAGCGTAAGCGCATACATTTACTTCGTTGGATTTCTTGCCCACGGAGCCTTACTTTCCTGGATATTTGTTCAATCTCAGAGGCCTAGCTTGAAATAAGCGGGTCTCTTTCTTTTTTCGCACTACCAAGCCAACTTGCAGCAGACGTAGCAATACGCACAAGCACAATCTTCAAAATTCTCCCCACCTAAATACTGCATTGCCGCTCAAGATTTCTTCTTGGCTACAAAGAAAACCCACCCGGTTGGGGGTGGGTCAACAGAAAACATAGACTACTTTTGAGATGGCTGCCGCACGGCTCCGTACTTGGTACAACTATTGTCTACTTTGACTTTGCGCCGTACCCGATAGCTGCACCTATAATTAGCCCAGCACTCATACATGAAATAAGAACTGCAAAGGCTTTTGCTGCCTGATGTGTGACAGACGCACTTAGCAATACTACGAGCACTGCGGCAGTCACAGCTATAGCTATAGCGTAGTGCTTTTTCGCTACTTTCTTAGCTTCAGCAGTCACCGCACTCCTAACGTCAGCAGATAGACCTCGCAGCATTAGTGCGACGAGAAATGAAATAGGTGCTGCAATGCCAGCAAAAACCTGACTGTTCGTATCTACCTCAAATTGTAAGAATTCCATGCCGGGGGCAACAGTAGCATAAAAGTACTGTTGTATCAATCAGTGTGTATCAAGGGCGGAGTAAAAATTTCTACCTAATGATACAGCAACTTCAGCTGCTGTGAGGCTTTTACCCATCCCGCAACAGCACGTGCCAAGAAGAAGAGTAGCACGCCGCTCACTGTAGTGAGTAGATAGCGCAGTACACGCTGCCTCTGCTCTGCTGACTGGTCTGTCGTCTGGACAGTAACCACTTCTTCATCTGCGCTAGGACTTATCGAAGGCGATACCTGCGTACTACCAACTATGGGAGACGGAGACAATGACGGTGAGGGCTCTGGGCTAGCCGTAGGGGTTGCCTCGGACTGCTGAGTGGTTGAGCTAGCAGTAGCTACTGGTTGACTGGTTTGACCTGGCTTTTTACTAGGCTTAGCCGCTGGACTAGTGGTGGCTTGCAGTGAAGCGCTAGGCGTTGGATTTGAGGTGGAAGAAGTAGTTGGAGTTGCGGTTGGGGTTGTTGGGGCCACAATAGAAATGGCGCTACTGCATGACTTGGCTGACCAAGCAGCACGCTGACCATTGAACGGGTCTATCCCATCATTCTTAGCTCGTACGCATACAAAATACGTGCTGCCCGCTTCAAGACCAGTACTAGAGTACTGCATCGAATCACTGGCCACCTGCGACCAGGCAACAACTGGTGAACCGTTCACGTTGTTTTGAAACAGTGAGACTTCTTTGCTCACGGGGCCAAGCTCCTGCGTATCCAGCGTTGTCCAGGTGGCAGATATATTTTCTCCTTGGGTAACCGTTGCCTGTGCACTTACATTCTGTGCTTGTGGCTCAAGACCGAAGAGGCCGATTGTAGACTGATTAATAGCAGTAAATCCTTTTGCAAAAGCTGGAGATCCTGCCCCGAGGCTGAAATCGTCTGCGGCAGGGTTAGCGAGTAGCGGGTTGGCAAAAACGGAGCCTGCATCGCGACCCGTTTGCTGCCAGCTCGTTAGATTAGGCCAGGATTCAGACTGGTTATCAGGAGTAGTATCTAGAGAGCCTCCCACCGCTAACGAGCTACTATTTGTACTCCACAGCACATTGTTGCTAAATGTGTTTGTTGCTGACAATCTAACTACCCCATAGAGCAGTGGAGGGACAGTGTGTGTACTAACCAGCACATTGGAGCTTACTGTGTTGTGAACCTGCAACTCACCTTTTGCAGGGTACTGCGGCACATTAGCTAAATCAGGAAAGGCTGTAAGATACGCAGTTGTATCAAAGCCATTTGACCCCATCTGCTGTACTTCAGTCCACTTAGGATCCTGGGAGCCATCGTAGTTACTATGGTGGTCTTCTCGCAACCTGACCATTGCCGTAAGTTTTTTGTCGGTATAACAAATATTGTTTGTAATACTGTTATACCGTCCGCCATGCACCATGACACAGTCAATATGTGGCCGAACAATAATATTATTTGCTACCTGCGTTTCACTCGTCCAATCATCTAGGTAGACACCCCAGCTATAGTGGCCATACTTATACGCATTGTCGGCAGAACTCCAACTATACCCCCCCGTTTCTTTAATAAAATTATGTGTAATTTGGTGACCACGTGGTAACCAGCTGCGATCGTTATTCTGCCAAATGGGGTTAAAGGCAATTGCACCAGTATCGGCACGCATTAAATTGGTGCGGTACACGTAATTACTATCGACGATAGTATACGCACCTGCCCCTGCTGAAATACCTGCTGATGCAGTATTTTCAATACGATTCCTTGAAATTGTAGTACCGGTTCTTGCCGCAAGTATACCGGCAGATGCCCAGTACCTACCCATGCCCGCTATACCAACATCCCAGATATAATTATTGCTAATGTTGATTTGAGCAGAAACTAGTTTTTTTAGAAAACGCTTTGCTGGGTCTGGTGTATCTACTGGTTCTACGGTCACATGTATGCCTACGCCCAGCGTGTCGCTTACTCTGCTATTTTTAATCGTTACGTTTTGACTGGTCCCGGCAACTAAAACACATACAGCGTCACAGCCCTTTACCTGAATGTTATTCATGACAATGTTACTCGCATCCTGCACGCGTACAGCATAACTCTCACCTGCATAGTGAAACTGTAGTCCAACTATCTGTATATGACTCCCGGTTACTACAATAGAGTTCGACACTACGTCTGTTCCGCTTCCAGGTGAATATGCAACGATAGTTATTTTCTGTTGGGTGTCGCTAGCAGGCAGCTTAAGTAGCAGGCTAGTTCCATCTTGCGCCCACTCCCCTTCAGTATCTAAAAACTCAGGAGCACCCTCTAAGTAAAAGAAGTGGCGCTGCCGCACCTGGTAACTAGTTTTTTGGCTAAGGCGTATCTTTGTATTTACCTTATCTATCTCAGTAATACCAAGGCTATTACTGGTCCATACGGTGCCATCACTTGCACCGCCGGTAAATACAACTGCCCTGGTTTGCGCAAGATGAGCACTAAAGTCAGGACTGTCATCAAGTTGGCCAACAGCAGAACCTGACTCATACCCCACCTCACAGTAATTGAGTGAGTTTCCCGTCATACCAGGACAGTCAGTTGCCACATTTGTTGGAGTTGCAGCTGAAGCGTAGGCAAGAGAGCCTGACCACGGATCAGTAGCTGAAAAATCAGGGTTTGGGATTCTATTTGGAGTTCTAGCAACAGTTAACCGTACACCGTCTCGATACACAGACTGAACCGGAGCTGTGATTTGTAGAGCTGTGAGGTCAAGTGTAACATCCCCGCCTGCTGCGGGAACTGTCGTAGAAATTGCAGCCGTAAAGATTGGGTTTTCTCCTGGGTAATTGCGAAAGATATTCGGTGCTTCACTCGTCCCAGAAATAGATGGATCAAGGTAGGTTTGAGAGGTGAGCGTGTACGTTCCACCCCTAAAATACACGACCGCTCCAGTAATATTACCAGCAGCCAGCACTGACTTTGCTTTCTGTAAGGTACGAAACGGTTCAGCAAGAGTGCCAGGATTCATATCGCTACCGGTAGGTGAAACATAGTATTCCACACTTGGCACAAGGGCTCGAACTGTAGCCTTGTACGGGTTAGACGTGAATATGGCAGACGGCAATAATGCTGTAGAAAGTAGGCTAACACAACTGAGTAGCACGAATACGCCAGTACGACGCCTGGCGGAAGAAAGATTGGTTTTTAGCAAAAAATACCGTAGTAGCGCTGGCTTTAACTCACTTGAGTCATACCCTTCGCTTGCCAGTACAACGTATGTTTTGGGGTAGTTACCCTGCTGTGAGTGGACCTGATTTATTCTCCGAAAGATGTTGTCCATAGCTTCTTCAGAGCCTGTTTTCTCTACTTTTCCACGCTGCAAATACTGATGATACATTAAGTATATCAGATAAATTGATACAGCCACGCAGTGCGTCAGCCAAACTATGCCTCAGTTAGCGTGCACTGCGCCCGATCAAAACAGCAGGGACGACGCTTCCCTGCACGCAAGCGTGACGGGATACTCTCCACCCGCCTCTGTCGGGTTTCGGTTTGCTTGGCAGCACCAGCCCAACGCACCCAATCCCAGCGAGCCATGGGCGTGCTGTTGTTCCAAATTGCCTCTGCTTCAGGGTCTGTTTTGAGGATAGCCTTAATATCCTCTGGGACATTAGGCTCTGGCCACTCTTTTATTGGTTGAATGGTCACTGAAACTGTATCGCCAGCATTAACTCTAGCTAGTTGCAGAATAGCTTCATTAAGTCTGCACCAGTGGCTCTTAGCACCATCTGGTTCTAGTGGAATCTGAAAAGGAAGATTATTTAAAGTACCACTAACCATAACCATGCCCCGGGACGGCAGTGCCTCACTTACTGGTGGCGGTATGTGTAGTAGAACGCCCCCACCAAAGCCCTGCTCCGGTTTAAGCGCGGTTAGCGTGGCCGTAAATGTGAGTGGTTTCATATGGACATAGTAGCAGATTATTCTTGGCTGCTCTGACCCTTATTTACCACTAGCCAGATTTTTGGTACAGTCTATCCCTGCTCGCATCGGCGAGTACCTTAAAACGATGAAACATTTAGACGCAAGTTGGAATCGCCCTTTAATTCAAGAATTCGTTGAAAATATAGCGGCGCTTGTCATTTCTCGCCTGCCGGCAACCCAGGAAAACCCCGTTGGTGGACACTTTGCTGGCCAGTACGTCGGCGTTGCAGGCGAGGGCCTAGACTTTTTCTTTCATCACTTGGTGAATGGTGAACGTCTAGCTCGAAACAGATCTGAGGCCTGCTTTAGGCGCGTTAACGAAAAGCTTGAGCGGCTTAAAGCATCGCCCGAATTGCTTGCAAGCTGGCAAAGCAGAAACACTGACGAAGAAATGTACGGAGGCGCCATCCGCGCAGGCGAATACATTTTCAGCTTCTCCGGTCTGTCCGAGCACGCTGACGAAATGATCTGCCTGCTTGTCGCGATTGAGCTTGAAGCATTGAGCTGTGATGAGGCCTATCGTATTGCAAAAGAGACTGGGAACCAACTGTACCTGGACTTTTTAACCGACCCGATTCACGAGCTCAATGAGTTCAGAATTCAAAAATACCTCCCTAACCCCTGGTATGAACCCAGGATTGTCACCGATGGCAAGGGTGGGATTGAAATGCACTTTGTTTTGATCGATGGGGAAGATGTGATCGATAGCAGGGTCATTACCACGCTTGAAGACGGAGTGACCTTTGCGATGGCGTGCACTCAGCTAATCGGCCTGGATACGCAAGGTATCGACAACGGCGCAATTGTGTGTGAGCTGCTTAAAGCGTGTAGGCTTAGACATGCGGCGGAGCTAGAAGCTATGCAGACCAAAGCGCACAAAGCATTCCTTGAAAAGAGCAGACAGACGCAAGAGAGCCGGTTGCTGACCTGACCATCCCCTCTCACCACCTATGGTGGGGAGAATCTACAGAACCTTTACTCCGGTGAAGGTTCTGATTTTTTATTTCTAAAAATAGCCCCCAGGTAGCGCCACTGTGCAATCGACAACTGTACTCAACTATGGTATACAACTCCTACAGCATTGGCTGGTGAAATGGTATGAACGCACAACTCGGATGTATCTCGTCTGTGGCATCTCTGTACTCAGAGATGAACACCCAAGACCCAAAACTCGTCATGACTCAGGCAGTTCAGGGCGAACCCCTGGTTGTCTTAAAGACTGTAGGGGCGTTCTCATTCGTTGAGCTCGCCCACTACCCGGGAAAGCCTGGGTACATGAAAAGAACCCATATAGGTTCAATCCATACACTTAATTGGATCGTTCCTGGCACCATGCCGCCAGTGGAACTTGCCTTTCAGTACCTCAACGTCCCTTACGCCTGGGGAGGTATGTCCAAGGAGGGCATTGATTGTTCGGGGCTGGTACACATGGCCTACCGACCTCGAAAGCTGATCCCTCGTGATGCAAGTGACATCGAAGCCTATGCCCAGGAGATACCCCAGGAAGACCTGAGGTTCGGTGAC
>JAYRWT010000082.1:0-1048 GCA_041917855.1 Patescibacteria group bacterium | reverse complement strand
GGGCTGTTGATGTAAAAATGAATGGGGCTTCTGTCATCATTTGCAGAGAGGTAATGCAATTGTTCTACAATGGTGCGCGCACTTTCATCCTCTACCATTCCCCAAAGAAATACCTTGCGCTGTTGCAGCAGGCTGCGTTGTACTATCGTGCTGACCTTTGGTGTGTACTGTTCTGTAGCTATATCCATACCTGTTTTTCATACAAGTATAAGGGGTGGAGTATAGTCTATGGTTTTGGTTTCTTTCCCAAAAACGCATCAAACTCCTTCAGTGTAAAACTACTCAGGTTGTGTTTTGCTGTAAGCCCGCCTTTTTGTGCAGCCATCACACCAAAGTACACATCATCAAAGCCGCCAATTACGTGTGCGTCTGGGTCTATAGATAACAGTGCGCCTTGCTGCATGGCATATTCTACCCACGTCCAGTCAAGATCCAGCCTGCGTGGGTGTGCATTTATTTCTATCACCACATTGTGTTTCACACACTCATCTATTATCAGTTTATGGTCCAGCGGATAGCCCTCGCGGCTTAGTAAAAGTCTGCCCGTAGGGTGACCGAGGATAGTTGTGTAAGGATTGCGAATAGCATTCAGTACACGTTCCATAGCACGTTCTTGTGTCATCTTCAGGTTGCTGTGTACAGATGCTATCACGAGGTCGAATGTCTTCAGTACATCCTCATTATAGTCAAGGCTACCATCTCCCAATATATCTGCTTCCACACTTTTGAAAATGCGGAATGGTGCCAGCTTTGCATTGAGGTTGTCTATCTCTATCTGCTGCGCAGCAATGCGTTCAGGGCTCAAGCCGTTTGCATAGTATGCACTCTGCGAGTGGTCGCTGATAACAAGGTATTCGTAGCCCTTGTCCATACATGCTTTTGCCATGTCTGCAATGGTATTCATACCATCGCTCCATGTGCTGTGGTTGTGTATGATGCCCTTAATGTCTGTCGGCTGAATGACTTGTTGCAGGCTGTTCTTCGCAGCTTTGTCAAGCACATCTGCAAACTCTCTTTGTGCGGCAGGTATGTATTGCAAACCGTTTGC
>JAYRWT010000081.1:0-1234 GCA_041917855.1 Patescibacteria group bacterium | reverse complement strand
TCAGTCCAGGTCATAGCAGATGCACCGCCACCGGCACTGGTGAGGACATAGCCAGAGGTACCAGCGGTAGTTGGGAGGTTGAAGTTATAGGTGCCGGCGGCGGCTTGTGGTTGGATGGTGATGGTACCGGAGGTGGAGCCAGCGAGCGAGAGCCGAGCAGCGTTAGTTATAGGGTAAGCATTTAAGTTAAGTCCGAAACTATCCACCATAATCCCACCTGGCAACTGAACGCTTGGGGTGTCATCAAAGTATATGCCCCCTGCGCTATTACGGAGATAAATACCTCCTATACTTGAACACTGCATGCCGCCGCCAGAGTAGCTACAATCAGGAGTGTTATAAGCACTTGGTGTGTAGATGTCTCCATAGGCACCAACTCTAAATACGGTGCTACTTTGATTTTGAATGTGTATAAAATCAGCTGCTACCTCTAACGAGGTATTAATACCTAAGTACGTGCCGTCTGCACTCCCCCCTGAGAGAGGAATCCCCAGCTGCACCAAACTACTCGCAGCGGAAGCTGCAGGAGTACCAGTCACGGCTAATGCGTTGGTGCCTGTGCGGCTAAACGTAGTTGCGCCAGTAAAGGTGTTGGCACTCGTGCCTGATTGAGTGTAGCTAATACTTGAAGCAATTGCGGAAGAATCAATCGTTACCTTGCTAACGCCGCCTGGACGAATATTTACTAATGAACCATCGAGAGTCAACGTAGCATAGGCTGACGTGTTTCGGTTGTAAGACTGCACAATAACCCCAGAACCAGGCACTACTTCGAGTCCTGCATCAGAGCCATTAGAGCCACCGACTACCAGTGGCGCATACGTTGGGTTACCTTGAATACCTGTATTACCAGCTGCCGTAACTTGGAACGCAGCACTCGTACCAACATTAAGCAGCGAAGTAAGGGTGGTAGTACCTAGGCCAAATTTGCCGCTAGCACCAAAGCGAGCAGCCTCACCTACATTACCTTGTAGAAAACGAAGTACAGAGTTAGCTGAGCCTGTTGTCCCTGGGTTATCTAAGTAGTAGTAGTTTGAGTTATCAGAGTTATTAAGGTAGAGCTTTGCAGCAGCATTAAATGTTGTATCCGCTCCAATACCAATCGCCCCCGTATTAGAAACAGTCAGGATGTCAGTACCTGCTGCGTTAACACGGAGTGGCTTGACGGTAGAGCTTGCACCGGTGGCAATGTTTAAGAGGTAGCCGGTACCGTTAGAGGAAGCTGCAGTAGTGA
>JAYRWT010000080.1:0-3556 GCA_041917855.1 Patescibacteria group bacterium | reverse complement strand
GTCGTCAGCTCGTGTCGTGAGATGTTGGGTTAAGTCCCGCAACGAGCGCAACCCTTATCGTCAGTTGCTACCAGGTTATGCTGGGCACTCTGATGAAACTGCCGGTGACAAGCCGGAGGAAGGCGGGGATGACGTCAAGTCCTCATGGCCCTTACGGCCTGGGCTACACACGTACTACAATGGTGGTGACAGTGGGATGCGAAAGCGCAAGCCGGAGCGAACCCCCAAAAGCCACCTCAGTTCAGATTGCACTCTGCAACTCGAGTGCATGAAGTTGGAATCGCTAGTAATCGTAGATCAGCACGCTACGGTGAATACGTTCCCGGGCCTTGTACACACCGCCCGTCACGCCATGGGAGTTGGTTCTATCTGAAGTCGGTGCGCTAACCGCAAGGAAGCAGCCGACCACGGTAGGGTTAATGACTGGGGCGAAGTCGTAACAAGGTAGCCGTATCGGAAGGTGCGGCTGGATCACCTCCTTTCTAAGGAAAAGCATATCGCTTATTTCTTCAGCCTCTCTCACGAGAGCATCCTGAAGATTTCAATCGCCGCCGTCGTATCCCTTCTCATCAGAAATCAGAAATCGAAAACCAGAAGTCTGTTTTTATGATTTCATGTTTTTAGATTTCTGATCTCTGAATTGGGCTAGTAGCTCAGTTGGTTAGAGCACACGCTTGATAAGCGTGGGGTCGGAAGTTCAAATCTTCCCTGGCCCACCATTCAGATCAATTCAGTTTGATTGTGAGGGCCCTTAGCTCAGCTGGGAGAGCGCGTGCTTTGCAAGCATGAGGTCAACGGTTCGATCCCGTTAGGGTCCACCATCAAATGCTGGATTTGGCAACTGCTGGTTATGTCTTTCGCTTTTTAGCGCGCATCTCTTCTCTCGTTCTCCGCACATGTTGTGAAGAACGTTGTTCTTTAACATTGTAAATAGGTTTGTGATTGAATGGGAAGATATCCCGGTATGATAGGCTAACGCCTGAGTACATTCAGAGTATTAGTGTAGACCGACATCCGCATTAATACGGCCCTGGTAACAGGGAGTAATGAATGGTTGGTTTTATCATATTAGGATTATCTTTCGTCTGCTTCAGACGTCATGCGACCCGCTAGTATTGTCTTTGTTGTTTCCTTCAGATGGAAACAAATAAAACAAAGGCGCAAAAGGTAGTGGGGCCTCGGTATAGCTATTCCGAGGGGCTCGATGAGTGTGGTTTCTAACTCTATAGAAACTGTCTACAAAACATTTATCGGGTAGAACAAGTCAGCCGCATGGCTTTCCAAATCAATACCAAACATCTGGTCATCAGCCGGATGGAGTAGTTAAAAGAAAACAATCTAACCAATACTGTTTTCTGATAAGGATCAAGCAGACTAAGAGCATATGGTGGATGCCTTGGCAAAAAGAGGCGATGAAGGACGTAATACGCTGCGATAAGCTTCGGGGAGGTGCGAATACCCCTTGATCCGAAGATTTCCGAATGGGGCAACCTACACGTAAGTGTATCTCTACCTGAATACATAGGGTAGCGAAGCGAACCGGGTGAACTGAAACATCTAAGTAACCCGAGGAAAGGACATCAACCGAGACTCCGTTAGTAGTGGCGAGCGAACGCGGAATAGGCCATTTGAATTGCAATATAAAGCAGAACAACCTGGAAAGGTTGACCATAGTGGGTGATAGTCCCGTAGGCATCGATATATTGTAATTTGACCGAGTAAGGCGGAACACGAGAAATTCTGTCTGAACATGGGGGGACCACCCTCCAAGCCTAAGTACTCCTTTTTGACCGATAGTGAACAAGTACCGTGAGGGAAAGGTAAAAAGAACCCCGACGAGGGGAGTGAAAAAGAATCTGAAACCGTATGCTTACAAGCAGTTCAAGCACCGCAAGGTGTGAGAGCGTACCTTTTGTATAATGGGTCAGCGAGTTAATTTGTGCAGCAAGCTTAAGCCGATAGGCGAAGGCGAAGGGAAACCGAGTCTGAATAGGGCGTCTTAGTTGCACGTATTAGACCCGAAACCTGATGATCTAGCCATGGCCAGATTGAAAGTTGGGTAACACCAGCTGGAGGATCGAACTAGTGACTGTTGAAAAAGTCTTGGATGAGCTGTGGCTAGGGGTGAAAGGCCAATCAAATCAGGAAATAGCTGGTTCTCCGCGAAATCTATTTAGGTAGAGCCTCGACGTTTAAGTTCTGGGGGTAAAGCACTGGAAGGGCTAGGGGGAAGCAATTCTTACCAAACCCTACCAAACTCTGAATACCGGAATGTACATGTCGGGAGGCAGCCCATGGGTGCTAAGGTCCGTGGGCGAGAGGGAAAAAGCCCAGACCATCAACTAAGGTCCCCAAATCATGACTAAGTTTGAAAGGATGTGGGAAGGCCAAAACAGCCAGGAGGTTGGCTTAGAAGCAGCCATCCTTTAAAGAAAGCGTAACAGCTCACTGGTCTAAATAAGCCGGCCTGCGCCGAAAATGTAACGGGGATTAAGTCATGTACCGAAGTTATGGATTTTCACACGTAAGTGTGGGAGTGGTAGCGGAGCGTTGTATAAGCCTGTGAAGGGATCGGGTTACCGGTCCTGGAGGTATTACAAGTGAGAATGCTGACATAAGTAGCGATAAAGAGTGTGAGAGACACTCTCGCCGTAAGTCCAAGGGTTCCTGCGCAAGGTTAATCCACGCAGGGTGAGCCGGAGCCTAAGATGAGGCCGAAAGGCGTAATCGATGGTAATACGTTTAATATTACGTAGCCTGTTGGTAGTGACGGCGTTGCCGGGTTGTTCCTTCTTAACGGATTGAAGGGGCAGCGAAGCAGCGTCCAGGAAATAACTCCAACTTATAGTCCGTACCCTAAACCGACACAGGTGGACGAGTTGAATATACTCAGGCGCTTGAGAGAATGGTTTTGAAGGAACTCTGCAAATTACCCTCGTAACTTCGGGATAAGAGGGCCCCGCTTAAGCGTAAGCTATGGCGGGGGGCACATAAATGGGGGTGGCGACTGTTTAACTAAAACACAGGGCTCTGCGAAGTCTGCTATGACGACGTATAGGGTCTGACGCCTGCCCGGTGCTGGAAGGTTAAGGAGAGGAGTGCAAGCTCTGAACCGAAGCCCCAGTAAACGGCGGCCGTAACTATAACGGTCCTAAGGTAGCGAAATTCCTTGTCGGGTAAGTTCCGACCTGCACGAATGGCGTAACGATCTCCCCACTGTCTCCAGAACCAACTCAGCGAAATTGAATTCTCCGTGAAGATGCGGAGTTCCCGCGGTTAGACGGAAAGACCCTATGAACCTTTACTGTAGCTTTGCAGTGGTATGAGGGATTGTATGTGTAGCATAGGTGGGACCCTTTGAAGTTCTGGCGCCAGCTGGGATGGAGGGGTTAGTGAAATACCACCCTTACGATCTTTCATATCTAACCTAGCCTTCGAAACGAGGGCAGGGACCCTGCATGGTGGGCAGTTTGACTGGGGCGGTCGCCTCCCAAAGATTAACGGAGGCGCGCGATGGTGGGCTCAAGCTGGTCGGAAATCAGCTGTCGAGTGCAAT
>JAYRWT010000079.1:0-23287 GCA_041917855.1 Patescibacteria group bacterium | reverse complement strand
GTGCATGGCGAATGGCCTCAATTGTCTGAGGCTTAATGCCATCGTCTGCAGCAACAACTAGTACTACTAAGTCGGTAATTTGGGCGCCATGACGACGCATAGCTTCAAACGCAGAGTGACCAGGTGTATCTAGGAAAGTAATGGTGCGCTTATCGCCACCGTTGCGCGGCTGCACTTCTACCTGGTAGGAGCTAATGTGCTGGGTAATACCGCCGGCCTCACCTGCCGCAACGTTGGTCTTGCGAATAGTGTCGAGGAGAGAGGTTTTACCATGGTCAACGTGACCCATAATGGTAACAATAGCTGGTCGGAGCTTGAGCGATTTAGTGTCGGTCATGTCCACACTGATGGCAGCGGCTGTAGCAGCTTCTTCGCGCTCTACTTGCAGCCCAAAGTCGTCAGCAATGATGGCTGCCGTGTCAAAATCGATGTCCTCATTAATTGTAGCGAGCACACCAAAGCCCATCAGTTTGGCAATAATGCCAGTGACTGGCTGATTAAGCTCCTCTGCTAATTGCTTAACAGTCAGAACTGGTGGAAGTTTGATTGGTGTTTTCTCGGACATAAAAATTGGCTTCTGAACAAGCGTATCATAGTTTGATCAGATTTGCCAGGTTTAGGGTATACAGTACATGACAAGTTGATTTGAGTAGAGCCGACAGTTTTGCTACTCTACGCGAACGTGGGGCTTGACGGTGGCTACTCCACCACTGGCCATCTACCCACGCGGGTATAGATAAGTCGGGCTCAAAGCCTGATAGAGTGCAGGCGGTTGCCTGCACGAGGGTTCTCCCTCGACAAATCTCAAAATGCTCACAATGTTACGCACTGCCACGCGCCTATTGCACGTCGCAACGCGTAACGATTGTCCTCGCCGGTACGTGTACTGAGCGAGTAGCCTCTGCCTGAACGCGCCTGTGGCGCCCGTTTACATGGCAAACGGAACTATCGGGTACCAGCGGGATCCTCTCAACGAGAGGGTCCCGCATATTTTTACCTAGCTACTCTGCGCTTTCTAAGGACTCTGGGGGCTGCTCTGCGAGCTCTTCCTTACTCACCGCGATTTTAACAGTACCTTTTGAACTCACCTCATTACTCGTGGCGCCTTCTTCGCTACCAGTAGTGGCTTCATCTAGAATTGTGACGCTAGCTACGCGCTCGCCTTGGTTCAGACGCATCAGGGTGACCCCCTGAGTAACTCGCCCGAGTCGTTTTACACTTGATAGTGAAGTCTTGATAACGGTTCCCTTGCTAGAAATCAACATGATCTCACCTGTGTCGTCTTTGACCACACCAGCGTAGACTACATTACCGACCTTGGTCGTAACTGCCGCTGCCTTAATACCCATGCCGGCGCGATGCTGCACATCAAACTCAGTAAGAACTGTGCGCTTACCAAAGCCATTCTCAAATACTACCACCATCTGAGCACTCTTAAGCTGATCGTCATTGAGTACGTCCATGGCAACAATCTGGTCGTCGGCTTTAAGTTTCATTCCACGTACACCTGCAGCAGAGCGGCCAGTCGGTCGGATTTCTTCCTCTTTAAACACAATCGCTTGCGATTTTGCGGTAACCATCAATACATTATCCTTACCATTTGACGGCTTGACCCACTGCAGGATATTGCCCTTAGCCAGGTTGATGGCGATAATACCGTTTTTACGCACATTAACGTAAGCCTTGATCTCGGTCTTTTTCACGGTTCCGTCGGTGGTACCCATAATGAAGTAACCTGCTGACGCCTCCTGCTCCTTGGTAAGCGTGAGCATTGCTGTCACCTTCTCGTTCTGGCCAATCTGGATCACATTCACAATGGCCTGACCTTTAGCTTGACGGGTGGCGTTCGCAATCTCAAATACCTGCGTACGGTAGAGGCGGCCTTGATCCGTAAAGAAGTAGATCAGGTCATGTGTCTTAGCGGCCTGCAGGAACGCTACCTCGTCCTCGTCCTTAGTGTTCATGCCTACCACACCCTTGCCACCGCGACCCTGACTACGGTAAGTATCGCGCTGAACACGCTTGATGTAGTTGGTCTTAGTCAGAGAAATTAGAACTTCCTCGTTTGGAATCAGATCTTCGGCGGTAAAGCCCTTCAGGTCTGACTGGATAATCTTGGTACGACGAGGTACGCCATATTGATCCTTGATTGCCAGGGTTTCCTCGCGGATAATGGCTAGGATCTTTTCTTCGTGCGCCAAAATATCCTCGCACCAGGCAATGAACTTCATCTTTTCATCGTACTCACCCTTTAGGCGGTCACGCTCCAGGCCAACTAGACTGGACAAACGCATATCCAAGATGGCATTGGTCTGTGGTTCAGAAAGCTTAAAGCGAGCCATGAGCTTGGCAGCAGCCTCTGGGCGACTCTTGGTAGAGCGAATAATTTGCACAACTTCATCGATGTTATCGAGAGCAATGAGCAAGCCTTCCAGAATGTGAGCACGCTCGCGGGCGCGGGCTAGGTCATACTCCGTGCGACGACGGATCACAACCTGACGATGCTTTACAAACTCTTGCAGCACCTCTTTGAGGTTCAGCACGCGCGGCTCAATCTCATCTACCAACGCAAGCATGTTTACGTGGTAGGTAGTCTGAAGCGGAGTTAGCTCATAGAGCTTGTTCAGGACTTTCTTTGGGTAAGAGTTTGAACGTAGCTCAATAACCACACGAATACCCTCGCGGTTAGATTCATCGCGAATATCGGTGATACCATCGATTTTCTTTTCCTTAACCAAATCGGCGATGCGACTAACCATTTCGGCCTTGTTCACCTGGAATGGAATTTGGGTAACAACAATGCGGAAGCCGTTCTTACGCTCTTCAATTTCGGCAACTGAGCGAATAGTAAATTTACCACGGCCTGTAGTGTAGGCATCACGGATGCCGGTACCGGCGTAGACTTCGGCTGCAGTTGGGAAATCCGGTCCTTGCACATACTGCATTAGCTCATCAATGGAAGCCTCCGGATTATCAATGAGGGCAACTACGCCATCGCAGAGCTCTGCTAAGTTGTGTGGCGGAATGTTGGTGGCCATACCAACTGCAATACCCACACCACCGTTTAGTAGCAGGTTTGGTAATTTTGAAGGTAGAACAGTTGGCTCGTTGCGAGAACCATCGTAGGTGGGAACAAACGGAACTGTGTCTTTATCAATATCAGCCAGCATCTCGCTGGAGATCCGTGCCATGCGAGACTCGGTATAGCGCATTGCGGCGGCGCCATCGCCATCGATTGAGCCAAAGTTACCCTGGCCATCAATGAGGGTGTGACTCATTGAGAAATGCTGCGCCATACGCACCAATGAGTCGTAAATAGCAGCATCACCGTGAGGGTGGTAGTAACCCATTACCTGACCAACAGTCTGTGCTGATTTTTGGTACTTAACGTTGTAGCGCAGACCCATTTCATTCATTGCAAAGAGAATGCGACGATGAATCGGCTTAAGACCGTCACGCGCATCTGGCAAGGCACGGGCAACGATTACACTCATGGCGTAATCTAGGTATGAGGTCTGCATTTCGCGTACGATATCGCGACCCTGTACGAGGCCAACACCTTCTACGTGAACCGGCTCTGAGCTGGCGGAAACTATCAGCTGATCAGTTGGTTCCGTAGTCGCTTCAGTATTCTCAGATTCGTCAACAGCATCAGTGTCAGATGATTCTTCGGCAACATCGGCTACATCGGCTGCGCCAGCCTCGGTAGTCGCTTCAGGCGCTAAGCCTGGAGTTTCTTCTTCTGGAGTGGTGATGTCTTTTTCTTCGTCCATAGCAATGTGTTACACGTCCAGGTTAGTCACGGTCTTAGCGTGGGTTTGAATGAAGCGCTTACGTGGAGGTACGTCCTCACCCATCAGCATACTGAAGACTTCGTCAGCTTTCTCGGCGTTCTCCATGGTCACCTGTAGTAGAATGCGGTTCTCTGGATTCATGGTAGTCTCCCACAGCTGATCGGCGTTCATTTCACCCAAACCTTTAAACCGCTGAATACCGATACCCGCTTTCTTGAGCGGATTGCTGATTACCTCAGCTTCAGATTCTGCGTCGGCCTCAACCTCAGTGGCATCGGCAGTTTCCTCGACTACTTCTTCTGTAGGCTTTGTGCCCTTCTTGTTCTTAGCCCGTTCCTCTGCGGCCTTTTCCCATTCCGCGTACATACGGCCAGTAATTTCGTCACGCTCAGCCTCGGAGTATGCCCAATGTTTTTCCTTGCCCTTGCTAATACCAAAGAGCGGTGGCTGGGCGATGTACAGGTGTCCACGACTAATGATCTCTGGGAAGTGTCGGTAGAACAGGGTTAAGAGCAGTGTACGGATGTGGGCACCGTCTACATCGGCATCGGTCATGATCACAATACGGTGATAGCGCAGCTTTGCGTAGTCAATGCTATCGCCAATACCCACACCGGAGGCCACAATTAGGTTCTTGATACCCTCTGAAGAAAGCATGCGATCCAAACGTGCACGTTCTACATTTAAGATCTTACCGCGCAGCGGCAAAATAGCCTGAGTCTTACGATCGCGACCCTCTTTGGCTGAACCACCAGCAGAGTCACCCTCTACTATATAAAGCTCACACTTGGATGGATCCTTCTCGGAACAGTCGGCCAGCTTACCCGGAAGGGTCATACCTTCGAGTGCACCCTTGCGGATAACGGTTTCACGAGCAGCACGGGCAGCCAAACGAGCACGCAGTGAGAGCAGTGACTTTTCGATAATTTTGCGGGCGCAACTCGGATTTTCGCCAAAGTACTCACTAAGAGCCTCATTCACTACAGTTTCTACGGCTGAACGCATTTCTGGAGTACCAAGTTTGGCCTTGGTCTGGCCTTCAAACTGAGGATCCGGCAGTTTAACAGAGATTACGGCCGTTAAGCCTTCACGGATGTCTTCACCAGTCAGTGCACCATCAGCTTCTTTTTGCAGGTTGTTAGCCTTGGCGTAGCTATTGATTTGTTTAGTGAGTGCTGTGCGGAAACCAGTCAGGTGCGTACCACCTTCTGGGGTATAAACGTGGTTAGCAAAGCTGTAGACGCGCTCGGCAAAGTCATCACCATAAGCCATGGCCACTTCTACCTGAAAGTCCCCTACCGCCTTTTCTGTGGTAAAGATTGGGTCAGTGATGGTCTCGTGGTGCTTGTTTAAGTGGCGAACGTAGGAAGAAATGCCTCCCTCAAAGTAGAAAGTGTAGCTCTTTGGATCTGCACCAAGAGCGCTAATCTCAAGTGGATCAGCCTGTCCCTCGCGGTAATCGGAAACTACAAAACGAACCGCCTTGGTCAGGTAGGCTTGGTTGCGCATGTGATCCAGAATGGTCTGATGGTTAAACTCAACCACTGGGAAAATGCTTGGGTCAGGAATAAAGCTCACGCGAGTGCCGTTGCTCTTAAGCCTTAACCACTCGTCTGTATCTGGAATTGGCTGAGCCTTAATCTCTTGGGTAACCTTACCCTGAGCAAATTCCATGGTGTACAATTTGCCGCCCTGCTTAACCTCTGCCACTAATTTGGTAGAAAGAGCATTTACTACGGAAGCACCCACACCGTGCAGACCAGAAGAAACCTTGTACCCACCGCCACCAAACTTACCACCGGCGTGCAGTACAGTTAGAACTGTTTCAAGGGCAGATTTACCTGTTTTAGCAACGGTGTCTACAGGGATGCCACGACCGTTATCCTCTACGCTAACCGATCCATCAGAATTCAAGATAATCCTAATACGATCACAGTGACCAGCCATGGCCTCGTCGATGGCATTGTCTAGCAGTTCCCAGATCAGGTGATGCAGACCATCAATACCAGTGCCGCCAATATACATACCCGGGCGCTTACGCACAGGATCTAGACCTTCTAGTACGGTAATCTGTTCGGCGCCGTAAGAACCGGTAACTTCAGTTGATGGGAGCGGAGTTTCGTCGGCCATGAATGAGTGATTCGCGCATAAAAAGATGGGTCATTAGCCCCGATAGAGCTAGTGTAGCACAGTAAGAAAGCTCTGGACTAGCTTTTTAACCTCCAAATTTTGTGCTAGCGACAAAGAGCAGCTACCTCGCCAAAGTAGACCATGATTCCCTTGGTAGCAGCACAGCGATCAGCGGCTATCTGGTCAACTATCGTACCGTTTTTCTTGAGCAGTGACGCAGAGCCAAGCAACTCACTGAGTAACCCTTGTTTTGGCTGTAACTCTTGCACAACTCGGTAGTCACCCTTTACCTTTGCAGCATCTGCAAGTGCGGCATATGCATCATCTCTACTCATGCTGCCGTCAATCAGTTTTAAGTCTTCGGCCTGTTTGTTGTCGTATAGATAGGCTCCAACCTTACTCGTAACATCTGCTTCGGAAATACCGCGACGAGCAGCTACAAACTTTGTAAAGTTTGCGTACTCATTATTTACACCAGCCTGTAAGACACGCAGCTCGTCTTCTGTTAATCGGCGGAACGGATTGCCCATGTCCTTACCGACCCCAGCTGTAATGTAGGTTTCTTCTATCCCCTTCTGAGTAACCACTCCCCCGCCCAACAGCCCGCCATCAGTAGCAGTTGGCTGGTTGTAGTAGGTAAAAGGACCAGAAATTACCCCAATGCTGCCAATGCTCGCGCCAAAGTCTGCCAAAACCTTATCTGCAGAAATCGCCGCCCAATACCCTCCAGAAGCAGCCATGCCAGCCACATGCGCGTACACTGGCTTCTTTGCTATTTTACGATAGTAAGCAACTCCATCGGCAATAGCTTGCGCACCGTAAATGGTTCCACCAGGTGAGTCGACCTCCAAGATTACACCTGCCAGATTACTATCTTTTGCCGCCTCCCTTAGCCTATCTTTTATCTGATACCCATATGTCGCTCCACCGCTAAAAATATCCAGAGGCGAGCTGCCACCATCCCCCAGAATAACTCCCTGCACTGGAATAGAAAGGAATGTAGTTTGCGCATTGGATTCACCAAATAATACCGATTGCTCCACCCCTGTTTCCCCCTTACCAAGCAGCGAAAACGGAGCCGTAATTGCGGCAATAAGTACTAAGCTTACTAACACGCTGAGCATGGCAAAAAAGATGTTTCCGAACATACGTAGCACACCAGAAAAATAGGTTCTTTGTTCCTTACTAGCCTTTGGCTCGCTGAATACTACATGCTCACTCACGTTCCCCCTTTCGCTCATTGAGCGCGTTAGAAATTACAGTTGCAATCTTCTTTTTAAATGCATCAGCACTAAACTGCTCAGCATGCGCCATTATTGCCGCAATCTCCGTCGTGTTATCAAGAGGCTTTTTCTCAAACTTCTTGATGGTCTCTATAACCGCCTCTGCCGTTTGTTCGTTAAAAAAGTACCCAGAGACACCCTCTTTAACAGATTCAAGCGCACCTCCTTTGCCAAAAGCCAAAACCGGTCGTCCACAGGCCATAGTTTCTAGCGGCGCCATGCCAGCGTCTTCCAGGGGTGGAAAAATCATCGCCTTACAGTTGGCGTAGAGCTCACGCATTTTGGCGTCGGTCACTTTGCCAGCAAATTCGATAGTTGGCCCGGCAATCTCACGCAGAGCTGCTTCATCTGGGCCGCTACTCATAACAATCAGCTTTCTACCAAGCTGGTTACATGCCTGGATGGCTAAATCTACACGCTTATAGGGTACCAGTCGTGAAGCAGTTAGGTAGTAGTCACCGACACTGTCTGAGTCTTTGCGGAAAAAATGTTTTGTATCAGCCGGTGGAAAGATAACCTCATCTACACTGCGCCCATACCACTGCCGAATGCGTTTTTCTGTTTCTTTGGAGTTGGCTATCAGCACATCTGGACTACTCGCCCCCTGCTTATCTTTGCGGCGCAGGTATGCAAAAAGGAACGGCACAATCGGCCAGGTAATTTTTGGTGCGGTGTACCGGAAATAGTCTGAATCAACTGTTAGGTAACGGGTTGGAGTATGCATGTAGCAAACGTGCAGAGCAGACTTTGGCACACGCACCCCTTTAATAAAGCCTGATGAATCGGAAAGTACGAGATCGTACCCAGTAAAGTCCAGAGAAGCTACTGCTTTTGGCATTAGTGCCAGGTACCACTTGTAGTTCTTGATGCCCCGTGGCATACCTTGAATAAAGGAAGTGTGTATTGTTTTGCCTGCAAACTCGGTGACTTTCTCAGGATCAAAGGTAATTGTAAAAATGTCGGCCTGGGGGTATAGCTCATGAAAGAGTTGCATGACACGCTCTCCTCCACCCCACTGGTTGAGAAAATCATGAGCCAGCGCAACTTTTAAGACTTCCTTAGCCATTAGTAGGCATCCTTTCCTCCTTTAGACGGCAGGAAGACGCTAGAGGTTTTAAGAATAATCCAGATGTCCCAAATTGGATTCCAGTTCTCAATATAGTGAATATCTAACTTGATTCGCTCGGCAAAAGTTAGACTGCTCCTTCCACTAACTTGCCAGAGTCCGGTCAACCCCGGCTTAACGGTAAAGAGAATACGTGCGGCCTCGCCATACTTAGCAACTTCATCGTTAAACTCATTCTTATAAATCGGTCGTGGCCCTACTATGCTCAGTGTGCCAAAAAATACATTGAAGAATTGAGGCAGCTCATCTAAGCTCGTTTTTCGCAGGAACTTTCCGACACTAGAAACGCGTGGATCGTTCTTGAGCTTACTCATTTCTTGCCACTCTTTAGCAGCCTCTGGATGCTCAGCTAGATACTTTTTAAAATGTTCGGCACCTGAGTATCCAGGACCATCACAGTATTCAAGTTTCATGGAGCGGAACTTCCAGACCCTGATTGGTTGGTTATTCTTACCAAGTCGTTCGTTGGTATAGATAAGCGGACCAGGGTCGGCGATCTTCATCCAGATAGCCACAATAATAAACAGCGGAGAAAAAAGAATAATAAAGAAGATACTTAAAATAATATCCAGGATGCGTTTAACTACCCTCCCCCAGCCATCTAGAGGTGTTGGCTGTACTTCAACAGCGGGCAAGCCCATTTCTGTACGAATCACAAAGCTACTCTGTAGCTCAGTAAACAGCGACGGCACAAAACTAAACCCAACCTGATGCTCTATACAGTGGTTACGTAGACGAATCAGCTCTTCTACATTGTAGCGCTCATTAATAATCAGTAACTCATCTAGGTTGTCTGCATCGAGCTGCTTAATAATATCGGCTACATCAAGCGACTTGTACTGCTGTTCTATGCGGTAGAGCGAATGGGGCGTAGAGCGTAGACTTTTGAGAATCTTGGAAAGGTTACTCAAATCACCCACAACAGCTAAGCGTATGACACCAATGTTAAAGCGTCGCAGTAGTGCTTGTAATCCCCAGATTAGGACTCGCCCGGTTATCACGAATAATGTGCAGAATATCCAAGCATAGAGCACGGTGGATCGTGGCAGGAAGAAGTCGTTGCGGAGCAAGAACAAGAGCAGAATAAAGAACAGCCCAACCGAAACACCAATAAAAATCCGTACAATGCGCTTACTCCAGGGCAGTTTGCCACGCATGGCATAGAGCCCGGTTAGGCCAAAAATTGCCAGCATAACTGGCGCAATGTATAGAATGTAGCGCAGGTAATTTGCGAAGGGCAGAATTTGACCGTTAATACCGTAATCTACGACCCGAGCCAGGTCGCCACTCAGGTTAGGAGTAAGGACAAGACCACTGTCGCGCAAGTAATACGCCAAAGAAAATCCAGCAAGGAGCATTAAAAAGTCGAATGGCACCAGGAAGATCGAAAAAAATATCTCTGCACGTTTCATGTGTATACTTATCCTAGCAGAACTCACCAGATACGAAAAAGCTCCCAGACGGGAGCTTTTTCTGCACCGTGAAAAATGACTTACGCCTTCTTAAGAAGGAGAAGACCGGTACGAGCGTTCTCCGATACCATCATGCCAGCTGGAACAGCGTCCAGAGCGGATGAGGCATCGACCTTGCGGGCGAAGTAGTAGATGGTCTGCACACGACCACCCTTAAGGGTTACCTTCTTAGAGTGGAGAAAATACTCCTGACCCTTTGAGTTCTTCTGTGAGTATGCCATTGCAACTCCTTTATCACCTAGTTGGTGAGCACTACTAATAAACTTGAGATCAGTATTACGAAACCTGACGTAACCTGTCAACAGATTAGGCATTTTTCTTCAGGTTGGTAATGCAGAATAGTGGCTCTGTAAGCCATTTATTCGCTTATACTAGTTAGGTAATGACTGAACGTATTCTTTCAGAATGGCAGCGCTCTTTAGCAGATCTTCGTACTCACCCTGTGCTAGAGAAAGATCAAATACCTGACCAGCACCATCTTTGTTCACAAGGGTAGGAAGTGCTAGGTACACATCATTAATGTTGTAGTCACCTCGCGCCAGACTGGAGACTGGGAGGATAACATTCTCGTCGTGAGAAATAGCTCGAATAATGCGCAGTAATGCCGAGCCAATACCGTAGTAGGTAGCCATCTTCTTGGCGATGATCTGGTATGCCGCAGTACGAACATTTTCGGTCATAGCTGCCTTTTCTTCGTCGCTAAAGCTCATGCCACGCTGCTGCAAAAAGCTTTCTAGTGCAATGCCTCGTACTGATACACGACTAAAGATCGGCACCTGACTATCTCCGTGTACACCAAGAGAGTAAGCAGAAATCTGTGTGGCTGAGATACCAATCTTTTGACTAATCAGTGAGCGAAGACGCGCAGAATCGAGCACCGTACCACTGCCAATTACCCGACGTGGATCGAGCCCAGAGTACTTATACGTTGCATAGGCCATTACATCGGCTGGGTTACTCACCACAATAAAGAAAGCATTAGGTGAATATTGCACAAGCTTTGGCACAATGTCTCTAAAAATCTCAGCATTTTTCTGCGCCAGATCAAGACGGGTACCATCTTTTAGGTTGCTCAGCCCCGCAGTAATGACTATAAAGTCACTGTCGGCAGAATCTGGGTAATCCCCCTGCTGAATATGGGTGGGGTTTTCTACAGATGCAGCATGACTCATATCCATTGCCTCACCAACGGCGCGATCAGCATTTACATCAATCAATACTATGTCACTTGCCAACCCCGATACCAGTAAGCGGTAGGCAAAGGTTGAGCCAACCATCCCCGCACCAACAACGGTCACTTTCATAGTTCCTCCTTTGTAAAAAGTTTATACAGGTTGTGTGTGAATTTCTGGGTGATCACGCAGCCAAAGCTCTAGCTCATGCTGACGCAGCAGTCCCGCCTGCGCTCCCACGTGCTGCACTACAGAGGCAGCCTGCATCTGACCCCAGCGCAGTGCTTCTGCTAACTGCAGGCCGTGCATGAGCGCAGCGGTAGTTGCCGATGCGTAGGCATCGCCAGCTCCGGTAGTGTCAACCCGTAAGATGTGATCAATAACTGGTAGGTGCACTGCTCCAGTGCTGTCTGCTGCGTAACTACCTCTGCCCCCATCGGTAATAATTGCTAGTTCTGGGCCAAGTTCTCGCAACTCCTGCAGCAGAGCTGGTATGGTTGGTATATCATGAGCTAGCTTGCCCTCATGGCCCAAAAAAGTCTCGGCTTCTTCTTTATTCATCACGACCATATGTGTTTTCGCTAGCAGTGAGCGACTAGCCTCTAGACCCATCTTTAATTGAAAGGTACCGGGTTGATAGACCACCTTTACCCCATGATCTTCGACATACCGAAGAATTGCTGGGATCACGTGTTCAAAGCCGTCTTTCATTGAAGTGACATACAACCAACTAGCTGGCTGGAGATCTGGTAGTAAATACTGACGATGATGATGGAAGGCAAAGATGGTGCGCTCGCCGTCGTAGCTAAGCACCGTATTGTAGTTGGTGCGCTCACCTTCTTCCCTCACAACATACTCTAGAGCAATCCCGTTTTCTTGTAGCTCACCAGATACACGATCGCCAGTACGATCACTTCCTATATGTGTGTAGAGTGCTGTGTGTAGACCAAGGCGGGCTAGCGAAACGGCTGCATTAGCAGCATTTCCTCCCACAGCGTCGAACTTGGCTGTAACCGGTATTTTGTCTGCAAAGTTAAATGAAATAGTGCACTCATCTTTTTTTAGCTCACAAAAAACCTTGGCGTCATCTTCGCCAATTTGCAGGAATACATCCTGACAAGAGTCGCCGAGAACAATAGCGTCGTACATAGTAGGAAACTTCCTACCTAGTATACAGGAGCCAAGCAGTTTTTACCGCAAAAAGTTGTTGCTGCAGCAGAGTCACAGTCTTGGCAGCAAATAAAATGGCGATGGCAGCTTAGATTTGCGCAGTTAATGTAGCGCTCGGACGGGGCGCCACAGCGCTCACAGCGGCCAACAATGGTACGGGTAGGATCATCTAGGTTAAAGCCCATGGTAATACGACCATCAAAAACATAGAGTTGACCGTGAAAGTCTTCATTTGGATAACGTTCCATATAGGTGACAATACCGCCATAGAGTTGGTAGACCTCCTTAAAGCCTTGTGTTAACAAGAAGCCCGATGCCTTCTCGCAACGCACACCACCAGTACACACAGTGACCACCACTTTGTCTTTCAGGTGCTCAAGAGCTGGCAGCATTGATGGCAAATCACGAAAGTTGGCCATTGGGGGCAGTATTGACTGAGCAAAATGTCCAACCACATGCTCATAGTCATTGCGCATATCAACAATATAGAACTCCTTGTCAGAGTGAATCCAAGCATGGAGTTCCTCAGCCTGTATATATGGAGCAGTAAACTGTGAGGGATTTATATCTGCCTCACCCAAGTGTGCACTGACTATTTCATTACGAAATTTTACCGAGAGCTTTGGGAATGAGCTACCGGTGCCAAGGCTACGCTTCATGTGTACATCGGAAAAACGAGGATCACTAACCAGGGCAGTAACATATGCCTCGGTATTTTCAGTAGTTCCTTCTAGGGTACCGTTTATACCTTCACTCCCAATAATGAGACGTCCTTTTAGGCCTAAGCTCTGGCAAAGTTGGCGCTGTGCCTCAGTTAGCTCCTGAGGGTTTTCAATCTGGGTATATTTGTAGTAGAGGAGTATCTGGTAATCAGCCATTATCCAAAAATTAGTCGTTTTGCTGCCGCGGCAATTGCCTCTGGCGTTAGGTTGTAGTAAGAGTAGAGCTCGCTGGCTTTGCCAGATTCACCAAACTGATCACGCATGCCAATTCTAGCGAGTGGAACAGGTTGGTGCTCAGCAGTTAGCTCAGCAAGTGCGCTCCCAAGTCCACCAGTAATTTGGTGATCTTCGGCAGTGACCACTCTACCAGTTTTGGCAATGCTCGCAAGTAAGGTGGCTTCATCGAGCGGCTTAATGGTCGGTACGGCAATCACTTCCGCCGAGATGCTTTCTTTAGCAAGCTGCTCTGCCGCCAACAGCGACGGGTAGACCATGGCACCATGCGCCGCAATACTTACCTGGTCTCCGACACGAAGCACATGCGCCTTGCCAATTACAAAGGGTTGGCCGGGTTTGGTAATATCGGCCACTGGCTCTCGGCCGAACCTGATGTATACCGGACCTTTGTGATGGAGCGCAGCTGTAACTGCTTGTTCGGTCTCGGCAGCATCGGTTGGAGCAAGTACAACCAGATTCGGAAGACTACGGGTTAGCGCAAGATCTTCTAGTGACTGGTGTGTAGCACCGTCTTGCCCTACCGATAGACCAGCGTGCGCACCAATTACCTTAACATTTGCCTGCGAGTAGCAGATGGAAACGCGTAACTGATCCCAGTTTCGCCCTGGGTTAAACACAGCAAAACTAGCAGCAACAGGTACAAACCCAGAAAGCGCCATACCTGCCGCAATGCCCAACATATTCTGCTCGGCCACACCAACCTCAAGGTACTGATGTGGTAGGGCCTTAGCTAGTTTGTCCATCCTAACCGACTCACGCAGATCGGCACAGAGACCTACAACCTGTTTATTCGCTCGCGCAGCCTGGAGTAGAGCCAGGCCAAAGCCATCGCGAGGTGAGGTAAATGTGTAGTTAGACATCTACCTCCAGTTCCTTCAGCGCTTTTGCAGCCTCTTCCGCATTGGGTGTTTTGCCATGCCAGCGGTAATCACGCTCCATAAAGCTGACTCCCTTACCTGGAATAGTATGCGCGACAATACAGCACGGACCATCGCTCACCTCCCTTGCTTTGTGTAGCGCAGCCCTCACTTCATCTAGATTGTTACCATCTACTTCAGTCACCATCCATCCATACGCACGATACAGTGCAGCCAAGTTTGCTAATGGCAAAACTGACTCAGTATCACCACTAATCTGAATACGGTTGCGATCAATAATTGCGGTTAGACCACTAACCTTGGTAGCACCGGCAAACTGCACTGCTTCCCACGTCTGACCTTCTTGGTGCTCTCCATCACTCAATATGCAGAAAGTATGCCAGCCCTCACCTAATCCCAGTACAATGCGACGCTCAGCAGCTATAGCCATACCTACAGCTTGTGATAAACCCTGACCAAGTGGTCCAGACGATGTTTCTAGTCCAGGTAGATCAATGAGGCTTGGATGGCCTTGCAAGCGACTGTGGAGCTGCCTAAGTGTGCTTAGCTCCTCTACAGGAAAGTAGCCGGAGACTGCCATAGCTGCATAGCGCACGGGCGCTGTGTGCCCACAAGAGAGCACCAGCCTATCGCGCTCCTCCCAGTCAGGTTTTTTGGGATTGTGTTTCAGTACATCAAAGTAGAGTACGGCGTAGATGTCTGCCATACCTAATGGACCAGCCGCATGCCCTGACCCAGCGGCCAGGAGCATGCGAATGATCTCTTCACGAATGTGTCGAGCTTTTTCAGCTAGCTCACTGCGCGCTAGCATTCCCCTCCTTATCTGACTTAGTTCTGACCGTGGCGAATTGCCTGCTCAACTAAACGGTTACTGTACCCCCACTCATTGTCGTACCAAGCCACAACCTTAACCATGCGGCCGGCGACAACCATAGTGGATGGCAGATCGATAATGCAGGAGTGTGGATCACCCTTAAAGTCACTCGAAACGAGCTCTTCGTTGGTAACAGCCATAATACCCTTTAGTTCACCTTCTGAAGCGCGAGTAAACGCTGCGTTAAGCTCTTCTACGGTTACTTCACGCTTTAGTACTGCGGTGATGTCGGAGAGCGATACCACAATGGTTGGAACCCGGAAAGAGGTGCCATCAAACTTCCCTTTAAGACCAGGAATACTCTCTGTTGTAGCGATAGCTGCACCGGTACTCGTAGGCACAATATTCTGAGAAGCGGCACGTGCACGACGTGGATCCTTGTGTGGACCGTCTTGCAGCATCTGATCTTGGGTGAAGGAATGAACCGTGCTCATCATCGCCATCTCAATACCGAACTCACGCTCCAAAATAGACATAATTGGGGTAATGCAGTTGGTAGTGCAGGAAGCGTTGTTGATGATTGGTTCAGAACCATCGGTTGGATTTACACCAAGTACATAGGTTGGGGCAGGTTCGTCCCCTTTAGAAGGAGCCGAGATCAATACTTTGCGTGCACCGGCGGTAAGGTGAGCACCAGCGGTAGTTTTATCAAGGAAACGACCGGTACACTCTAGTACCACATCTACGCCTAGGTCTCGCCAAGGAATAGCAGACGGGTCCTTCTCTGCGTACACATTAATGCGACGGCCATCAACAGTGATGGAGTTATCATCAAATTGCACGTCATGCTGATAGGTGCCGTAGGCGGTATCGTGCTTGAGTAGGTGTGCCAGGGTTTTGTTGTCGGTTAGGTCATTGATGCCAACTACCTCACAGAGGTCGGCGTGAGTTGCAGCAATCTTAAACGCATTGCGTCCAATACGTCCGAAGCCATTAATTCCAATGCGTACTTTGTTCATAGTGTCCCTCCAGTTACTAGCTGTATAAAGTGTTGTAAGTTTTGACGCACCGCGTTGTTGGCAAACACATGTGAGGCAACAACAAACCGATTAGCGCCAGCATCCATGAGCAATGCAATGTTGTCCTCGGTTACGCCACCATCAATTGCAATTGTACCATTCCAGCCCATTGCGCGTACTTCTCGCACCCGATCAAAGGTGCCATCAAGCATATGCTGACCACTCTGGCCAGGTACCACACCCATTAGTTGCATACACTCCACTGGTAGCTCAATATGCCACTGCTCAATCGCCGTAAATGGGTTAATAACTACGCCAACCTCATTAAAATAATCTGTTGCTTGCTTAATAAGCGTACGCAGATCATCTGGACTTTCGGCGCACTCTACGTGAATGAGAACTCGCGAAACATTGGCCACCGTTAAATCAGAGAAGTAGCGCTCTGGCCGGTGGGTCATAAGGTGAGCCTCGAGTTTAAGGCGTGTTCGAATGCTCATAAACTCGTTTGGCATCACAGAGATATTTGGCACAAACTGACCGTCCATCACGTCAATCTGCACCCACTCGGCCGAGCTCTGCTCAACAAGCTCGAGGCGCTGTACGTACTCCTCTAATGTGTGAGCAAGAATCACTGGGTACACTTCGCGGCGCATTAGCGATCCTTATCTAGTGAATTGATGGCAGCTACACGACGCTTGTGACGCTCTTCCCCACTAAAATCGGTGGTTAAAAAGGTGTGGAGACACTGCTGAACCTGCTCCTCGGTAAGTGAATCAGCTGGTATCACCATTACATTTGCGTCATTTTTACGCCTGGCAAGCATTGCCTCCTCCACCTTCCAAACAAGAGCCGCTCGAATACCTACATGCTTATTAGCCGCCATAGCCATCCCTTGTCCCGTGCCACAAAGCAATACTCCCATGGTGCCGGGGTGTTTTTGAACTTCTTTACACACCAGGTGAGTATACTCAGGGTAGTCATCACCTGGATCAACCTCGTAGGCTCCAAAATCTTTAGTCTCATACGCCTGAAGCATAGCTGTAAGCGCTTGCTTAAGAGGGAATCCGCGATGATCGGCTGCTATAGCGACTTTCATACCTGTATTCTATCTAAAGCAAAAACACCCTGTCTAGGTGGGTGCTTTTGCGATGGTGTAGAATTGGTGGCTAGCAAAGAAGCCAAGCCCGATCGTCTTCGTCTTCAAACTCTAGGTGAGCACCCGGCACAATCTCCTCTTCAGAGTCTTCAACTACAGCAACATCTTCACTCCCATCACTAACTAGGAATTTATCATGCTGAAGAGTCAGCTCTTCATTTTTGCTTTCAACTGCTTGCATAATCTTTGTCTTTGCGTCCATGTGCAGTAAGCGTTACTAGTTTGTTGATGCTGAGGAACATACTACTTAAACCTGTATGAATCCGCAACTAACAACGCTTTGCACGTAATTGAAAGCCCTTCCTAGAGCTAAAAATAGCAAATTATTCCTGATTTTTCAATTCACTTATGTTTATTTGTTTCAAAGTACTTTCTACCGTATTTAGGTAAGCAATGATTTTTTTACTCAACTCCAGGGCTTGCTTGTGCTTTTCGATTGCCTCTTCTAGGTTCATATCTGGGGACTGAAAGTATCGCTCTAACTCTTCAAGTTCGGCAATATTCTTACTTAAATCGAAGGTGGTTTTTTCGGCCATATACTTACTTTACGATGGATTGAATAGTCCCGTCACTCAAGCGGGTAGTTAATACGGCACCAACTGGAGCATCGGCAACACTACGTACGGCATTGCCGTTTGCGGTAGTAATACTGTACCCCCTGGCCAAGGTGCGTGTGGGAGCCAGGGCATCGATGGTTTGCGTGCTGCGTTCTATCTGCTCTACCGTACGCAACACTGCCTGCATAGTTTGTATGTGGATGCGCTGTATGCTGCCCAGCGATGTATCATAAGCGCGAGAGATGTAGGTAGTTACTACTCTAGTACTAAGCTGCAGCAGGCCTTCAACCATACCACGCTGGCGTTCGATGTACCGCTCTACTAGGCGCTGACCGGTACTGGTAAGCTGTGTTATCAGCTGTACTACGTCTTCTCGGGTAGGCAATAGTAGTTCGGCCGCATTAGAGGGGGTTGCCGCTCGCACATCTGCACAGTAATCAGCAATAGTAATGTCTCGTTCATGTCCTACTCCAACCAGTACTGGCACTTTCGAGCGCACTATAGCCCGGGCGACAAGTTCGCTATTAAAAGCTTGCAGATCTTCTAAACTTCCGCCTCCGCGTATCAGTACAATCACGTCTAGGTCGTGATGGCTATTGAGGTAGTCAAAAGCAGTCACAATTTCTCGCTCAGCTTGGCCGCCCTGAACCGCTACATGTGCTAACACAAACTGGACACCTGGCAAGCGATCACGTGCTATTCTGCGAAAATCGCCGTAGCCGGCAGCATCTGCTGAAGAAATAATGCCAACCCGCTGTGGAAACCGGGGCAGCATGCGCTTGCGCGCTGCGGCAAATAAACCTTCTGCCTCAAGTTTCTTTTTAAGTAACTCAAAGGCTCGCTTAAGGGTGCCTTCTCCCTGCAGCTCAAGTAGGCGCACATTAAGGCTAAGTTTGCCACTTTTTGCGTGAATTTTAACCTTACCGGTAATCACCACCTTCATACCGTCTTCAAGCGGACTGCCGAGTACGTGCACCATGGCAAAGCAGTTAAGCATAGCCTCACCACTAGGATCCTTTAGTGAGAAGTAGGCAAAGGTTCCACGCGAAATTGCAAAGCCTGAGACCTCACCCTCAACCTTGAGCTCTACTACGGTCAGTAGTTCATTACAGTGATCGATTGCTTGCTGTACGCTGTACAGCGGTGGCTCTACTGGCAGTAATTCCATTAGTTAGCGGCAGCAGGTGTAGGACTAGGCACCAGCGTTGAGGCTGGACCGCTGACTTCGTCCTTACCTACTTCATTAATGGTCTTAACCAGCTCATCTTGACTCACCTTGGCAGCCTCGAGCAGTTTGACCATTAAGGCAGCAGTCTTGGGCAAGAAATTGAGCTTGTTCCCGTTAATAATGATAGTTGGTGTACCGCTAATCGGGATGGCATTTGCCTCGGTAACATTCTTGTTGATCAGATCATTAACAGCCGAATCATTTTGGTCCGCCTTAAACTGATCCATATTCAGGTTTAAGGACTGAGCATACTTGTATACATAATCTTTGAAGGCAAAGGTGGTATCTTGTACCCAAGTTGTCTGTGTAGAAAAGAGATAGTCAGTCATCTCTTTAAACTTACCTTGCCTACCTGCGGCCTCTGCGGCCTGAGCCGCAAATCGAGCCTTGTTGTGGCCAGGAATCAGGTAGTGACGGTACTGGTACTGTACAAAGCTATCAGTGCTGGCCAGGGCCTGCTCGATGATCGGACTCATAGCTGCGCAGCCGGGACACTGCAGATCTGCATACTCAACCAATGTGACCGTTGGTTTTTCTGCACCGCGTACCCATCCACCAACTTTTTCACGCTGCTCAGCGGAAGGGTGAAGGGCAATAATTCGCACCTTTTGGGTACTACTCTGTGTGGACAAGAAGATGGCAAGACCAATTAGGGCGGCACATGCTATGGATGCACCAATAATGACAAAGCGCATAGGACCTCCAGCGTTACTACTTTTTGCTATGTACCCGTACGGCGCGTTGTGCCCGCTCTAAATCAATGCGCTGCAGCAGGGCGGTAATGAATGCATCTTTGTGCTTTGGACTGAGTGAAATACTGCTCCAGGCTTCATTCTGCAGCTTGATCACAATATTTCGGCGTGAAAGTGCGTAACGCTTGTGCCTTGCAATAGTAACCAGTGCACGCAGCCCTCCACTCTTTAACTCGCGCATGCTTCGGTATGGAATAAGCACGTGCCGCAAGTTTCCGTGAATAATCAGTCCTTCAGCGTTCAAGATATAGCTACTATAAAAGAAAACATCCACAAGATAAATAATGGTGACTAGTAAGGCCAAGGCCGTTACTGTTTTAAGAGCAGGAGAACCAACTGAGTACCAGATAGTACTCACAACAAGTAGGAAAAGGCCGATCAAGAAGGTTACGGCCAGTAGCAATACCCACCAGTCCATGGCGGGAGCAAACCTTAGTCCAGGAAGTGCCTCAAGTTGCTTTTGGGCACGCTGCTTCATTTTTGCTGGTTGAGCTTGTCGTTCAGTGTGTCTTGTAGCTGCTGACTCTGCTGACTTACGTCTGAGAGCCCCTTAAAAGCAGGGGTTTGTATAATCATCTCTTGCACCCTATTCACCAGTGGGCGGAGTAGCTCAACACCACCTAGGCGATTGAGTACATACCCGGTAAGTACCACGATGAGTACAGCTCCTACTGCTGCACCAATTGCACTCATCATGCCGTGCAGAAACGCCCGCCACATCATCAGCCAAGGGCGATGGTAGGCGCGATCCAGCGCAAGAATGAACCTATCAAAACTTGCCTCATCCGGACCACGGTAATCAGCAAACTCATCTTTTTCTCTTGGTGCGCTTGGCAGCGCTTTTGACTCGGCCATACGGGATTAATCTACTTGGAAATACTCTGTATATAGTGTACCATGCAGGCGGTCACTACATACAAATCTGTGAGTACATCTTTCTGGGATTCACTATCCCACCCCATCATTGGTCTCTCCCCCATGGACGGCGTTACCGACGCCGCCTGCCGTTTTATATGCGCTAAATACGGCCAGCCTGATGTGGTGTTTACCGAGTTTACTGCCGTTGAGGGTCTGCGTGCTGGGGCAATCCGCTTACTAGAAGATTTTTACTACGATGAATCTGAACGACCTGTGGTTGCGCAGGTTTTTGGTGCTGACCCAGCCGCCTTTTATATAGCAGGGGTTTTGGCCTCTGCCCTTGGTTTTGATGGCATAGATATTAATATGGGCTGCCCAGCGAAAAATGTTGCACAGCGCGGTGCCGGAGCCGCCCTAATACGCGACCCTGAGCGTGCCAAAGAAATTTACCGACAAACAGTAGCCGGCACTCAGGCCTGGGCACATGGAGTGGAACTGCGTGAGATTGGCGTGCCGCCTGGACTGATTGAAAAAATTGAACAGCGTTTTAATGGGCGTGCTCTTGGTGAGCGAAGAGAACTACCTGTCTCGATTAAAACAAGAATTGGCTACGATATGCCAGTAACCGAGGAATGGGTAACACACCTACTAGAACTAAACCCGGCTGCCCTTACTATCCATGGCCGCACCCTAAAGCAGCTCTACACTGGCCTGGCCGATTGGAATGAAATTGCTAAAGCTGCAGCCCTGGTTCGCACATACCGAGAGCAGGGTGGTCGTACCTACGTGCTTGGAAATGGCGATATAGCAGATATACCCGACGCAAAAGCAAAGATTGCAGCTCATGGCCTGGATGGCGCATTAATCGGTCGCTGTAGTATAGGCAACCCGTGGATTTTTGCCGAACACCTCCCAACACCTCAGGAACGCATTGCTGTAGCCCTTGAGCACGCCGAGTACCTGCACAGCCTTTTTGGTGATATGGGCTTCCTGCGTATCCGTCGCCATTTACTCGAGTATACAAAGGGCTTTCCGGGCGCTAAGCTAGTGAGGATTCAGCTCTCGACGATAAAGACGCTCGCCGATGTTGAGCGTATTCTGAGCGACCCAGCCATCCTTAGCGAAACCAATGAACCTACCCCATCTGCTTGAAGCAATTATTCTCGGTGCCGTTCAGGGCATTACTGAGTACCTCCCTGTTTCTTCGACAGGTCACATGGCTATGCTCCAGCAATGGTTTGGGCTCGATCCGGCCACTTACGGGTTAAGCTTTGACCTGTTCACCAATATCGGAACGGTAGCGGCTATCATCTGGTTTTTCCGCAAAGATTTAGTCGAAATTTTTCGTAAACTACGCCTACCTGGAAAGCAAAAGTTTACCAAGGAAGAGCTCCTGCCCTGGTGGATTATTTGGGTAACGGTTTTGGTTGGCATTGCTGGTGTGATCGCGGAACCGCTTGTAGAATCCGCAACAGTACGCAGCGGCGGTGTAATTGCTGCTGGTCTAATAACTTTCGGCATCGTCATGTTAGTCGCCGAAAAAGTGAGTAATGCACGCAAAGCTCACAAAGAACTGACAGCCCCCTCTGCTTTTGCTACTGGTTTAGCGCAGATTTTAGCCTTTATCCCCGGCGTTTCCCGATCTGGCGCGACCATCTCTACAGGAATGTTCTTTGGTCTCAGTCGTGCCGCCGCTGCACGATACAGCTTTTTACTTTCTATTCCGGTGACTGCAGCTGCCATTCTTAAGCGCATGATGAGTTTTGCCAAGCATGCCGACACCCTGACTGGTGATGTAGTGCTGTTCTATGTAGTTGGAGCGTTGGTAGCCGGCATCTGTGCCTACTACACCATCCGCTTTTTACTTGCCTATCTAAGCACACGGAGTCTGGCAGTATTTGCCTACTACCGCTTTGCCTTTGCTCTCGTTATTTTGCTAACGCTCTAGATAGCCTTTTGCAACTAGCTACAAGGTAAAGTGTCCGTTATCGTAGATAACCTTCTTTTCGCCGTTTTTAAGGGTGGCCGTCACGGTACGTTTGGCAGTAGAAATAATGTCTGTATGTACTGGTGAATCGTTGTAGCCCATGGCTTCCCACTCTTCTTTGGTGAGCTTGCTAGCATCGCCTGGGAAGGAGTCCTTGTACGCGTTACCAACAGCCAGGTGAGTATTGCCTTGCTCTCCGCCCATGTTCTCGTCAAATAGTGTTTCTCCCATTGGTTTTGTAATACGCGAGTGTGAGCCATCGGTAAGCGAGTACTCACCAATGCGATTAGCGTTTGGGCTAGCAATCATTTCTTGCAGCAATTGCTCGTTTTCAGTGGCGTGGGCCTCTGTAATAATTCCATCTTTAAATTTGAGCCAGATGCCGGAAATACGATTGCCGTAACGGTAGAGCGGCTCGTTAAAGCCAATCACGCCTTCGGTGCGGCGAGCATCTGGTGAAATAAAGAGCTCAAAGCTTGGGATATTCCTACCGCTCCCACCAAGCCAGTGGCGATTTGGGCCAATCCCTACAGTAAGGTCTGTGTCAGGTAAGCCATTGACTCCCTTTGCCTCTACGTGGAGGGAATCAATTTCTAGCGCGTTGAGCTTGTTGCGTAGTGTTTCTAGCTCAGTAAAAACGCGCTGCCACTCAGCTACGGGATCTGGCGTATCTAGGTAGCAAGCTTTGCAAATTTCGTCCCAGTACTCCTCTAGGCTCATGCCGACATCCTTAGCCATAGCCTCAGTGCCGTACATGGCTAGAGTCCAGGTGAACTTTCCCTCGCTCTCTTTTGCATCACGCCACTCCATATATGGCTTGTAGGCATTGGAGCGCTTCATAATTTTGGCAGGCTCAACACGAGCTAGCTCGTATTTGTCGTGCTCGGCGATAATGCTAACCGTATGATCAACCTGATCAACGATTCCTTTAT
>JAYRWT010000078.1:0-16729 GCA_041917855.1 Patescibacteria group bacterium | reverse complement strand
TCTGAAACAGGTGCACTTTTAGTGACGCAGTCGAATACCCCTAAGCCTGGCAACTGCGCTCCGTTAGCCGCCACGTACTCCCTTCCTAGCAGCTGATAGGCACCACAAATGTACAACCCCGGCGTTCCTTCTGTAATCTTGCTAATCAGTAGCTCTCGCCTTGATTTGCTCAGGTCACGAGCTACAATCTCTTGCTGCGCATCTTGTGCTCCGCCCATAAAGAACAGGTCAGCTGCCGTGATCGCAGCGTCAAAATCTGCAGCGCGCTTAGCGTCCACAGTCACCTCAGTAACATCCAACTGCAGACCCATTTGCTCCGCCCTAGTGCGCAAAATAAGCACATTACCTCGATCCCCATAGGTATTCATTAAATCTGGATAGAGCCAAACGAGTTGCAGTTTTTTCCTGCTCATACGGTAATTGCTTCACCGGTTAGTTTTGTTCGAACTTCGAGCATGGCGGAGTAGGTTGGCAGTACAAAGAGCAGTGCATCGTCGGCTATGGCTTGCCCTGCGGCATAATCTAGCGCGGCTTGCAAGCTTGGCACAACTCTAATTTCGGGCATGTCAGGGTGAGATATTGAAACTACCTGCCCAGCAGCATGCGCATCTGGGCTAACAATCCCTCCAAGGGTCTGGCGCGCCTCAAGCTGCCAGTTTGGCATGCGCACCATCTTGCTCTGCACTGGCGCCACGCGCGCGCCTACCCCTACAGCGTAGGCAAACCGAATACCGAGATCATAGGCACGATCGCCGGTTAGCGTAATCGAGGTTGCCGACTGCAGTAAATCCTCGAAGTGAGTGTCCCAGATCCAGGAAATGTCTTTACCGTCAGGAGTTCTATCGTTCAGAATTACCAGCACATGCTTGCGTGTCGCAGTATGCTCGCGCACTACCTGAATTGACTGGTTAAAGCCAGTTGGGTTTTTTGAGAGCTGCACGACCACTTCAGCACCGTTATAGCGCACTGTCTCCTGACGACCAAATGAGGCGGTAAATGTGTTCAGTACCGGCTGAGCTTGCTCCTCTGAAACCTTAAACTCCCCGTGCAGCAAGCCAAACGCCGCTGCCAGGTTGTAGCGATTAAAGAGACCGACGAGCGGCACCGTGAGGTTAGCCGGAGTAACAAGGTTCTTAGGTGTGGCTAGATCTTTTGTGGGGCAGCTAAAAATACCAATATGTGAGTAGGCAACGGCGGTATAGCGCAGACGCTCACCACAGATCGGGCAGAACTGTGAATCTGCCTCTGCGCCAACTTCTGCAACTCCCTTCGCCTTAATTTCATCTTCTTGCAAGCCAACAAATGTTACTTTTGAGCCAGTCTTGGCGGCGGCTAAGCCGAGGCAAACCAATAGAGGGTCTTGCCCGTTCACATACAGCCGTACCGAGGTGTGGCGGGCAAGCGCTTCTGTCCAACGGTCAGCAATGGTACGCACTTCACCATAGCGGTCTAACTGGTCACGGAACAGGTTAAGCAGAACTAATGCACTCGGTTCAATGTGTTCTAATAGGCGTGGCAACACGTTCTCGTCTAGCTCAAGCACGGCCACATCAGCGGCAATGCGCAGCCCCCTACCTGTTGCCTCTAGCAGGGTAGCGGCAACACCGTTTAACAGGTTTGCTCCTGTATCGTTAGTGATTACCCGCTTACCCAGACCACGCAACACGTGAACGAGTAACTTGCTAGTAGTAGTTTTACCATTTGTACCAACAACACAGACCACCTGTAGTTCTGGGTTCTTCTCAAGAATTTCCTTAATTAAGGTTGGCTGTAGCCGTAAAGCAATCTCCCCAGGCCAAGTTGAACCACTGCCAAGGCGCAGCTTTTTTATCACTGCCCCGATTGCGCGCGCAAGCGCGATAGTAACTGCGGTTGGCATTACTGGCGTATATCTAGATCAAAGAAGCGGCTGTACTGCAGCTGCGAAGAAAGCTTAACATCACCAGTCGGGCCGTTACGATGCTTAGAAACTAGTACTTCTACGGTATGATCGTGCTCTTCTTTGTTCTTATTGTAATAGTCGTCACGGTACAAAAACATCACTACGTCCGCATCCTGCTCAATAGAGCCCGATTCACGCAGATCTGAAAGCATTGGGCGCTTGTCGTTGCGGGCCTCTACGCTACGAGATAGCTGGGATAGGGCTAGGATTGGAATATTTAGCTCTTTAGCTAAGGCTTTAAGCGAGCGAGAGATCTCAGATACCTCCTGTACGCGGTTGTCCGCGTTGGCCTTGCTGCTGCCCTGCATCAGCTGTAGGTAGTCTACCATCAACATGTCCAGACCGTGTTCAGCCTGCAAACGGCGTGCTTTTGTGCGTACCTCCATCACACTGAGGCCAGCAGTATCTTCTATAAAGAGCTTAACTTCGGCCAGTTCTGCTTGTGCCTCAATTAGTCTACCCATTTCGTCCTCACTTAATTGGCCACTGCGCAGCTTCCAACTGTCTACTTTTCCAACAGATGAAATCATCTTATCTACCAGCTGTTCTTTGGACATTTCTAACGAGAAAATACCAACAGATTTGCCCTCTTTTACGGCAGCATGTTCAGCCATGTTCAGGGCAAAGGTGGTTTTACCCATAGACGGACGGGCAGCCAGAATAATCAAATCAGAGCGCTGTAGGCCACCTAGTAACCTGTCTAGGTAGCGAAAGCCGGTTGGCACACCGCGTAGTGCTCCATCTTGCTTGGCCAACATGCCAAGGCGCTCAAAGCTATCGTCCAATACTGAGCGAATGGAAACAAAGTTCTGTTTTAGATAGCGCTGGGTTACACCAAAGAGGGTGGTTTCAGCTTCGTCCAGAATACGTTCGGCTTCACGGTCTTCCTGAAACCCAAGTTCACCAATCTGGTTAGAGGCAGAAATCAAGCGGCGCAGCAGTGCTTTCTGTCTCACAATTTGAGCGTAGTGCACTACGTTAGTAGCGGAAGCCACAGCACTAACCAGAGCGGAGAGCTTGGCGGGGCCACCAACCATATCTGTTAGCTTACGGCTTGCAAGCTCTTCATTTACGGTCACCAAATCAATTGGCACGTGGCGCTCAAATAACCCAAGCATTACCTCGTAAATGGCAGCGTGCTCTGGGCGGTAAAAGTCTTCGGGCCGCACGCTATCGGCCACACGCATGATGGCCTCGGCATCCAAAAATAGTGAGCCAAGTAGCGAAATCTCGGCATCAAGTGCCTGAGGCAGCATACGGCCAGCAGTTACTGCTTGCGGCTCAAGCGGCATCGCGCCCTCACTTCGCGGTTTACGGGTGCGCAGATCAGCCATGAAATTATGCTAAGCCAGTCAGTTCCCTCACCTTGCGCATGGTTTCTTGCGCAATTGGGTGCACGCGATCACGCCCCTGAGCCAATACCGCACGGATATGGTCAGGATTCTGCATGAGTTCAGCCTTGCGGTTGCGTAGTGGTGCTACAAAGGCCTCTACGGCAGCAGCTAGCTCGTCTTTTGCCTGTTTATAGCCCATGCCACCACCAAGGAAACGCTGACCAAAATCAGCTACCTGCTCTGGAGTGCCCACCGCGCGGTAGAGCTGGTAGATAACACTATCCTCACTCTTTGGCTCTTCAGGATTTTTTGAATCAGTTACTACCCTAGCAATGGCTGCCTGGATCATATCGGGAGAGTCAAAAATACCGATCACATTGCCGTAGCTCTTGCTCATTTTTTGACCGTCTACACCAGGAAGTTTCTCAAAGCCGGTGTTAACCTTGGCCTCTGGCAGTGGGAAGACATTGCCGTATACGCGGTTGAACTTATCGGCAAGATCACGGGCGATCTCTAGGTGCTGCAGCTGATCTTGGCCCACCGGAACTACCTCACCTAAATACAGCAAGATATCTGCCGCCATCAGAATTGGGTAGTAGTAGGTACCGGCATGAATCTCTGCGGCCTTACCCTTGGCATCTTTAACGGCGTGCGCCCGGTCCAGTAAACCTAAGCCTGTAAGGGTAGAAAGAATGACCGCCAACTGCTGATCTTCGAGCACATCTGACTGACGAAAGAGCGTTGCCTTGCTGGTGTCCAACCCAAGTGCCAGGTACGAGGCGGCAACTTCTAACGCACCTGCCGACAGTGCCTTGGCATCGTTGATCTGGTTAAGAGCGTGCAGATCGGCAATGAAAAAGAAGCACTCGTGGTCGGCTTGTAGCTCAACCATTGGCTTAATCATTCCAACGTAATTTCCCAGGTGAATATCCCCGGTTGGCTTGATGCCGGATACAACACGTTTCATAGAGCTCATGCTAGCACTATTCAGGTAGGAAAGCCATTTCTCCAAAACCAGAGCGAGAGAAATACGTGCTGAGAATTCTTTCGCGCTCATTACGGTCGGACATGGCGTCCATGATGGAGAAGAAATCTTGTGCGGTATACAGCTTGTCGTAGGTGCGCAGTAGACCTCCGGCGTCTTCCATTACTGCTCCCGCTGTCTGGTACCAGTAGGCAAAGTTGGCCTTACGTCTCTCAATCTCTGTGTGCACTAAGGAGTCATCGCGCACGGCGCCCCAGATAGCCTCATGCATCCAATCACGCACAAAGTGAATCTGATCCTCATTCTGGAGTGGAAAGGAAAACCCATAGGTTACGGCGCTGCGACGGAAATCGGTATGCGAATCCATGCCGTACATCCAACCGCGCTTGTGGCGTAGTTCCTCTATGAAGGAGCCGTGCACAAAGTTATCAAGCAGACGCATAACAAAAGAGAGTTTGTTACGCTCGGCGTAGTCTAGGTAGCCAGGAAATACCCAAGCCGCCTCTAGGGTTGGCATGCGCACACTCTCAAATGGCAGGGCGCGATAGCTAGCATCTTTCCAGCCAATCTGCGATTCAAATTCTTGCAAGGTTTCTGGTAGCTGCAGTTCTGGTTGCTGGTCTGTAAGCCCTGACAAAAAGGTGCGCAAAGGCTCAATACTGTGGTCACCAACGCTCACAATAGTTAAACCGCCCCGCGCTAACAGTGTGCGGTGTGCCTTTGCCAGTAGGTCTGGGCTCATCTGAGCCAAATCATCGTCTGTACCAAAACGCTGCTCAATACTTACCGAGTAGTCAGACAAGAATTCAGAGAAATAATATTTACTAGCTGGGTGACTACCCGGGTAAAACCTGGCGCGGTTATCACGCTCGTTCTTAACTACACCGCGTTCAACTTCTGCATCCTCCTCGGTAAATACTGGGGTACGCAGACGCTCAGCCAACAGGTTCATGCCGTACTCCATCTCACCAGCTGGCATATCAAGCTCGTAGGCCGTGTGGTACCAGTAGGTGTGAGCGTTACTCTTACCTGCCTTCAGGCCAAGTAGCTTTTCTAGCTCGTTTTTGGCTGGATGACCCTCGGTACGCAAGAACATCATATGCTCAAAAAAGTGTGGGAGCCCCGGGACAATACCGTTATCGTGGTGAGCGTGCGCGGATCCAACTGGGAAAATGACCTCAACACAACCAACCGGAAAATCCCCGGCCACATGCAGGATGCGGTTGTTATTGGCAAACTGTTCTTCGTGAAAATTGGAGAGTGGATCGATGTGCATACACTCATAGTAGCAAATCTGATACTGTGGTCACATGAACGACTGCATTTTCTGCAAGATTGCCCGTGGTGAAGCCCCTTCTCACAAAATTTGGGAAGACGATACCTTCTACGCTTTTCTGAGTATCTATCCAAACACAGAGGCACTTACCCTAGTTATTCCAAAGGCTCACTACGGTAGTGATGTCTTTGAGCTGCCCTCAGATGTCCGGGCTAGGCTAATGGATGCAGCCGAACAGGTTGTTGGCATGATTAAAGCCGCCTACCCAGAGGTTGGCCGAGTAGGTGTGGTCTTTGAAGGCTTTGGCGTTAACCACCTGCATGCCAAGCTCTACCCGCTGCACGGCACGGCTATGCCTGATTGGAAGCCCATTGAACATGAGGATCCGAAGTTTTTCACCCAGTACGAGGGCTACATTTCTACCCACGAAGGAGCAGGGGCTGATAATACTGAGCTAGCCAAGATTGCAGAGAAGATTCGCGGTGGCAGTAACCCAAGCGCTGCGGCGTAAGTATTGCGTCATGTTTCACTATCGTCGCTTCCAGCGCAGACGTGAAAACTTTGTCTGCGAGCACTGCGGCAAAGCTGTTGGTGGTACTGGCTACACCAACCACTGCCCTCACTGTTTATGGAGCAGGCATGTAGACGTTAACCCTGGCGACAGGTTGGCAGACTGCAAAGGGCTCATGCAGCCCGCAGAGTACTTTCAGCGAGATGGCCGCTGGTTTATCAAGCACCGCTGTGTGCAGTGTGGCTTTGAGCGACCAAATCAGCTGCAAGATGGCGACGACTTTGAGGTGCTGCTAAAGATTGGACAGGAGGGATAGGCTCTCCGGTAATTTATGCCCGGTTTATGCGGCTACAGGATTGACAAAATCCTGTTTTTAGAGTATAGTTTTGCGGACTTACTGCCCAAGCCGATCGCGGCAAGCAGTAAAGGAGAACGCCATGAAACCCTGTTTGATTCTTTGCATCCGTCAGGATGCAACCCACTTCCCCGACTCGGTCCGTGAGCAGCTTGCTGCAAAGCTCGGCATCTCAGCAGATCAGATCGAGCTCAAGCGGACAGACCCCACTACGCCTCAGGAGGCCCTCGACGACTTCTTCGCTGGGCAGCAGGAGTACGAAGTCGTCATGAACTTCCTACGACCCAACCCTCTACCGTCACTCCTTCTGGAGCACAACGCCCAGATCGTCTTCCTGGACGGTGGGGGCCAACTGATGGATCTCGAGGGACTCGAAGTTCGGGCACGACCCTACTTCGCTGACGACCAGGCCATCGCCGGACCCGGCGAGACCATCGATTCTCGCTGAAGTACACCACACGGACCGTTCCGCTCACCCGAGCAGGACGGTCCGTTCTCGTATGTTCAGCAAAATAGTTAGCCCCTCTGCGCGTCTAGAACTCGGGCTACAATCTGCCACGCCTCGGATGAGCCGTCCATATAGCTCCGGAGCTCCTCCATACGTGAACTAAGATCAAGCTCGCCCAGCCAAGCAGCTAGTTCGGGCTTACTTCTGTGCATATACCCTATCGCACCCCGAACGAGTTCTCCGTCTAGCCACTCACCTTTTAGCAGCGCGGCAGCCAAAATCAAATCGCGGGTAACACTTGGCGGGCCAAGGTTGCCGGTGGCAGGCAAACAGATCTTACCCTGCATGGTTTGGCGTAGCTGATCGAGTGCCTGCTGCTTTAGTACGGCATCGTGATCATCCTGACTGACCACAGCAATCCCAAGGACGTGGGTAAGATCATGTTTGACTAAATCAACATTATCAAATTTCTGATTAAGAACGTCTTGAACAACACTCGCGACCCGATCAACCGTTGTGTACCCCATGTAGTGCGTCAGCAGGCTGAGCTCATCGTAGGTATAGGCGCCGCTCTCACCTCCGTCTAGTGTGACAGCGGAGTACTGTTCAAAATTATCAACACTAATGCTGGGGTTAAAAATCGCTAAGCCTGGCTTTACCTCACTCACCCTTACCTGATCTGAATTAAACGATCGCTGGATCATTAGCAGCAGCTGAGATCCGATGCCCGCAAAGGCAGCCTTGTGGATGATCGGCATGTCCTCTACCGCGCCACCGTGGGTAAACGGAATGTCAAAGCCTAGTCCACCAGAACCGGTTGTGCCAATCTGAAGGTAGTGCACCGGCTTAGCAGCATTGCTGAGTGCCCCGTACAGTTCAGCGTAAAACCCAATCAGGCCCTTGTAGCCGTTCTCTTGACCAGAAAAGATCGTCGCCACATTCACCGCATTCAGCACAACGCTCGGTGCGTGCTGCGCAATCAAATCTTGTAACACACCTGGCTGGAGCGCATTTGCCTGCACATAGGTAACGCCAGAAAGAGCTGACTGACGCAGGTCTACCACAACAACCTGGCGCCCCTGCTCCACGAATGCTCTGGCCAGCGCACCGCCAACCAGGCCCGACCCACCGATAATCAGTACGCTATCTGTTGCTGTGCTCATTGCATAAGTATATACTGAGCTTCAGATGAAGACTAGGAGCGACTTTCAAGCTCTGCTGCCCTACTTCCACCCAGAAGCGCAGCAGGTAATCCGCTCAGCAGCGCTTCCCCACCTGGCCGCGCTGCAGCTTTTTGATGTCTCCTATGCCGTAAAACGACTGCAGACAATCAAACCTAAAGAGCTGAGTGAGTTGAGCGAGGCTCTCCATGAGAACGTCAGGCAGTTTATGTTTGAAAATGTCCCCGCCTATCGCGATTACAGCGCTAGCCATGGCGACGCACCAATCGATAAACAGAACTATCTGCGTGCTTACAGCATAGATGACCTGGTCCCGCAGCCGGCCAGCCAAAACATGCAAATGGTGTCGGTAAGTTCTGGGTCAAGCGGAACACCATATTTTTGGCCGCGTGGTAGCTACCTTGAGCTAGAGACCACGATGATCTACGAGATAATGTTGGAAGAAGGTTTCAACATTAGCAAAAAGCGCACACTACTCATTGATGCCTACTCTATGGGCACATGGGTAGCGGGCGTTTTTACGTTAAATGCCTGCTTGCGAATCGCTGAGCGTGGATACCCACTGACTATTATGACGCCAGGCATCAATATGGATGAGGTGCTCCGTATCATCTCTCAGATTGGCCACAACTATGAGCAGATCATTATATGCGGCTACCCTCCGTTTGTAAAAGATATTATCGAAGAAGGAGCACGACGCGGCGTGGATTGGTCCAGGTACCCACTGCGCTTTATTTTTGGTGCAGAGGCAATAAGTGAAGCATGGCGCGCACACCTATACCGTTCTGCAAAAATTGATGACTATTACCACGCAAGTCTCAACACTTACGGCACAGCAGACGCAGCAATTATGGGGCATGAAACGCCGTTTACAGTACTAATTAAACGTTTGGCTGAAGACTCACCAAAACTCATGGAGCGCCTCTTTCGTAATCAGCCTATTTCTACCTTCGTCCAGTACTACCCAGACCTAAAAAATATCAAGATCCAAGACGGCGAGCTGCTCTGCACAACCTTTGGTGGCCTGCCGGTGTACCACTATAACCTTCACGATACAGCAGCCGTCTACAGCTTTGATGAAATGGTAGACATTCTAAATGAGTGCGAGATCGACATTATCGAAGAAGCAAAATTAGCCCATGTGAGTGTCCTCAAGCTGCCATTTGTTGCGCTGTTTGGTAAAAGTGATCAAACGGTTACCCTTTACGGCTTAAATGTGTACCCGCAAACAGTGCGCGCAGCACTCGAACACCCCGACCTTATCGACTACACCACTGCCCGCATGAGTATGAAAACTGAGTACGATCAGAATCAAGATCAGTACATTCATGTCCTGGTTGAACTCTGTGATGGCGTGCAGGCGACCGACGAATTACTCAAGAAAGTTAGTGAGACCATCCACGGAACCTTATTAAACAACAACTCTGAGTACGCAGCACTAACAGAAAAGATTGGTGAGACGCGCTCTAAGCCCCGTGTTGAACTCATCCCATATGGGTCAGTAGCAACGGACCGAGGCAAGAAACAGCCATGGATTATAAAGTAAGTATTTTTGAGGCTAGCGACCCAAAACTTAAGCGCTTACGCGCCGACAAATCTTTGCGCGTGCTTGACCTCTTTGAGCACTGTCTTGATGAATTATTTGACGTACAACATCCCTGGCTGAAATCAGGTGACCCCGTATATGAACCCAGTAAGGCGCAGTACCTCCTGGATTGGAAGCAGCGCGCTCCCTTGGAGAAGCAGGGAGTTTGGGTCTACTACCCGTGGAACAACACCTTGATTCACCTGCCAAGCCGTGAAACCTTTCAGCTACTCCGAACCTGTCGCAATCGAAACCTGGTAACTCGAGAGGAGCAAACCATCCTCATGACCAAGCGCATTGGCGTAGCAGGCATGAGTGTCGGCTCAAACATCCTCAATGTGCTGGCTATGTCAGGGGTGGGTGGTGGCTACAAAATTGCCGACTTCGATACTATCTCTGTGCCAAACCTGAACCGCCTGATGGCCCCCCTATGGGCAGTCGATATGCACAAGGGACTGTATTTTGCTCAACGCACGCTAGAACTTGATCCGTTTTTAGAGGTTGAGCTGTACGACAAAGGCCTGCTTGAAGAAAATATGGCCGACTTCTTTTTAGCACCTAAGCTCGATCTCTTTATTGAAGAAGTTGACAACGCAGTAGTAAAACTCAAGAGTCGACTATTTGCCCGTGAGCACGGTATACCGCTCATAATGGCAACCGATAACGGTGATGGCATTTTTGTTGATGTTGAACGCTACGACCTAGAGCCAGATCTGATTCCCTTTCACGGCCGCGCAAGTCAAAAGCTAATCGACAGCATTCGAGAAAACATGAGCTTCGCGGAGCGACTGGCCCTAGTGTCAGATATTGCCGGCTTAAGCGAGGCAACCCCAAGAATGCAAGACTCCATACAAGAAGTTGGAACCTTCTTGAATACCTGGCCACAGCTCGGCACGGCTGCAGTGACTGCGGGTACAGCTACTACTTTTGTGGCAAAGCGTATTTTACTTGGCCAAGAAATGCCAACTGGCAGGTACTACCTGGCTCAAGAAGATGCATTTGTGCCTGGCCACAGTACACAGCGCGAGATTGATAGACGAGCCTCGCACACGGCAAAAACCATGACTGGTTTTCGTGGATTTCAGAAGTACCTACAAGATTTAGGAGACCTATGAAACCTCACCTTCCAAAAAACGATTTGCACCCACACATCTGGGACATTTCTCCAGATGAGCACCCTACTAAGGCCACTCCAGAAGCAGTAATTAGCTATCTACTCAGGTACGCCATCTTGGCACCTTCTGTGCATAACACACAGCCATGGCTATGTAGCATATCTAAAAGTACGCTAATCCTGCGGCATAACCCAGCTGTCAAACTGAGAGATTCAGACCCAACGGCCCGTGAAACCTACATTAGTTTTGGTGCATTTGTAGCTAACTTTGTTATTGCTGCCCAGGCCTTTGGTCATAGTGTGTCTGTAGAATGGCTGCCGAGCGGTTATACCGACCTGGCCCACATTGCTAAGGCAACAATTACACTTTCAAAAAATCCTGTTACACCTGACCTGCAAATACTAGATGCGCTCAGACAGCGCAGAAACTACCGCGGACTCTACAAGAATCAAGCAGTGGATGATGCAGCTATTAAGAACTTGGGCTCATTAACGCCACCGCGCAGGGAGACTGCCCTTCTACTTATCACTGACCCAACCACACGGAAAAAAATTGCTGAGCTTATGCAGCTCAGTGCCACCTTTGGCTTTAGCAATACAAAGTTCAGACGTGAACTATCTGACTACATTGTGCCTAATACCACCAAGCGCGAAGATGGCATCCCCGGCTATGCCTCAAACATTCGTACAAATTTTAGCTCCCAACTAATGCCACATGTTATCCGTCACGCGAACATCGGGCCGTGGCAGGGCAGAACGCTGCGGGCGGCGGTAGCAAGTGCTCCCGTACTTGGCTGCATCACAGGGGCCGACGATAGCTACCACGGCTGGCTCCAGAGCGGTTACTACCTCCAGGAAGTGCTTACCCAAGCAACTGCATTAGGATTGAGCCATAGCATTTGGGCAGCACTCATTGAGCTGCCAGGCGCGTCAGTTAAATTACAGCGTATAGTTGGCAGCCCACTTAGGCCTCACGTATTTTTTGGGCTAGGACACGTCGATATGCTTCCTCGCCATAGCGCAAGAAAACCAGTAAGTGCCATACTAGAGAAGCCCTAGCTTCATCGTAACTAAAGGAGGGTTTGGTGCTTGAGTTTGCTATCCTAACCATTTGCATAGCGGTCAGTCTGTACGTAGGCGTACTGACTGTTTTGGCGCGCCCAGATAGCCACACCAATCGTATTTTTGCAGTATTTGTAATTACAACTGTGCTCTGGTTAGCTATGAACTATATTTCATCCCAGACGCTAGAAATAGTTTGGCTGCGGTTGGTTATGTTCTTTGCAGCCGCGCAGGTGTCATCTCTCTTTCTGTTTGTGCACACCTTCCCAAGCAGGAAAGTGATACTCAAGCCTAAGCAGCTTACTCTCTTTTATATAATCGGCGCTGCTGTACACCTACTGACCCTTACGCCGCTAGTGTATGACCGGTTTGAAAATGGCCAAGCAATAGTTGGATACGGGATTCCTTTCTTTGGGATTTACGCACTGGGGTTACTTGCAGCAATTGTCTACCTGCTGATTCGTAAGACTTTGGCTTCCCGCGGAGTAATCCGAAGTCAAATGCGAAATATTTCTCTCGGTATAATTAGCACGTTTAGCTTTATTGCTATTTCCAACTTTGTGTTGGTGGCCTTCTTCCGCAATACAAGCTTCGTTGCCTTTGCCCCCCTAGCGGCTCTTTTTCTCTTTGGCATCATTTCTTACAAAATCCTGACACAGCAGCTCTTTGATGTACGTCTGATTATCAAACGTACACTTATCTTCACCCTCCTCCTACTCTTTATTTTTGCGGTATACGGCGCTGTACTCCTGGTCTTTGTACGCGGCTTCAGTGACTTTTATGGAAGCTACTCAACCCTGATTAGCTTTATTGAAATTGTAGTAATTGGACTGACCTTTAACGGCTTCCGTGAGTGGGCGGAACGGCGAGCTGACCTATGGCTATTCCGCGACCAGCGCGAACGAGAGGAGCTAATTCACTCCCTCAATGAGCAGCTAAACCAGGCTCTTGACCTGCACACCGCCCTTGATACGATTGCTAACCACGCCAGCAGGAGCTTACGCTCAGAACTCAAACGCATGGTTGCTTATATTTTCCAGACAACAAATGAGCTCACTGAGCAGCAGGATATTGAACTCAAGGAGCTCTACTACCAGGGCTATCCCAATGCGGCAGGTGTAGCACTTGATAAGCAGGATGGCTTTATCTCCTACTTTAGCAAGCACCAGAGCAGCATCTTTGTTGATGATTTACTGCACGAGGTAGAGCAAGAGAAGGTTTTGATTGCAACTAATAACCTACCCCAGCATGGTCGCTCAGAGTTTATACGCCAACACGCACTGAAGAACGCGGTATACAGTAAGCTCAGCTCCCTGCATGCTAGCGTGGCCATGCCGCTCTACATCAAAAATAACCTAATCGGCCTCATTGTGCTCTCTACTGGCTCAGGCCGAATTGACCTTTCACGTGAATCTCTAGAATTTTTAAACCAGGTTTCCGCACAATCAGTTGCCGGCATTCAAAAAGCTAACTTGTATCAGGTTGATCAGCTGAAAACTGAGTTTGTATCTATAGCCTCACATGAGCTGCGCACACCCCTAACTGCTATTCGCGGCTATCTATCCATGATCGTGGACGAAAAAATAGCCGGTCAGGAACTTTCTGCTGAAAAGCAGGAGTACCTTACGCGTGTTTTCTCTATTGCTAAACAGCTGGCGTCATTGGTGAATGACCTTCTGACAGTCTCGCGCATTGAATCTGGGAAAATGGAAATTAAACCTGAACCCATGCAGGTACTCGATGTCGTGCGTGACTGTTTAACCGCACAGCAGCGCGCTGCAGCGGCTGTAGATGTAACGCTTCACCTGGTTGAGCCGCGACACGCGCTACCACAGGTGCTCATAGATGCCTCGGGCTGCAAAGAGGTCATTAGCAACCTTTTAGCCAATGCCGTAAGTTACAATAAAAAGCACGGGACGGTCACCGTAAGTTTTAAGCACTGGCAGAAAGAACGTGAGGTAGAGATCACTATAACCGACACCGGGATTGGCATGAGCAAAGAAAAAATGCGCCACTTGTTTGAGCGCTTTTACCGAGTTGAAACCCCAGAAACCACCGGCATTTCTGGCACAGGGCTTGGCCTCTACATATGCAAGCTGGTAATGGAAAAGATGGGTGGTACCATCACCGCCGAAAGCACCGAAAAGCGCGGTAGCACCTTCCGCGTATACGTACCAGTAGTATCCCGAGACTAGCCATGAACTCCTACGTTGCCCTCGCCCTTGCCCTAACTGCAGTTATTACCGTTGGTCTTGGCGCAATCACCTATTTATTCAGTAGGGATAAGCAGATACCGGGTAGCTTTTTTATTCTTACACTACTGATTGCCGTTTGGATTAGCTCCACCTATGGTGTACAGGTTACCGCAAGCGATGGCTTACTTTTCTGGGTACGTGCTTCGCACGCCATAGTAGTACCTGCCCTAGTACAACTCCAGCTATTTTTGACTCTGTTTTCTTCTAGTCCAACCCGCACAGAGAGTGGAGTAACAAACATGCTTCACTTTGGCCTTGGAGCGGCAGCACTTATCTTAGGGTTTTCTCCCTTAGTTGTTTCCACTGCCACCTTTACTCCCGACCACTACGCTGTTCAGTACGGCTGGGGCATGTATCTTTTTGTGGCTTATGTAGTCTGGTGGGCGACTAGCGTGGTACAGCAGCTTCGCTCACGCCTAAGAGGCGCACATGCCGCTCAGCGCGAGCAGCTCAGGCTTTTCTTGATCGGCACAATTGGTAGTAGTGCGTATGGTATTGCAGCAGACTTGATACTTCCATTACTTGGGTATCGGGGTCTGGTTGATACCTCACCTGTAGCAACCCTGCTCGTCTGTGGAATTACCGCATATGCTATTACGAATCAGCGAGTTTTTGATCTACGACTAGCCATTAAACGCATTATCGTACTTACGAGCGTCATTATCTTTATTAGTGGAGTATACGGCCTAACACTCTGGGGAACTGGTCTCAGCACAATTCTGCGGGGAGAACGTACTCAGCTATTTATAGATCTAACCATAGCTGCTCTCGTTGCCTTTTCTACCCAGCCTTTGCGACGCTGGGTTTCTGGCTTAGTAGATTCCCTGCTTTTTAAACAGAGCTACGATGAGCAGGAGGTGGTCAGAAATTTGGTAGTAAAACTAAACGGCGTCATTGGCCTAGATGAAGCAATTGAGCTAGTTATGAATAGTATAATGCGCACCCTACACCTTGAGCATGTTGCCACCTACGTCTTCCCTCAGCCGGGGCATGAAAACGAGCAGCCTATTCGCATCCGCCACATTGGTTACGAAAAAACCTCGGAGCTTCCCCTTGCGCAATCAGATGGGGTATATGAATACTTTACTAAACACGATGCCATTGTTTCACTCGAGGAGCTACAAACCAGCCACTTAAAGAATAAAATCCGACCTTTAATCGAGAAACTTGAACGCATTGAGGCCGCTGTTGTTATACCACTACACATTAAAAAGGGTGAGCTAATCGGCTTAATCTGCCTCTCTAAAAAACTCTCAGATTTCCAGTACACAAAACGTGACATCGCCCTTCTCAACACCATTGGGGAGCAAGCAATTTCCTCTATTCAAAAGGCTCGGCTCTATGAAAGCGACCAAGCAAAGAACGAGTTTGTGTCAGTTGCCTCACATGAGCTAATCACGCCAATCTCCGCTATGGAGGGCTACCTAAGCTACGTGATGAAGCCTCAGGGTCATGAGAAAAAGCTAAAACCCCAGACCATCGAGTACTTAGAAAACGTTAGATCTTCGGTGCATCGACTTTCTGCGCAGCTCAAAGATCTCCTCGATGTATCGCGCATTGAATCTGGCAAGATGAATATGGACTTTAAAGAGCACGATATGATCAAGCTGATTCAGGATACAATCAGTCAGTTACGCTTTGTGGCTGAAGACAAGGGTATTACCCTGAACTTTGTTGCGCCGCGTGAAAGTGTCCCTCACATTTGGGCAGATGGTGATCGCACCATTCAGGTACTGGTTAACCTGATTAGTAATGCCATCAAGTACAACCGAGAAAAGGGCAGCGTGATTATTGAGGCCGAGGTGCGACGTGCTGAGGGCTTAGTACAGGTTTCTGTAAGCGATACCGGCTTTGGTATGAAGTCCGAGCAGATGACTCACCTCTTTGAGAAGTTCTACCGAGTAGATTCAGCAAAAACTGTGGGAATTATTGGTACTGGCCTTGGCTTGTACATAACCAAATCTATTGTTGAGCGCATGGGCGGCACCATTACCGTAGAATCAGTAGAAGAAAAAGGCACAACCTTTACCTTTACCGTCCCAGCAGCCGGCCGGGCAAACCCTATTTTGAACTAAAATAAAAGAACCTGGCTAAACCAGGTTCTTTTATGCTTGGAGTACTCTGCAGTAAGCAGCCAGGCTTAGCGTGAGCTATATGCCTTTTTAACAGCCTGCTTAGCCCGAAGATGTGAGCTAAGCACACCGCCAGCTGCAGCAACTACACCACCAAGAGTCAGTAGCCCTACTGGGGAGCCACCAGTTTTAGGAAGATCAGTACCCGTTGGCACGGTAACCTTTGGTGCCTGTGCGACCGCTGTGGCTGAAGGAGTAGCTGTAGGTGTGACCGTTGCTACTGCTGTAGGCGTTGGAGTAGCCATACTTAGGTTGATCTGCGGGTTTACGTCGTTACTCTTTGAGGCATTACGAGTATTCACACGGTAAATTGCCCAACCTGAAACAACAATCAGCGCCAAGAACACTAGGAAAACAATGAATGAACGCATAGAGGCTTGCTAGTAATAGATCTGATAGCCCCCTCTGCTATCCGTGGCTCAGACTATAGCACTAATATCTAAAGATGGCTACAGAATTAGGTTTTGTACTATACTCTAGCCATACATAACTACATCGTATGGGAAAGCAATCTGTTGGCAAGATTTATTACAGGGTAACCAGTGTCCC
>JAYRWT010000077.1:0-9021 GCA_041917855.1 Patescibacteria group bacterium | reverse complement strand
TGCTGGCGCGAACAAATCCACTCCAGTCGGTGTACGTAGCAACAGAGTTACTCTGCGCACAGGACGAGCCATCTTGCAGTACACGAAGTATGCCTGGCTGCTTGGTGTCTTGTAGGCTCTGATAGTTGTAGAAACCAGTGTGCTGAGTAGTGCGATAGTTGGTGGTGCTATTTTTTTGCTCACGCCCAGCTACAGATAAGCCTGTCACAAAACCTGCTGCAACAAGCAGTACACACAGTACAGCAAAGAAGGCAGTACGAACTTTCATGCGCTTATACTACCAGAAAAGCCGGCAATAACCGCCGACTCTCTGACGCAACCCTGACACAATCTTAACTAGCAAAGGCCTGGTGACGTGTCTCGCGGATTACATTTACCTTAACTTGACCTGGGTAGGTGAGCTCTTCCTCTACCTTGGCAGCAATTGCCTTAGCGAGCTTAGCAGCCTCTAGGTCATCAATCTCGTTCGGTCGCACAAATACACGCACCTCACGTCCGGCCTGAATAGCAAAGGACTTATCGACACCGGGGAAGTTGTTGGCAACGTTCTCTAGCTCACGCAAACGCTCCACGTACTCCTCGTAGGAGCCACGGCGGGCGCCAGGGCGAGCCCCCGAGATTGCATCGGCAGTTTTAACTATCCACGCCTCAGTTGTGGTTGGTGGTACGTCGTCGTGGTGGGCAATAATGGCGTGGGCAATATCCTCGCCTAGCTTGTACTTACGGGCAATGTCGGCCGAAATGTGGTGGTGTGGCGCCTTAATATCGTGATCGAGGGCCTTACCAAGATCGTGCAGCAGGGCGGCAGTACGGGTAACCTGCACATCCGCGCCTACTTCTTCGGCAATGATGCCGGCAATTTTACAGACCTCAATTGAGTGCGCCAGCATGTTCTGGCCGTATGAGGTGCGATACTTCAGCTGACCCAAGATACGAACGATCTCTTTCGGCAAACCAGAAACTTTAGCCTCGATTACTGCCGCTTCACCAGCCTTACGGATGGCATTGTTAACATCCTCGGTAGCCTTTGCCACAATTTCTTCAATGCGCGCTGGCTGTACCCGACCATCACGGATGAGCTGTTCTAAGGCAACGCGACCAATCTCACGACGTACTGGGTCGAAAGATGAAATCAGCACGGTATCTGGACTGTCGTCGATCAGTAGGTCTACCCCTGTAGCTTTTTCGAACGCAATAATATTGCGACCTTCCTTACCAATCAAGCGACCTTTCATCTCCTCGTTCGGAATGGTGACGGCAAAGACAGTGTTCTCGGCGGTAACATCAGAAGCTATGCGAGCCAGAATGGTAGACAGGCGCAGGCGAGCCTCGTTTTCAACCTCAGTTTCAGTGCGGTCATCGAGCTGCTTCATCTTCTTGATGATGTCGTCCTTGGCACTCTTTTCTACAACGCCCAGGAGCACTTCCTTGGCTTCTTCTTTGCTCATTTTGGCAATGCGCTCTAGAGAAGCTTCTTGCTTCTCGCGGATTTCGCGCACCGCCTCTTTCACCTTAATTACCTCTTCATTCTTTGTTTCCCACTCTTTGCGTAGGCGCTCAATATCTTCACTGCGGCGCTCTACCTGAGCTTCGCGGTTCTGAATAGACTTTTCCAAATCGCGCACAAACTTCTGGCGCTCCTCGGCCTCTGCTAGTAGCTCAGCCTTGCGCTTATCTGCCTCAGCCTCGGCTTTTTTTAACGCTGCCGCTGCTTGTTTTTCCATTTCTTGCGTCTTGCCTTTTGCAGTACGCGTAGAAGCTCCAAAGCCGATGCCGACTCCGAGTGCTGCGGCAATTACCGCAATCACAATTTCCATCTAGCTCCTTTCTGTCTCCTCTACCCTGGCCACCACCAAGTAACGCCTCGGCGATTCTAACCTGTTAGACGCTACGCAAGATCTGAATATTTGGTGGAGTAAGTACAAACATTGAGAGGGAGACGAATCTATAAGTAATCAGTAATCGGTTGCGTGCCATCCGTAACCTGTTCGCAGTATAGCCGGAGCGCCACTAAAGCGCAATTGACGGATAGGGGTGTTTCAGGTAAGAATAGGAAGGCCTGAAATCTGAGGATTGCCTCGGGGTTCGATTTGCTCCGCAAATCGCTTCCCGTGCAGCATATGACTTCGGGGTTCGATTTGCTTCGCAAATTCCACCCCTCGTCGGCATCCTCATGCAAAAGCAAGCTTTTGCGCGGGTCCGCCTCCTCGGGGTGTAGCACAGTTGGCTAGTGCGCCTGGTTTGGGACCAGGAGGTCCCCGGTTCAAGTCCGGGCACCCCGACCAAAATGAACACGATCAACTAAAAGGACCCTTTCAAAGGGTTCTTTTAGTTTGTAATCAGATATAGATTTATCCTTAACAACAAAGTTCGAGAAGAGAATTTTGGTAACCCCATCAACTACCTCCAGCGAATTAGTTTTCTCTAGTGTGGTAGCCGATTTTTGCATAAATTCGAGAAAATCACCAAGACTTAGCATCGAGGCGCCCACCTGATCCCTCTTTGTGGTTATATCAAACTTGTCATCCTGCAATCCCTCAAGCTGTTTCTCGTAACGCTGAACATTTTCAACCAAAATCCTAGTAAGCGCCTCATCGTCAGAATGACTGATTTTGTCTTTCGTTAAATTTAGTTGATGGCTTAACTCCTTCTCTTTCTTGGTGATAACACCCATTAAGTCTTTGAATTTACGCTGTACTTCTTTTACTGCTTCTTCTTTCTCTCTCTTGTACATTTCGTATACTTCTGGCGTTGAAAGCCTCTCTGCATTAGCCTTCAAAAAAGAAATAACAAAATCCAGAATCACTCTAGCCCGGGTATTATTTCTCTTTGGTGCTCTGCATATTGCGTTTTCGCATCGAAAGTAGAAAATAGAAACCTTATCGCCAGTCGCTAGTTTTTTTGGCTGAGGAGCAGGTGTCATTAAGCCACCACAATAACCGCAGGTAACCATTTTGTACGCATACTGTGTAGCCAAACCGGTTCTCTTACCTTTAACAGCAATTGTCTCTCCAAGATTTACACCTGGATTTAAGACAGTAAATTCCTTGAGTGTAATAACGGGAGTAAAGTCGTACAGCTCAGGTAAATAGGTTTGGTGTGTGCCGTAAACTAGGAAGCCTGCATATATCGCATCCTTAAAAAGGGCTGATACTTTTGACTTTGACCACTTAAAACTCTTATGACCTACACGCCGATTGTGCACCTTGTAGCCACTCGAGTTTAGGTAGTCTGCGATATCTTCTAGTCGCCTATTTTCTGTAAGACGGAGTCGAAATGCCTCTTTGATGTACTGAAAATTTTCTTCATCTGGGTACAAGCGATCTAAATCGCTTGTACGAATTATCCGATAGCCATGTTTTGAAGTTGCCAAGTACTCCCCACGTGCCACATGCTCTCTGTTTCCTCGGCTAACGTTCTCACTTAAATGCTCGGAGTATTGTTTCGCTAGCACAAAGGCAATGCCAAGAAGCATCTTGCCAGTAGGGTTATTCTCGAAAGTCGAAGTTGCAAATCTTAGATCTTTTATTGCTTCTTTATCCAGTAAGTCGATTATCTCGCCTGCCTCTTTCATGTTCCGTGATAATCGATCAGGGTGCCACGTTATGATGCCATCAGCTTCACCGTCCTGGATCATGTTCAACATTTTCCTAAACAAGGGACGGGTGCCCGCATTGCGTGCCGACTCCTCTTCTTTAAATATCTTAATTACATTTAACCCATCAGGATTTATGCACCTGACATAACAGTCCTTTATCTGATCATCTATTGAGTGCTCTTGATGATCACTGGAACTTGTCGACTTACGCGCATAAAGGATGTATTTACTTTCTCGTGACTCGTCCTTTGTATTACCTATTCGGTCATCAAGAAACCTTTCAATACCCGCACGTAGAGCGCTTAAATCGTCCATGGGTTTATTCTAGACCGTATCGTGATTTATTCCAGGATCTGCTACGCTTAGACCGTCTGGAACAGTAACACGGTTAAATTACCCAACCTATACAAGTAGGTGGTTGTCCCATATAACGGGCAACCATCGAAATAGCAGGGACAACCCTGTTACTGGTCCAGACAACCTAGATGGTTGTCCGTTTTTATTTTTAGATCACTAACCATGCTTTGCCCATATTGCCAAACTGAAATATCTGACAAGGCTGTAAAATGCCCCAACTGTCGGGAGTGGATCAACGAAGCAGTTAAGCAAGAATCAGCCCTAAAAGAAGATGCTCTACGTGCTCAGGTAGAGAAGAAAAGGAAAAACGCCGAAGAGAGTAAAAAGGCAAGCGGATGTTGTGTCTTATTTGTAGTAATACCGATATTGGTTGGCTTAGTAGCATATGCTACCTCAACAGAATCTACACCAACGCCCTCTACCCCCACTCCTACCACCACAAGTACTCCAGCTTCAACTTACGAAGTTGTTAGCAATACTGGCTCTGGCACACTCCGTAAATTGATCATTTACACCACTGAAACCTCAGACGCCAAAATCATAGCGTTAAATGATTTGCTAGTGGGTCAATATACTGCCGGAACGACAAACTTGTATATCGACTACTTCGATAATAAAAGTATTGCTCAGAGCTATTTTGAGAAGATTCTTGACCCAAAACTTTCAGAGTCTGCTAAGAACGAACTATATAGTCATTACCTAGCTAGCATGAAGTTCAACACTACAACTGGCTACAAAGAGCTTGTTCGCCAGGGCAACCCGCAGAAAACACTGAAAACTTACTGACCCCCTATAGAAACGTTAGGTTTTGTTAGCAAATGTTAGCTACAGAGTTGTTAGCGAAGAACAGCATTTACGTGGATATCACATGGTAAATACTCAGATGTTTTATCATGTCACACCTTTTCTCACTCCACACAGGAGATGATGTAGATGCAATATAATGGTCGATGGTCAACAAAATAAGTGAGTCCTATAGCTAAATATACTACAATGTGGTACAAAACATATTGTCTGAATTATGGTGTACACCATATACTTAGACTAACAAAACACCTCCCCGTAAGGAGAGGTGAAAGCTGGGTCAAGCTTTAAGAGGTTTGGTTTCTTTGTGAAAAATAATCTTCACTGGAACCCGAGCCTCTTTTTGTATTACCATTTCCATCGGCCTCGGCAGTAATTTCCGCGTCCCATCGGTCCACATCCAGCCAGGTGGAGGTTTATAGCAAACCAATGGTGGCCTGATAAGCTGCAATGGTTTCATTGCTAGATGCTTATCGCTTATAGTCGCGACCTGTGAGGTCGGCCAGGGCTTATTCCCATCACCCTGGTTAGGGGTGAGGGATACAAAAAAATCTGTACCCCTCCCAGGGGCCAGGCGCTACTACCTTTCGGTAATTACGCTTGAGGCGCATGGTCTTTTTAGGTACCTGGCACCTAGGAGTGACACAGATTTTGTGTCGGTAGCAGCTTATGAGAGGGACCAACCTCTATTTGTTAACGCTATAAGTATGTAAAAAATCTAGGAAAAAATCAACTCATTTAAACCTGTAAATGCTATTTATCAGCTCCTGTAGATGATTCCTGTCAAAGGGACCTTCGTTATTGTTTAGTCTCAGATACTGGGATATACGCTACGGTGCCTTGCTGCACCACTAAGGTCTTCATAAAAGGATACTAAGCCCCCGGGTATATTAGCTTCGAGAACCCTCTGGTATATCAGTTATCTATTTTAGTCTGAGCAGGCTGATCCCCTAACTGAACAAGTTGGCCAGCACTGTTTTGTAGTATTTCTGGTGTCTCAGGTACAGGCTGCGGCGCAGGAGCCTGCTGTTCTTGCTGAAGTATCTCTACGAGTTCATTTAGATCTGACATACGCAAACTATAGCTTAAAACCCTCTCTACAAGAAGCGGGCGGAACCAATGACTCAGCTAACTGCAGGATAGGCTCACGTAGTGAACCCAGGTTATTTACGAATAAATACACCCATTCGAGAAAGGTCTCGTCTGGTCGACCAAAGAAAGAACCTGCAATCCGCAAGGAACGCAGGTTTTTTCTTTTGTATAACTCGCTACCACATTGACTTTTCAGCCAGATTTGGGTAGTGTGCGCGCAACCGCTAGAGGCGATCATGAACAACAAAGACGCAGTCAGACTAACCAAAGGCCAAAAGAAAGCCGCCGCAGAGCGAGCCGCCAGAGCAGCAGCACAGGTTAATGCCGCAAAGGTTGAGACCAACTTCGACGAGGTGTTCGTGAGCGGAATGGTCAGGAATGCCGTCTCGCTGTGGACCAGACACTTTGGCACCGACAACCTGCCGATGCTCGAGTCAATTGTCCTGCAAATTCTGCAGGCCGACCAAGCCCACCCGCTCGAACGAGTGAAGGGTGGCGCGTACGAGTTCGTTAAACTTGATGAGCACGGTATTCCCGATGCCCCTGCCGTTGCCGCTGCACTCGAACCAGAGTGGGGAACGGTCTGGACAGAGGAACCCATTTTCTTGGGTATCGTCATTTCGGCACTCGAAGCGAGCAGGCGTAAGCGCCTTGCCAATCTTGCCGCCATCACGGGATTTGTCCCATGGGAGCTGCGCAAGACCCCGGTGTTCGACGACTTCTGTGTGGCAGTCTGGCGGGTTGCTGAGCTTCGGTCTGTCTACCGAGGCATGCAGTACCTGGATACTGGTGGAAGGATCCTAACACCCCAGTTCGCCAAGAATGTGCTGGCGGCCATCTGCCACCACCCACAGGCTCGGTTGCCGATCGATCTTGATCGGGCATATCAGCTCCCAGCCGACATAGCAGCTACTGCTCTGCTTGAGGTGTTGGGTGACGAAGCCAGCTTCTTTCCCGCAGAGCTGCTGCCGAGCTTGGCCATTCTGGGTTGCCTCGGTAAAGAGCGTGAGCAGGCTGCCCGAGCACAGATGGTTGGCTTTGCCACCCTGGTCTACATACATGCGCGCCTGCTAGCAGCGGGCCTGTGCGTAGAGCCGCGAATCATTCCAGAGGAGGAATCTGCCTCTGGAGCAGTGGGGCACTTCCGCGCTATCGGCATGAAAGGCACGCCGATCGTAAGGAGGAACTACGTAATCACCGGTGACCACGAGATCCCCCTGTGGGAGTACCTCGAGGTCACCAGGTAGCCTCATCGGCGACAACCTGAAAGCCACTAGTCCGCATGGGCTGGTGGTTTTTCTTTGCCTCAAATATGCAGCAAAACATCAATCACTAACGCCTAATTTTTCAACCAAGCCATAGGTGAGTTCTCATCGCCTCGAGAATCTGGTATAAACGAATAGCGCGTGCGGGTATCGTATAACGGTATTATGCCTCCCTTCCAAGGAGAAGACGCGGGTTCGACTCCCGCTACCCGCTCCAAAAATTACAAATACTTGGTGGCTGTGGCGCAGTGGAGCACTTCGTTTTCCCCTGTACGCAGTTAGGTGCTCGCACTTCAAAAATTACAAATACTTGGTGGCTGTGGCGCAGTGGTAGCGCACTAGATTGTGGCTCTAGTGGTCGTGGGTTCGATCCCCATCAGCCACCCCAATAACAAAAACCAGCTCTCGCAGCTGGTTTTTGTGATAAACTAAACGGATCATGCAGCATCACTCAAGCAGTATTGTAATACTTGCGGCTGGCAAAGGCACACGACTCGGCGCGGCAGAACCAAAGCCGCTCGTGAAGCTTGCCGGAACGCCACTCATCGCCCCAATTCTCTCTATAGCGCGCAGCTTGCCCTTCTGTGAGCGTATAGTTTGTATCAGCACATTCACAGCTGCAATCAAAGAGCACTTTGCGTGGCCGGAACTTAGCTACGTAACCACTGAGCCTCTCGGTACAGGGCATGCCGTACTGCAAGCCCTTCCATTCGTGACATCAGATTATCTCGTGGTGGCACAGGCCGATGACAGCTTCTTCATGCGGCAAGCAAGTATACCTGCGCTCATCGAACAGCATATACAATCCAGAGCAGTGGCCACTATGGCACTCGCACCTCTCAGTAGGAACCTACCCTACGCCTGGGTTGCCCACAGTAACGGGTATATACAGCAGATTCATAAAAAAGCAGATGCTCTGCACAAAGAACCACCAAAAGATGTCGGCGCAGGCCTCTACTGCTTCAGTACTAGCTGGCTGCGAACTACCCTACCACAAGTGCAACCTGGCCAATCAGGAGAGATTCCGCTGCCAGGGGTACTCGATATAGCCCTTGCACAGGAACAGGCCGTAGCATCCTACCTTCTGCAACCAGACGAGTGGCATGGCATTAATACGCCCCAAGAGTTTGAACAAGCCCTCAACAGATTGACAAACGAGTAGTCTGCTGCTATCTTCCTCCCACAGTACCGGAGTGGCCGGCTGGAGTAGGAACATGAAAAACGAACTGAAGTTTAATCACGCCGGCGTGCCTTGCACTATCGAGGCGGGCTACGCCGTACTTATCTCATTGATCGGGGGCAAGCCGCATGTCTTGCTCTCCCAACGCAAAACAGGAGGGGCATGGGAAGTTGGTTTCGGAGGGGCACCTGAAGCGTGCGACCAAACCGCCGATGACACCGCCCTGCGAGAGCTTTGCGAAGAGCTCAACCAGGTCATTTCGGTTGCGGAGTGGCAATCGGAAGGTATACGCACCTTTGTGCCGAAAGAGAAGCGCCAGATCCAGCGTGACGGATGGTTCTGGATCAGAATCTACCGTGTACCAGAAGAAGCAATGCTGGCAATCACCAACGAGTTTTCACCGAACTTAGAAGTGGCTGGCCTGCGACTGGTTCAGGCTCCTGAACTCTCCAACGACCAGAGCGGCATTGTCCCCATGCAACTCACCGAGTTTGCTCCCCTCATCGTCACCCAGATGATGTTGATGGAACACAAACAGTCCTAGCACATAAGGCCGGTTCTCCACTTGGAGGGCCGGCTTCGCTTGTATTGAGGCTACCTTCGCATTGGAAAGCAACCTGTGCCACACCTGACAAATAACCCAGTATTTGCTAGAGTACATCTCGTACGCACCTGTAGCTCAGTGGATAGAGCATCTGTCTTCGGAACAGAGGGTCGGGGGTTCG
>JAYRWT010000076.1:0-22096 GCA_041917855.1 Patescibacteria group bacterium | reverse complement strand
TTGGTTGAAGACATCGTCAACCCTATCCTTGGACTTATCTTGGGCTCTACAGAAGGCCTAAAAGGAGCAACCTTTAGTGTAGGAGAGGCATCCGTGCACTACGGCAGCTTTATTAGTACCCTCCTCGACTTCTTAGTTATCGCCTTTGTCGTCTTTATGACTGTACGCTTGCTCAAGCTGGACAAAAAGAAGAAAGAGTAACTGCAGATTGCAGATTTTACCTCAATTTCAGGTAGCAAAAGACCGGCCCGACGCCGGTCTTTTGTACTGCCATACAGTAACGGATAGCTTCTTGCATTAAACCTGATTTACTGGTAGTGTACGTGAGCACGGATCAACCACCGGTTTTTTATATGTGAATCTCTCACATGCCGCTGGCCGCTCACAAACCACTAACTACCCTCCCATGAAGGCAGGAATCCACCCAACCTACAAAAAAATTGTAATCAACTGCGCCTGCGGCAACAGTTTTGAAGCGGGCTCAACCCTGTCCGATAATTTGCGTGTTGAAATTTGCTCAAACTGTCACCCGCTCTACACTGGTAAATCAAAACTGATCGACACTGCCGGTCGCGTTGATAAGTTCCGCGCCCGTATGGCAGCCGCCGGCAAGGGTATGGCTACCGCTGCAATTGTTACCGAATCTGCACCTGTTACAACCCCAGAGGTTACAGTAGTAGACGAACAAACCCCCCTTGAGCAAGCTGAGGAAGAATCAGCTATGGCAACAGAAGAAATGCCAGCAATCGAAATGGCTGAAGAAAACGCCGCCACTACCGAAACTCCTCACGCCGACGAAGAAATGGTTGCAGACGTAGCTACTCCAGAAGTTTCTGAGGAAGCAGCAGCAACAGAGGAAGCTACTCAGACCGACACTACCGACCAGGACGCAGAAACCGCAGACCAAGAAGAAAACTAGATCACCATGGCCGCGGATCTTTCGGGAACCATTGCGGCGCTCCGCTCGGAGCAAAACGAGCTATCCGCCAGTCTGCAGGATAGCTCGTTATTTGATGATCCTGAGCGAGCTGCAAAAATCAGTAAGCGCCACAAAAAACTGGAGCAAATTTTAGAGTTAGCCGATACAGTTGAGCGCCTGAGCCGCCAGGTTACAGAAAACCGCAGTATGGCCGCCGGAACTGATGAGCTAGCCGAAATGGCAGCGTTGGAACTTCCTGAGCTCGAATCCCAGCTTACGAAAACCTCTGAGAAGCTAGAAGAGATTCTGCTGCCGGCAAATCCAGACGAGGGCAAAGATGTAATCCTAGAAATTCGGGCCGGCACAGGGGGAGACGAAGCCGAGCTGTTTGCTGGTGAGCTCTTCCGCATGTACTCACGCTACGCCGAGGCTCGTAACTGGAAAATCGAGATCGCCGATCTGAGCCGAACAGAGCTTGGCGGTATAAAAGAAGTAGTCGCCACCGTTTCTGGTGACGATGTCTTCCGCTACCTACAGTTTGAGAGCGGCGTACACCGCGTGCAACGCGTGCCCGAGACAGAAAAAATGGGCAGAATTCACACCTCCGCTGCAACCGTGGCGATTCTGCCTGAAGCCGAAGAGGCTGATATTCAAATTAACGAGTCTGACCTGATTGTAGACACCTACCGCTCCGGTGGTGCCGGTGGTCAGCACGTTAATACAACCGATTCTGCAATTCGCATTACCCACAAACCAACTGGCTTGGTTGTAACCTGTCAGGACGAACGTTCCCAGATTAAAAACCGCGCCAAGGCCATGACCGTTCTGCGTGCTCGCTTATACGAAATGGAGCGTGAGCGCATTGCCAATGAGCGTGCCGAAGCTCGCGCTGCCCAGGTTGGCAGTGGCGACCGCTCAGAAAAAATCCGTACCTACAACTTTCCGCAAGATCGCTGTACTGATCACCGTATCAATGAGTCGTGGTCTAACCTGCCGGGTATCATGAATGGTCAAATTGAGGACATTATTCAAGCCTTACTCGAGCGTCAGAAAGAGCAGCTACGCGCTCACCTAGCAGCAGGGCAGCCCGCATGACCATTGCCGAGGCACTTAACGTAGCAAACCGCAGCGTCTCGTTCCGAGACGCTGAAGTGTTACTGGGAGCGGTACTGCACCAGGAACGAACCTGGCTACACGCACATGCAAATGAAGAATTGACTCAGGAACAGGCAAAGCAGTACTCCTCTTTTTTGGATAGACGCGAAGATAACGAGCCTGTTGCCTACATTACAGGTGTAAAAGAGTTTTTTGGTCGGCCCTTTGCCTGCGACCCTCGCGCCTTAATCCCCCGACCTGAAACCGAAGCCGTGGTTGAACGCGCGTTAGCCGTGCTTGTTCCCCGAACAGAGCCGTATCGCATTCTAGAGCTTGGCACTGGCTGTGGTAATATTTCCGTCACCGTTGCCCTGGAGTTAGCTGCCCGTCAGGTTCCTGCACACATCATTGCCACTGATGTTTCCGAGGAGGCCTTGGAGCTAGCGCGTCAGAATTCCGACAGCCTTGGTGCCAGCAGTGTAACCTTTGTCGTGGCTGATATGTTCGCCAATGAATCGGTATATAAAGGAGCCCCTTACGATCTAATCCTGGCCAACCTACCCTACGTAGCTGATACCTGGAAGATTGACCCTCGCTCGCAGCGCGACGTAGTCTTTTTTGAACCTGATCTTGCCCTATTTGGTGGTGATGAAGATGGCCTTTTGCTCTACCGAAAGTTCTGGAACGAAGCCCCGGCCTACCTCAAGGGTGACGGGCGCGTCATTATTGAGTATGGCGAAGACCAAACTGGTGCCATGCTCCCCCTGATTGCCAGTGCTTTCCCACATAAAACGGCTACAGTCTACAAAGACTACGCCGAACTAGACCGCGTACTCGAGGTAGCGTAAGTAGCGCTCACCCGCTGGCAACACCGCCAACCTAGACAGAAAGGTAGATTTTTGGTACCATCCCTGGGTCATGGGAAACCCTGAAGAGTCTTTGGATAATCTCGATCACTCAATACCCGCAACGCGGGTACCACCACGTAGCAGGAGCAGCGACGAAGCACTGATCTACTTGGGGGCATACCCCAAACTGACTGTTGCCGAGGCCAGGAAGCGCAACCTTTTCTGCCCAATGCACGATTGTGCACACGTGCTGTGGGATAGCGGCCCTGGCTCAATCACCGGCCAGCACGTCTGCATGAAGTGTTTGCACGAAATCGTGGAATTTTATGGAATCGATGAACTCTGCGACACGTACGCCCGGATCGCTGACTACTTCCATCCCGATGATTACACTTGGGGTCAGGAGGTATTCGATGGATTTGGGAGCAATACAAGTGCTGCTAAGTTCAACCGTGCCATGCTGGTGGCCGCACTAATATTCCGCAAGAGCATCACCGACCCCTCAGAGCTGCTGGACGGCTTTGCTAGTGGCTCACTCACGAGTACCGATCTCTTCCTCATACGACGAGAGAGCAAGGCCGATGCCACAAGTGGCGAGGCCGTGATCGAGCACGAATTGCCAACCCACCTAGGCTAAATCGGCAGGCCAGATCAACAAAAACCCAAACGCCCACACCATATCGGAGTGGGCGTTTGAACGTACTGCTGGCACTATTTTGGTTGACGCTCTAGGGTTACACTAACTGTCTTTTCCTCACCCTTGCGCAGGATTTTTACATCAAGCTTTTCACCAACACTGTGCTTTGCCAGGCGCTTTTGTAGCGAATTATTCTCATCGATCTTTTCACCGGCAATCTCAAGAATAATATCGTTTTCTAGAATACCTGCCTTGTCTGCTGGGCTGCCCGGAGAAACAGCCACTTGACCAACGGTAGTCCCACGAAGCACGAGCACACCGTAGTCTACGCTCAGGCTATTGAGGCGCTGGATAGTTTTGTTAATTGGCAAGTAGCGCACACCAAGGTATGGACGGATGATCTCACCGGTCTTGCGTATGCTGTCCAGTACAGTGCGCACGCTATCAATCGAGATGGCAAAGCCTACCCCTACCGAGCTGCCGGTTGGACTGGCAATTGCTGTGTTAATACCCACAACCTGTCCTGCGCTATTTACGAGAGGCCCTCCGGAATTGCCTGGGTTAATAGAAGCGTCGGTTTGAATCAACTCACTTAAATCCTCAGCACCATTGCCACCCCCCACGTTATTTAGCTCGCGCCCTTTAGCGGAGACAATGCCTAATGAAACCGAGTTCTTAAACTCACCTAAAGCGTTTCCTACAGCCAGAACAAACTGTCCCACCTTCAATGCGTCTGAGCTACCAAGCTCTACCGATGGCAGATCCTTGGCATCAATTTTTATTACTGCCAGATCGTTAAGCGTATCAACAGCCTTAACTGTGCCATCAAAAATGCGGCCATCATCCAGAATCACCTTAAAACTTGCGCCTTGCTGCTCTACTACATGGCGATTGGTCACAATCAGACCGTCTGAGGTAAGAATAAAGCCACTCCCAGCGCCAGCGGTTTGGGTAGAGGTACGACCAAAGAAATCAGAAACCTGCACGTTTGCAGAAATTGAAACTACTGCCGGCTCTACTTTTTTAGCAGCGTCAATAAAAGCAGAACTTTCTTGTACGAGCACATCCTGACGAACTGGCACACGCACTTCTGAGGTACCCAGGTGCAGCGCCGAGCGCACACGCTGTGCCACTTGGCTGTCACCAGTACTAAGTGCAACAAAACCAAAAACGCCGCCAGTAACACTCACTATTAGATTGATAACAATGAAGACCCCAATGCCAAAGGGCTTACGCCAGCTAAAGTTTGAGGTGCGTACACCATGTCGAGCATGCCATTCAGCATCCATGGCACCACTATGACTTTCTTCCTCGCTATTAATACTAACCTGCTCTTCTTCAAACGATATGTTCTTTTTCATATATTAATCTTTGCTTAGTTTACCCAGCGCTTTTGAGACCTTATTGATGGTACCGGCCACGTTTTTTTCGAGTGCGTCAGCACTGCGCGCCACCCGCTCTACACCAGGGAATACTAGTAGGGCAACACGTTGGGCGAGGTGCGTGATCTGCTCCACGTTGGACGAAATCTGACGCAGGTCACGCACGGTTCGCAATGTCTCCGCTCCGAGCAGTACAGCCATGATTGTAATCGCAATTGCACAGAACGAGAGAACAATATAGAGAATATCAAGGGTTGAGAGCATAGGTATGAAATTGGCGAGAAATAAGGTTAAAACCCAATGTAATCAGCAGTGTTGTTATCGGCTAGAATGTCTACAACTTTCTTTTGACCACCGCCGGCTACCGCCACAATATAGTACGCGCTTTCACTCTGGCTGGATACGGTAAAGATAATATAGCTACCTGATGGATCCCAGATTGGCAGATAGTTTACATTGGCAGTGCCAATATTCGTAAGCTTCATCTCATTGCCACCACTTGCATCAGAAAGATAGAGTTCGGTTTTACCATCGCGCGCTTCAAGGTAGGCACGCTTGGTGCCACTCGGTGAGTACACAAAGCGCCTGGTTTCAGGGTTAGCTGGCAAGCTGACCTCGCTCTCTGCGCCACTCTTAACTACGTACTGGTACCGTTTCTTTTCTGAACCAAGCATTGCTTCGTAGTAGAGCGTGCCGCTATCTGCGCTGTAACTCAACTGATTAATGTACGAAGCAACCTTGTCTGTCACCTGGGTGCGTTGACCATTAGTTAGGTCGATAACGTTCACGCGACTATGCCACTCGTAGGTTGTTACCGGAGTAGGAGTTGGGCTTGGGTAAGGTGAGGTGCTTGGACTCGGTGTTGGGGTAGGCGTTGGTGTTGGCAGAGCAACCTGAACCTGGAAGGCATAGGCTAGTTGATTGCCATTTGGACTAAATTGAACCGCACCAATATTCTCGGAAAAATCAAAGGTTGTTTTGCGACTAAGATCATACACGCGGCGCACAAACTGGGTTAGTGCCTTGTCGGTATACGCACCGTAGTACAGGAATCGGCTGTTACTCGACCAGCGCAGCTCAGAGTGCGACACGTCGTCGTTCAATTTACGAACATCCTTACCATCACGGCTCACAATATAGAGCTTGGCGAGAGAACTTCCATAGTTACTCTTGGTTCCTTCCCTAGTGGAAGAGAACGCCACCCATTTACCATCCGGAGACATAACCGGTGCGTAGTCTTCTCCACCGTTCTGAGGCTGCACCAACTTTTGCTGGTTAGAGCCATCGTAGTTACTACTGTATAGACCACGCTTGCCATCACGATTAGATACAAAGATGACCTGTCCAACCGGCACCAACGTAACTTCGGGCTGCACTATGTCAGCTGCAGAAACCTCTGCCGCCACATCTTTGTCGGTATATCCTGTGCGCGTAATAGTCACCTTATAGGTACCAGGCACTAGTTTATCAAAAACATACTCGCCGCTTGGTGCCGTACGGACCGTTTTTGCCCCCATCGTTACCTGCGCATCAGCGATTGGTTTTTCGCTTACCGAATCAAACACGTAGCCCTTTATGCTGTACAGCTTGGCTGGAAGTTTTTTGAGTGAAAAAATCTTAAGATCGTTGTCCCCGCGCTTTATCTGTAGCGTTTCTTCCGTGGGGTAGTAGCCATCCTTACTCACCTCTACGTTGTAGGAGCCGGCGATAATACTATCTACAACTACCTTACCGTTAGCATCGGTGGTGTAGGTTTTACCGTTTAGCATTAGTGATGCACCTTCTAGAACAAAGGTTTCGTCTTCGCGCACTTTAAAGCTAATGCTGGCTGCGTTGTAGTAATCGTGAATACGTTGGTACAGGCCAAAGTACCAGGCGCCAACACCCAGCAGTACGAGTGCGCCGGTGATTGAAGCTGACCAGATTAAGCGACGCTTTCTCCGACGCTTGGCGTCAGGACTATTTTTAGAGTCTTGGTCAGCGTCTTCTACCTGATCGTCTTCTAGTGCTTCGTCTGATTCCTCTGCTGGGTTTTCTTCAGAATCTACATTGGCATCTGCATCATTTTTTTCTGCCGCATCATCTACTGCAGCATCTTCAGCAATATCAGTGTTCTCAGTTGCCGTTTCGGCTGGCTTTGCTGTATCCTCCAACCCCTCCTTCACTTGCTTTGTGCGAGTATCGTCTGACATATTTGACGACTCGGGTGCTACCTCGTCAGCACGCCCCTCATGCTCCCGTGGTTTGTCCTTCATATGATGTGTTACCTAATTGCCTCTTTGAGTGCTTCGTTTACACGGGCCGGCTGTGCTTTCCCCTGGCAACGCTTCATAACTTGACCAACCAGGAAGCCAAACATACGCTCATTGCCGGCTTTGTAGTCGGCAACTACCTGCGCGTGCTCAGCCAGTACCGCTTCTATTGCAGATTTTACCACAGCCTCATCATGCTCTTGTAGTAAACCAAGAGTTTTTATTGCCTCTTCTACTGAAGAACCAGCACGTATCTGGTCAGATACGTCGTGTAACTTTGCCTTAACAGCCGAGAATGAAACCTTACCCTCATCAGCCAATCTAATAAGTTCGATCAGGTTCTGGTCAACCAACGTAACAGACTCAGCGGCATTCACTAGCCAGTTAACAACTGTCTTAACCTTAACAACCTCATCCCTCAAATCTTTGATATCGTTTAGCTTACCCAGGCGCACTTCGTCAGCAAGCAACACATTGATATCGGTCATGCCCACCCCCTCAGCCAACAACTCCTTGCGCCACTCATTTGGTAGCTTTGGTAGCTTTAAATTATTTGGGTTGAGCACATCGCTCTTGAACACTTCTACTGGCGGGAGATCTGGCTCAGGCATGTAGCGGTAATCAGCCGAACCTTCCTTGGCTCGCTGCACGTTTACACGCTCTTTATCTTCGTCCCAGCCGGCGGTAATTTTCCCTTTACGGCTTGTAATAGGCCCACCTGCAATCCACTCGTCGTACTGACGTTGTGATTCAGTGGCAATTGAGCGCTCTACGGCGCGGCTAGAGTTCACATTTTTAACCTCGGTAATTGGCGTGCGCACTTCTTTACCCGTTACTGGGTCGATAAAGGCAATGTTGATATTTACATCGCAACGCATCTGTCCTTTTTCCATGTCGGCATTGGAAATACCAAGTGTGCGCACCAACAGCTGTAGCTCCTGCAAAAACTTACGGGCCTGAGCCGGATTCTCTAGGTCTGGTAAACTGACCATTTCTACCAGTGGCACTCCCGCTCGGTTGAGATCAACGTTGGAGTAGCCAGGCGTTGAGCCGTGCATTAACTTTCCGGCATCTTCTTCTAGGTGCGCTCGCTCAAACCTTACCGTTTTCTCCACGCTACCATCATCTGCCAGCAGATCAATTGAACCACCAACGCAAAATGGTAAATCTAGCTGCGAAATCTGGTACCCCTTTGGAAGATCCGGGTAAAAATAGTGCTTGCGATCCCAACGACTGAGTGAATTTGGCTCAGAGCCTAGAGCTTTACCGAGCAGGAGAATGGACTTGATTGCTTCTTGGTTAGGTGTAGGCAACGCACCTGGCAACCCCAAGCATACGGGACAAACATGAGTATTTGCTTCGGTATCAAATGGGTCGTTCTTACAACGGCAGAACATTTTTGTCTGCGTCTGCAACTCAACGTGAACCTCTAGCCCAACAATAATGCGAAATGGGGTGCTCATACACTAACTCCTAGGGTCTGTAAGGCGCGCTCAAAACTGTATAGCGCCTGGTTTACTTCGTTCTGTGTTACCTGTTGGCCAAGCTGATGTGCGAGCGAATTTCGCAGCTTGTGCGCTCCCCATACCGCCTGATAGGTATCTTGGCTGAAGTAACGTTCAGCCGAGCGCAGCCGATCGGCAAAGGTCTTACCGCTAAAATTAGCGGCCTCCAGGGCTAAATCAACTAACTTATCTGCTTCACTAATCGCCAGTGGCCACGTTTGTTGTGCCAAGCGGTAGCTAGTAACCTGCTCCCAGTGCTCTGCTATGGCTTTTGCTTGCACCGCAGGAACCTGGTGTGGCCCACGTGTACCACTGCTAGACTTTGCTTTGCCAGCCTTGAACGGGAGGGTGATTAGCCACCACAAGCCCTTGAGCACACCCTCTACTGCCCGCTGTTCAAAGCTGGGACCAGAGGATGATTGACGACGATTTCCCTGTCTTACGTACTGGCTCATGCTGCTAGCTAAAAAGAGAATTAGGCTCTATCTACCTTACTTTACGATTTCAAAACCGGTAATCACCACTGCGGTAACCGGGCGATCACTGGCGTCAGTTCGTACATTTGAAATCTTTTTAACTACAGCCCTGGAGGCCTCGTCTGCGACCTTACCAAAATTAGTGTGCACGCCATCGAGCCGTGGCTGCGCGGTATCGCTCACAATAAAGAATTGACTGGTATTGCTATTGGTACCCTTACCCCGGTTGGCCATGGCTAGCGATCCTTTAACAATCTTTTCATCGTTGATTTCATCGTTAAAGGTGGCGCCGTAAATGCTCTTACCACTGGTGCCAGTACCGGTTGGATCACCACCTTGAATCATAAAGCCGGCAATAACACGGTGAAAGATGATTCCTTCGTAGTAGCCAACCTTACCCAAGGTTACAAAGTTTTGTACCGTCTTTGGTGCCTTATCCTTAAAGAGATCGAGTCTAATATCACCAAGACTGGTCTTTAAAATCACCTGACTTGCAGTTACAAAATCACTCTGGTTAATTTCCATATTCATTTTGGCGTTGGCAGCGCTATTAGGGGTTGATGCTGATGAGCTTGGTAGTGGGGTGGGCGAACTATCACTCGATGTTGAGCTGGCACCGTCTTGATTGCTCGTTAGCAAGAGCATTGAAACGGGCAGTGCAATAATAATTACCAAGAATACTACGAGGACGATACGTGTTTTCATGCGATCTCCGGATACTGCTTATGAAAATCAGTTGCTTGTTGGTAGGCAATGGCAACCTTGTACAAGGCGGTCTCGTTTAGCCTTCCCGCAAGAATCTGTAGCCCAACTGGCAAGCCGTCGGAAAGACCACAGGGAACGCTAATTCCTGGGATTCCTCCGATGTTTGCCGGCACGGCCAAGACATCTTCTTTGTACATTGCAACTGGGTCATTAACCTGCTCACCAATTTTAAAGGCGGTGTTAGGGGAAACCGGTGCTAACAGCACATCTACCTTGGTAAACGCCTCGGCAAACTGTGCTGCGACCACCTGTCGCACCTCTTCTGCCTTACGGTAGTAGGCATCATAGTAGCCAGCCGAGAGTACGTGAGCTCCCAGCATAATACGGCGTTGCACTTCAGCGCCTATGCCTTCGCCGCGACTATCGGCATAGACATCGTAGAGTGAACGCTTTTCCTCGCCAGCCCCACGCTCGACAGAATGACCGTACCGAATACCATCGTAACGCGCCATATTAGATGAAACCTCTGCTGGAGCAATGATGTAGTACGCAGCGAGAGCATAGGGAACAGTCGGCAGGGAAAGCTTCTCTACCGATGCGCCAAGAGCTTCAATTGTAGAGATTGCCTCTCGTACGAGCTTTTCCACACCTGGCTTTACCCCATCACCGAAGTACTCGTCAGCCACACCAACTTTTACGCCAGCCAGTGGCTTAGTAGTGGGCGCGGGCAGCATAGACGCTAAGTCTGGCACGGCATCGTCTACAGTTGTAGCATCTAGTTCGTCTCGCCCTGCCAGAACCTCAAATACAATGGCCGCATCTTTAGCAGTTCGGGTAATTGGCCCAGTTTGGTCGAGCGAACTTGCCATGGGAATCTCCCCCCAACGGCTAATGCGGCCGTAGGTAGGCTTCATGCCGGTAACACCACAGAAAGCCGCAGGCTGACGAATACTCCCGCCAGTGTCGGTACCGATGCTAAAGGTAGCAAGCTGCGCAGCAATGCTAGCCGCAGGCCCACCAGATGAACCACCACTCACCCGCTCAACATCCCATGGGTTACGGGTGACACCTTGCCAAGATGTTTCGGTGGAAACACCCATGGTAAATTCGTCAGTATTGGTCTTACCCAGGACCACAGCGCCAGCAGACTTGAGCTTGTGGTACACAGTGGCATTGTACGGAGCAATCCAGCCATCAAGCATTTTTGACGATGCGGTGGTCGGGGAATCGGTTGTGGCGTAGACATCTTTAAGGTTGTACGGTACACCATCGAGCAGGCCTAGTGTTTTGCCCGCTTTACGGCGTGCATCGCTTGCAGCGGCTTGGGCTAGGGCAAGTTCCCCGCTTACATGAACGTACACATTGAGCTTTGGATTAAGCGTAGCAATCCTGTCCAGGTAGGCCTGTGTAATCTCTACAGAAGTGAAATCACCGGCGCTCAAGCCAGCAGCAACTTCTTCAATCGTTAAACTTGTGAGTGCTACATTACTCATGCCGACTCCTCCTCACCTGCCAGCACTGCCCGCACCTGAATATACCTACCACTAGTACGTGGCGCACTCTTTAACGCAAGCTGAGGATCTAGATTAGCCAAGCTCTCTTCAGATCGCAGCGCATCGGCTGACACGTGGTTGCTAATACCAGTTACACCACGCTTACTCGTCTCTTTGGCAGCTTCATTGGTAGGAACTTGGTTGAGCGTTTCTACAAACGTCAAGATGGACCCAAACTGTTGAGTGTAGCGCTCGATCTGCTCGTCGGTAAGGTTGAGTCGGGTGAGCTTTGCCAAATGAGCAATGTCGTCTCGCGGAATCGTAGACATGGTCTTATCCTAGCAGATTACTCAAGAGAAGACATCTTCTGACAGCACCGTTATACCTAGCTGTTCTGCCTTAGCTAGTTTACTGCCCGCCTTATCACCTGCCAGCACAATATCTGTCTCTTTACTGACGGCGCTGACGACATGACCACCAACAGCCCGAATAATATCTCCGGCTTCTTCTCGTGTTAGATTACTCAGAGCCCCGGTGAGTACCACTGTTTTATTCGCAAACAGTGCCTTGAGTTTGCTCATATCTGCCACAATACCCTGTTTAAGTTGAGCGGCAGCTAGCGGCACGGTAACACCTAGCTCAACTAGCTTTTGCAGCTCTACTTGATCGTCAGGATCCTGAAAGTATTGGTAGATACTTTCCGCAACTACCTCGCCTACATCATTAAGCTGCATAAAGTCTTCCTTGGTCATACTCTGGAGCACCGGCAACAACCTGCTCAGTGGCGCCTCCCCGCTTACCTTACTCTGCAAAAAAGTGCTCAGAGTACGGGCTGTTTCTGCGCCAACATGCCTAATACCTAGGCCAAACAAAAACTTATTAAAGGGGCGATTTTTACTCGCTGCAATGGCAGCAACTAGGTTGTCGGCCGACAACTGTGCAAAGCCATCGACGGTCAATACTTCAGGCACTGTTAGCCTGTAGAGATCACTAATTTCATTTACAAGACCAGCATCTACCAGGCGCTCAACCACCTTCTCACCCAGGCCTTCAATATCCATTGCGGCCCTAGATGCGTAGTGCTCAATGCTGCGCTTGGTAATAAATTCTGCACCCTGCTGCACATCAATGTAGTAGGCAGCCTCGCCATCCCGGCGAGTGAGCGGAATACCGTGGATTTCTGATGGGAACACATAGGGCTGCGCACCACTTGGACGGAGGGATTCAATGCTACGCAACACTTCGGGGATAATATCTCCTGCCTTTTGAATAACTACCGTGTCCCCTATACGAATATCCTTCCTAGTAATTTCATCTTGATTATGTAGCGTTGCCCGAGCCACAGTACTGCCAGCCAATTTTACGGGGTCTAGCACTGCAACCGGCGTAACTGCGCCAGTGCGACCAATTTGTAACTTAATATCGCGAATAACGGTAGTGGTTTGCTCGGCGGCAAATTTAAAGGCAACGGCAGCGCGCGGCGCTTTTCCTACCACGCCAAGCGCGCTAAAGAGTGCCCTATTGTTTAGGTTAACAACCGCACCGTCGGTGTTGTAAGGCAGGGTTTTACGCTTTTCTTCCCACTCTTTTAGAAAGGCTTCTACCTCTGGAATAGTCGCGCAGTAACGGCTATGCTCCTCTACCGGAAACCCAAGGGCAGCAGCTAGGGCATGCTCCTGGGCATGAGTGGTCTGACCAAAGTCCCCTACCATGGCGTACATAAAAAAGCGAAGTCGACGTGCAGCAGTCAGCTTTGGATCAAGCTGACGCATGCTGCCTGCGGCCAAATTACGTGGGTTAGCATATAGCGGCAATCCGGCTGCCTGCTGTTCGGCGTTGATAGTTTCAAAGTCTTTTTTTGAAATATAGACTTCTCCCCTTATCTCCAGGCGGCCTGTTTGGGCAGCGGCAATCATTGCCTCAGAAACACCCTGCTCAGCTGCCTTGGACACAAGATTCGTAACTGGCTGTAGCCGTAGTGGAATGCTCTGAATTGTTTTAACATTCGCGGTCACATCTTCACCTACACTACCGTCACCGCGAGTAGCTGCTTGCACGAGTAAGCCACCTTCGTACACCAGAGAGATAGCAAAGCCATCGAGTTTTAATTCAGCATAGTAACCACCGGCCAACGGCTTTAACTTGCCCATGCGCTCTTCCCAGGCTGATAACTCTTCTAGGGAAAAGATATCATTGAGTGAAAGTAGACGCTCCTGGTGCTGCACTTTGCTAAAACCTGGTAACGGCTCACCTGCCACGCGCTGACTGGGAGAATCTGGAGTAATCAGTTCAGGATACGTTGCTTCTAGCTCGCTTAGTTCGCGCTTAAGCGAGTCCAGCGCAGCTTCGCTCAAATCTTCTTGGTTAAGCACGTGTACCAAGTAGCGTTGGTGATTAATTTCATCACGTAGCTGTGCAGCTCGAGCAGTAACTAAACTATCAGCCACGCTGCTCCTCCATACCACTACCTTTCTCAAGGGCAGCTATTCGCTGCTCGATTGGCGGATGTGTAGCAAACAACGACGCCAACCACTGGCCCTTGAGTGGGTTTGCAAAATACATAAAGGCATTACCCCTATTGGCAACCTCTAGTGCCTCTTCATCGCCCGAAATTTTGCGCAGAGCACTAATCATGCCTTCTGGATAACGGGTGAGTAGAACCGCATTTGCATCTGCCATAAACTCACGCTTTCGGCTAATTGCCAACTGAATAAGCGTGGCAAAGAGCGGCGCAAGAATAGCCAGGGCAATACCAACAATTAAAATAACACCCTGCGTGTTCCCTTCATCTTCCCGACTACGTCGATTACCATAAAACATTGACCGCAGAATCACATCAGAGAGCAGTGCAACTACGCCAGCCATCACCATGACCATGCTCATTAAGCGAATATCTTCGTTACCAATATGTGAAAGCTCGTGAGCTATCACCCCAGAGAGCTCATTATCATTTAGCTGATCTACTAAGCCTGTAGTCAGGGCAATTGCTCCGTGCTGACGATCACGCCCCGTGGCAAAGGCATTCATGGCAGTGTCATCTATCAGGTACAACCTGGGCATGGGCAACCCAGCCGTTATCACTAGTGTTTCTGTTAGGCGAGTGACCCGCGCCTTTCGACTAGGATCCTGATCAAGTGGTACCGCTTTTGCGCTTAGCAGGGCTATACTGTCCGAAAACCACCAGCTCACAATACCTTGCACAATCACCACAGCTGCCACTACCAGCAGAATAATTTGGCTATCAAAATAGTAGGAAGCAAACCAGCCAATGCCCAAAAAGAGCAGACTAAAGAGCAACAGAAAGAATACCGTCTTGCCCCGGTTACTCGAAACTTGCGTGTACAGCGTCATGCCAGTGGCAACCCCTGATTAGAACGCAATCTTAACGTTGGCGCGCTCAGCTTCTTCAGCCTCAAAGAACTCGCGCTTGGCAAAGCCCATGGACTTGGCAAAAATGCTGGTTGGGATGGTCTCTTGCTTTGTATTGAAATCACGTACATTAGCGTTGTAAAAACGGCGAGAGGCCATAATCTTGTTCTCGGTGTCAGTCACTTCACTGGAAAGCTGCATGAAGTTTTCCGAAGACTTAAGATCTGGGTAGTTTTCAGCAACAGCAAATACGCTACGCAGGGCCTCAGTCAGCATGTTCTCTGCTTTCTCCATGCCTTTCATGCCTTGGCTGCCAGCGGCCACAGCCTCGGCACGCGCCTTGGTCACATTCTCGAGCACCTCTTTCTCTTGCTTAATATAGCCTTTCACCGACTCAACAAGATTTGGAATCAGGTCATGACGACGCTTTAGCTGTACGTCAATATCACTCCATGCCTCATCAACCTGGTTACGGGAACGAATCAATCCGTTGTAGGCCATGATCAACCAAAGACCAACAACTACAACGACGGCAATAACAATCCAAAGAATAGTCATATATGTATACTTAGTGATCTAGGCTGGAGTATAGCACTATTGGCCGGTTACCTCTATATAGGCAAAGGTAGTACCAACCTTAATTGCGCCCGTGGTGGTAAAGTCCTCAACAGCTGCGGTAAGCCTGTAGGTTGTACCGTTAGATTGGTAGGCATACCAGTAAGTATCAGTAGTTGGATCAATCGGCAGCTTGGTCAGATAGGTGGGCACGAGAGCCGCTAGTAGTGCATCGAGCGTGCCAGCCTGATCCAGGCTAGTACCACTTGATAGTGGGTAGGCGCCTTTCAATTTTTTGTACTCAGCAAGAGCTTTCTTCATATCTTCTAGATCTTTAATGCGTTGAGCATCGCGTGCTTTAGCCTCTGTACTAGCAGGTTGCACAGCCACGGGCGGCGTAGTGGTAATCTTTGCTATCTTTTGGGTAATACCCTTACCTGATGGCGTTATAGGGAAGGCCATGTTTGTAGATTCTTCTTGGCGCTGCAGCTCACTATTGGTCAGATTGCTCGGCACGCCTCGCAAGAACATACCCATTCCTCCAATGTAGGCGTTGAGCCCCTTACTAGCCGTTGCTTCGCCGAGAGTTGTAATTTTGTTGAGCTCATTACTATTCACCGTATCAATCTGCTTATCGAAATCCTTTACCAAGTAGCGTATGTAGTAGCTGTAGGTATTTTCCTTGTACTTTACCGTGGCACGTAGCTGTGCGTCGTATGGAATGTTAGTATGCCACTCGTACTGCACACCAGTTTGCACGTCACTGATTACTGCCCCCTCTGGGAAATAGTCCTCAATGGCTGCGGGGTCAGCAATAAAGATGTAGGCAGTAAAACTTTTGCCGTTATTCGTGCGCTTTTCCGAAGCTATCTGACTCTGACTAGCCCGCAAAATACTCTCAAGTGACACCGGAATGAGTACTGGGGCAGCCAGGGTACGACGAATATCTTCTACAGAGGCAGCAACAAGTGACTTTGTTTGGTCGGTGGCATTCACCCAGGCAAGCGCAGTGCCCGCGGTCTGCTTACCGTCTCCACTTGTATTCATAGAGGAAGAGCTGCTCGGCAAACTACTTGGCGACACAGACGGCGAGACCGTAGGTGATATGGTTGGTGATGCAGACGCCGCTGGACTAGTAGTCGGCGAAGTTTGAGCCGTAGGCGAACTAGTAAAAATTGGCGCACCACTAGCGCTTACTGTTGGTGATGGACTAACCTGGCTGGCTGTGCCTGCGTTGGCCGCAAGTACAACTTTTTGACCAGCAGTAATGGTCTTGGGTAACTTATTTGGCGTAACTTCAATCTTGGATAGTAGTGCAGTTCCCTTATTGCTGTACTCACTTGGCTCAATAAACTTTGCTTCTAGCGTAGTTAGTTTTACGTCTTGATCGCTGTTCTGAGTAAAAATACTTGAGGTGGCACTAGCAGTTGCCGAAGCAGAGGGAGATGGAGACGCCGCGCTATTCGCCTCCTGTTTTAGGCTAACTTCGGCAGTAAACGAGTAGCGGGTACGCGCAGCTACAAATGCCTGGGCCTTAGCATTAGTATTAACTCCGCCTCGAGGTAACCCAGACACCATACTGTAAAAAACCGGAACTTCAGTACCGTTACTTGCCATTACATAGCCAATACCTGAAAGAATCAGTAGTAGAACAACTGAAACCAATGCTACCATGCCACCAGAAAAACCTCGCCGCGGCTGGCGCGATAGGCTGCCGCCTAAGGGTATTGGTGTATCAAGCGTGGCGGCACTACGCTGCTGCAAACCTGGTGGTGGTGGAGCAACATCGTCAAGCGGACTGGCTGAAAAGCCTGAATTGCTCAATGGCGCAGATACCGTACTTGGCGCAGTATTCATTGTGCCGGTTGGCACCGCTGTAGCAACATCTAATGGTGTCACTACAGGAGGCAAGGTGTTCATAGCTGGCCGCTGTGGCATGCCGGGCATAGCAGCTGGCTGTAAAGGCGGAGCGACTGGTGCAAAGGTTGGCCCGATCGGTGGCGCAACAGGCTCATCGATATCGAGTGGTGCAAATTCCTCTTGTCTTTTTTCTGCTTCAGGAATTATCGGTGGTGCAACCTTAGTCGCTGGGGCAGCCAAAAACGGCAGATCAATTGCAGGAGTGGAAGTAGAAGCAGTGACTGGAGCAGGCACAGTCGTCTCAGGTTGTGGCGCGAGTGTGGCTGGTCGCACAAACGGCTCGATCGGTTCTGGCTGTGGTTCGGGCATGGCTGTGCTCGGAGCAGGAGCAAACTCAACTGTCGTACTACTCACAGGTGGCGCACTACTCGTAGCAGGCTCACTACTCACAGCTGATGTTGAGCTTTCCATGCTACCAGGCAACCTAAAACTAGTAGCAGGCGCTTCCGCAGCCTGTCGCAATAGCTCTTCTCGGGTAAGACCACTCGTCATACTTGCCGTAGCTGCTCCGGTGGCTGTACCCGCACTACCCGAGGAAGTACTAGGGATGATTGGAGGTGGCACAGCTAGGTTACTGCTTGCTCCTACCGGTGTATCTGTAGGTGCCACAGAACTGGTACTGGCAGCCTTGGCGGCCATTTGGGCAGCAAAAGGATTAACTTTAGCAGGGTCTACTTGAGTTTGTGGCTCGTCAGCATCGAGTGGGCTAGGCATATCCCTAAAGTTACTTCTGTAAACCGGCCTTGAGAAGCTCAAGTGCCTTGAGTACCTGCGCGTCACTTGTAGAGATGGTCTCAGTTTTGCCTAGGGTGACGGCAACGTCAGGCTGAATGCCCTTGCCATTAATTTCTACCCCCTTTGGCGTAAACCAGTGAGCGACGGTCACTTTAATACTACCACCATTCTTAAGTGGAACCAGGTCTTGCACACTGCCCTTACCAAAGCTCTTGGTGCCAACCAGGGTAGCACGACCGTAGTCTCGCAAAGCACCGGCAAAGATTTCTGAGGCTGATGCACTGCCTTCGTTCAAAAGCACAACAATAGGTAGGGTAGGTGCAATTGTTTTGTTTGTGGCACGGTATACATCTTCTGGCTTACTCTTGTATACCTCTTTAAGCACTACTCGTTCAGCCAAGTTCTTGTCGTCACTTTTGATCGTGTCTGGAATCAGCATGCCAACCATATCTACGGCTTTATTTACTAGTCCGCCAGGATTATTGCGCAGATCTACAATCAGTCCTTTTTTACCCTCAGTGGTGATCTTGGTTACGTAATTTTTAAAAATCTCGGCCGTGTCGTCACCAAACTGATTGATGCGGATATACCCGTAGGTTGGGTTATTCCAGCTGTCGTCTTCTTTCGCGCTCTTAATCGTAATTGTGTCGCGCACCAGCTCAAGATCAAATGGTGCTTCGCTATCTGCTCGTGCAATGTTTAGGGTAACCTTAGTACCCTTCTCCCCGCGAATCATATCGATGGCGTCCACAAAGCTCATTTTTTCTACCGAGTTGCCGTCGATTTTTAAGATGACATCACCTGCCTTTAACCCAACCTTTTCTGCGGGCGTACCCTGCAGTGGTGCAACAATGGTTAGTAGATTGTTGCGAATCTCTAGCTCGGCACCAATGCCACCAAATTTTCCTTCAATAGTCGATTTAAAAATTTTATTTTGCTTTGGTGCTAAGTACACGGTGTACGGATCACCAAGACCTGCAACCATACCCCCGATCGCACCATCAACGCGCTTATCGGTACTGAGCTCACCGTAAAACTTGTCGTTCAGGGTGCTCCAAGAATGCCAAAAGTTGGAGAGATCTATGCTTTTAGCAAGCGTTGCTGCATCTGCATCTAGGCTGGCATTTGCAGCAGTAGCCGGGGTGTCGGACCGCTTACCAACCAGGTAGCCTGTACCGGCCGCGCCAGCTAGCAGCAAGACGCTTAACAGTGAAACAAGAAAAACTAAGTAGCCACGTTGAACCGCAGTCGATGTCTTCATGCTCGTTCGTTACTTGTATGTCGGTCGTTACCTCGGTGACGTCAGAATCATCGAACGGACCTGGTTCATATTATACCCACGTCCGTCGCCAATCGGATCATGCATAAGATATTTATCACCCGAACGACCTCGGATAACAATGTAGTGAGAGGAACCGTCTGAGTTTACCGCCCCAACTGAGGGGAGGTAAATACTCACGATAACTGGTCGTCCAGCGTCGAGCTCACCCTGCACAACTCCCCAGTTTATACCGGTGCCACCATAGGGGCGCAGGCTTACACCAAGGTTAGATGGCGTACCCCAGTAGTAGTAACCTTGGTAGGTAAAGCTGGCACGTGTGGCCATCCAGGTTGGGCTAATGGCTGTGCCGTAGTAGGTAGAAACCATAGCAATAGAGGTAATCAAACAACCTGAATTGTTTACTGTCTCCCAACTGTTACCCAGTCTGGTTTGATTACCTGTCTGTGTGTAGTACCAACTAGAATCGTTAGAAGAAACAATTTGACTACCCCAGTTGGTAATTGAGACGAGGCGATTGATTCTCTCTGCAATAAGAGCAGCTTGGGCCTTTGCGGCGGCGGCTTGGGCCTCTAGGTCTTTAACTGCAGCTTCAGCATTTCGCTGTAGCAGCTGCTGACTGTACTTAGCACTCGAGAGTGAACGCTGTTGATCTTGCTGCTGAGACTGCAGCAAGCTGAGTTCGGCATTCTTGCGCTCAGATTGATCTTTGCTGGCCTGCACTGCCATTTTGGCCTGGGTGGTCTGCGCGTATATAGCCGCTACAGATTTAACCAGCGCAGTAAACTGGGCTTTATTTCTAGCGGCTGAACTTACTCCCTCGTTAGCGAGTATATCTAGGTCGCCAGAACTTGCCTGGCGCACAACATACATGTAACGCACGAGTGCATCCTGCTGAGACTGCAGGCGGCTTAAACTCGACTCAAGTTCGGCAATGCTCTGGTTTTGCTTACCAATCTCGGCACGAGTTTCATCAATCTGAAGCTGGGTATTTTCAAGTAAGTCTTGAGTTTCGGAGATTTGGGAATTAAGACTTTTTACAGCGGCTGCTGCCTTATCAGAGATAGTTTTCTTACGTGCTGCCTCAGCGGCAGCGGCGGCGGCTTCTTCCCGCTTTTGCTGTGCCAACTTATCACACTGAACCTTGTTGGCCTGAGTGATTACATTACAGTTAACCGCAGCCTCAACCGTCTGAGGCCTAGCTACTACAACAAGAGAGAGGACAGGAGCTACCAGGGTAGTTGTAGCAAGAAAAGCAGAGAAAAAACGCAATAAACATGATGGCAATTGCATTGTGCTCGTAGTATATGTCAGGCTCATGAATCTTTCAAGTGCCTACGAATGGCTGCAAAGCTGCAGACTACACCAAGAATTAACCCTGCTGAAATTTGTAGCACAAAGAGGTACGAGAGCAGGCCAGTGATTGAAGATGACTGACCGGCCGCAAACGAAGATCCGAAGATGGCACTAAAGGCATTATCGGTACCACTGGCAATACTTTGCTCTGCCAGCACACGCAGCTGTACCAAAATTGGCCACGACAGCAGTGAGGCAAAGAGCGCGCTAAGCGTACCGTACAGGATACCCTCCACCAAGAACGGTCCGCGAATAAAACCAGGAGCCGCACCTACTAAGCGCATAATTTCTATTTCATCACGGCGTGAGTGAATGGTCAGGCGAATTGTGTTAAAGACTACGATCATAGCTACCAGGAAATAGATGGCAGCAAAGCTAATACCGAGCGTACGCACAAAACGAGCACGCTCTAAGTAAAACTCTATTTGCTGCTTATTATCCTGATAGCTAGTACGCAAAATAACGCTCTTGTACTGATCTTTCTTGGCGATTGAGTCAAAATCACTAATACTCTGCGGATTGACAAACGTAACCTCCAGCTCACGTGGCAGAGGATTGCTGCGATCGGTAATGATACCAACCAACTGTGGCACATCGCTGAACAAATCTTCAAAGCGCTGCCTAACCTCATCCTTTGAATGGTAGACAACATCTTTTATACCGCTGCGACTGCGTACATCAGCCGTGAGCAGCTCAATGTCACGATCAGTAGCTGCGTCTTCCAGGAAGATGATGTAGTTAATCTTTTTGTCCGACTCTGAGTACTGTTGGCGAGCCATGGCATCGGCTAGTACAAATAGGCTCAGGGTCATCAGAGTGGCTGTGAGAGTAATAATAGCGACCACAGAGAGCAAGAGGTTGCGCCTAAAGGCGCGAACGCCAAAGAGCAGAATGCGGCTTAGGTTAATCATCATAATTGGTAACTGACGTCAGAAATCTGTTTCTTTTTAGTCAGATTTAAGGAAGAAGCATGCTCCGCAGCAGGGCGCACTTGCGCTGCGGTGCGCAAGGAGCGATGGTTCAGACGGAAAATATGGCAAAAAGAAACAGATTTCATACTAGGTAGGTGCCTTTCTCTTGATCAGCTACGAGCTGGCCCTCACGTAAGGTAATTACCCGGCGCTTGAGGGCATCAACTATCTCTCGATCATGTGTAGCCAGAATCACCATGGTACCCGAGCGGTTGATCTTGTAGAGCAGCTCAATAATTTCCCAGGTATTCACTGGATCAAGGTTGCCTGTTGGCTCGTCGGCGATCAAAATTTTCGGGTCATGCACCAGGGCTCGGGCAATGGCCACACGCTGCTGCTCACCACCAGAAAGCTCAGGTGGAAAATTTTTTGCCTTATGCAGCATGCCAACGGTTTCTAGGATAATCTCAACACGCTCCTTAATATCACGTGTTGGTAAGCCGGCTACCTCTAGGGCAAAGGCAACATTTTCGTATACGGTACGCGTAGGTAGTAGGCGATAATCCTGAAAGACCACACCCACCTTACGGCGGTAGTAGGGAAGCTCACGTCGTTTGAGTAGAGTTATATCACGCCCCGCTACCACAATTCGGCCCTCA
>JAYRWT010000075.1:0-10504 GCA_041917855.1 Patescibacteria group bacterium | reverse complement strand
GCTACGTCCCCAAGAAGCAGTTACGTCAGCGAGTCACTCCTGAGTACCCCCGCATCGAGAACCATGCTGAATTCTAAAGAGTACCCCTTTATTCTGTTTGGCTCTGAGCCCCTGGGGCCCGTGGTTTTGCGTACACTTGAGATGGTAGACTGCCCTCCCACTCTCTACCTTTCAGATAAAAAGCTGACGACTGATGAGTGTATTGAGTTAGTCGAATCGCATAAAATCTCTTTTATTTTGGTTGCGGGTTACGGCAAGATTTTAAAGCAACCCCTACTTGATAGCGTTGCTGGGCAGGTGATTAATATCCATCCATCCCTCTTGCCGGCCTATCGGGGACCAGCTCCAGTTATCCAGACTATCTTGGAAGGCGAGGAAGAAACCGGGGTCACTGTCATTGAGCTTGATGCCGAGGTAGACCACGGCCCAATCCTGGCGCAAGAAACGCTGCGACTGCGCGGCAATGAAACACCGAGTGAACTCTATGAGGTGCTTGGCGATCGCGGTACCAGGCTTTTCTTGGATGTGATTGAAGATTACCTGCAAGATGATCTGGAACTACTCCCCCAGCAGCACGACCTAGCCACATTCACACACTTTGTGCGCAAAGATGACGGTTTGCTCAGCCCAAAGCACGAAGATGCACTAAGCATGGAGCGTAAAGTTCGCGCGTACGCCGGTTGGCCTAGCGCCTGGCTAATGCGCGGTGATACACGTCTGATTGTGCACAAGGCGCATGTTGATGGCGACAATAACCTGGTACTAGACGAGGTTCAACCTGAAAACGGCAAGCGAATGGACCTAGCCGCCTATGCAGCAGGTCAGCGTCTTAAACCTACTGAACTCTACCGACAACTCGGCCTGCGCTAACGACTAGACACCAGGAGCTGCTTCTGGTAGAGTACGTGGAGCAAAAGCCCTCTATTTTTTATTGGAAATTACGTCTTGCAATCATGCTCGTTATTCGCCTCACCCGTACCGGAAAAGCCCACGATCCTCACTACCGTCTAGTGGTGCAGGAAAAGCGTTCAAAGCTGAATGGTAAAGCCATCGATATTGTTGGTCACTATCACCCAGCCCACCCTGCAAAAGAACTAGTCGTTGATCAAGATAAGGTTCGTGCTTGGCTGGCAAAAGGTGCTCAAACCTCAGATACCGTTACCAACCTCCTGGTTAAGGTGGGTGTTCTGACTGAAGCCCACAAGGTACATAACTTTTACACTCCAAAACCAAAGGAGGAAGCCCCAGCCAAGGCTGAAGTATCTGCTCCAGTTGCTGAGGAAGAAATCGCCGAGGCAGCAGATGTAGAAGAGACTCAGGTAGAAGAGTCAACCGCCGAGGAAGTAGCTGAGGTAGAAGCCACCGCCGAGGAAGCTCCCGAGGAACCTGCAACCGAAGAGGTCGCAGTAGAAACCACAGAAGAAAAAGAGGAAGAAAAGGCCGCCTAAATCGGCTCCAGAAAGCGCTCTGTATTGCGCTCCCTACATACGGCACGTATACTCAAAGTAATCTAGCCGTAGTAATCAGGCATGGCCGATAAGAAGCACTTTGATCAAGAGTTTGTCGAGTTTGTTGTTTCCTCGATCGTCGATCACCCGGAAGATGTAAAAACCGAGCGTATTGAAGATGACATGGGCACCCTCATCTCTCTGCATGTAAATGCAGCAGATATGTCGACCATCATCGGAAAAGAAGGACGCACTGCCAAGGCATTGCGCACCATCCTACGCGTACTTGGTGCCAAGCATAACGAGCGCACTAACCTGAAAATTATCGAGCCAGAAGGCGGCAAGGGCTACACTCCTCGCGATATGCGCGATGATGCCCCAATGGCGGCAGATGAAGCTCCAGGCACGGACTCTCTAGCCGAAGCACTGAAGGACATCCCCCACGACGAGCTTGCTTAACCTGAAACTTATCAGGAAGAAACCCTCACACAAGTAGTGAGGGTTTCTTGTATGTCCTTTAAACTGGATGCTTTTTCTGCTACCATGCGAGCAATGCGTTTTGATATTATTACTCTTTTCCCAGATATGCTTGCGGAGGTGCTAAACATCTCTATTTTAAAGCGTGCCCAGGCTGATGGTCATATTACTGTACACCTTCATAACCTACGTGATTTTGCCACGGATAGGCACCGTACTGTAGACGACACTCCCTATGGCGGTGGAGCTGGCATGCTCCTAAAGGTTGATGTGCTCGTAGCTTGCCTAGAATCTGTGCAGAGCCAACTCAGCACAATTAATGCAAGCAAGCGTCGCACTATCCTTCTCTGCCCACAAGGCGCCCGCTTTACTCAAGAAACTGCCGAGACGCTAGCTAGCACCTACGAGCAAATTACCCTCATTTGTGGCCACTACGAGGGCTTTGATGAGCGTATTCGCAGTTTTGTAGACGCTGAGATTTCAATTGGTGACTTTGTTCTCACTGGAGGTGAGCTCCCTGCCCTAACTATCATTGACGCTGTTAGTCGTCTTGTCCCCGGAGTAATCACAGAAGCCTCTCCTGAAGAAGAAAGTCATAGCCTGATTGACCCAACTACAGGTAATCGCCTACTAGAGTACCCTCACTACACCCGTCCAGCAGATTTTAGAGGTCAAACTGTCCCAGAGATACTACTTTCCGGAAACCACGCGGCCATTGCCGCCTGGCGCCTAGAACAAGCTCGACAGCGCACCATAAATAGTAAACAACTGTAAGTATCCTTCTTGAAGAATATATACTGTACAAAAACCGAACAAAGACGTACGCTGTAGGAATGAGTAGCCTTTTTCAACTCTCCGCCCCCTTTGAGCCAACGGGCGACCAGCCAACAGCCATAGCCCAGCTGGTAGACAACCTTAAAGCCAACGTTACTAGTCAGGTCCTACTTGGCGTAACCGGGTCTGGTAAAACCTTTACCATTGCTAATGTAATTCAGCAAGTAGAGCGGCCAACCCTTGTACTAGCACATAACAAAACCCTGGCGGCACAGCTTTTTGCAGAATTGCGTGAGTTTTTTCCAAATAACTCAGTACAGTACTTTGTATCCTACTACGATTACTATCAGCCAGAAGCCTATATCCCACGGTCAGACACCTACATTGCTAAAGAAGCAGATATTAATCAAGAAATTGAAAAGTTTCGTCACGCCTCTACTCATGCCCTGTTAACACGCCGAGATGTAATCATTGTTGCGTCAGTTTCCTGTATTTATGGCTTGGGCTCCCCTGACTTATACAAGGCTGCCAACTATAAGATCTCCCTTAAAGATAAAATTGGTCGTCAGCAGCTTACTCGCCGCCTAACAGACATGCAGTATGAGCGTAACGACATCGACCTACGTCGTGGCCGCTACACTGTAAACGGTGACCGCATTACTATCTTCCCTGCCTACGACGATTTTCAGATTAGAATCACCCAGTTTGGTGATGAAATTGAAGAAATCCACCTACTAGACCCCATTACCGGCAATAAGCTAAAGAATCTAGACCAGGTCGAGATTTTTCCGGCTAATCACTACATGACCCGCGAGGAAGATCGCCCTGCTATTCTCAGTAGAATCCAGGTAGATATGGAGCGCGAGGTTGCCGCCCTACGCACCGCCAATAAGCTGGTTGAAGCCCAACGCCTACGTGAACGAGTATCCTATGATCTAGAAATGATTCTGGCCACCGGCAGTGTAAACGGCATTGAAAACTACTCACGCTACTTTGATCGCCGGGCACCGGGCACTGCTCCATCGGTGCTGCTAGATTACTTCCCTAGTGACTACTTGCTGATTATAGACGAATCACACATGACCATCCCTCAGATTGGAGGCATGTACAATGGTGACCGCGCCCGTAAAACCACCTTGGTTGATTACGGCTTCCGCCTGGAAGCTGCCAGAGACAATCGTCCCCTTACCTTTGAAGAGTTCCGTGAACGCCAGGGTCAAACTGTGTATGTTTCTGCAACCCCAGCCCAATGGGAGTTGGAGCAGGTTAAAGTTGAACAGCAAGAGCGCCGCATTCAGGGCAAGGAGGTACGCAATGCTATTGCCGAGCAATTAATACGACCAACCGGTATTCTAGACCCGGAGATTGAGCTCAAACCAACTGAGGGGCAGATTGCAGATTTGCTTATTGAGATTAAAGCGCGAATTGCTGCTGGCCAGCGCGTACTTGTTACCACTCTCACTAAGCGCATGGCTGAGGATGTTGCAGAGTACATTCTTGGACAAGGTATACGAGTCAGTCATCTACACTCTGACATTGAAACCATTGAACGTAGCGAAATCCTACAAGACTTACGTAGGGGCAATTACGATGTAGTAGTTGGCATTAACCTGTTGCGCGAAGGCTTAGATCTGCCTGAGGTTAGTTTGGTTGCCATTCTAGATGCCGATAAAGAAGGATTCCTACGCTCGGCTACTGCCCTTACACAGACCATTGGCCGTGCCGCACGCCACCCGCAAGGAAAGGTAATAATGTATGCCGACCGAGTAACTGGCTCAATGCAGAGTGCTATAGACGAAACCTCTCGACGCCGCAGCATACAACAGGAGTACAACACCAAGCACGGCATTATCCCGCAGGTAATGCAAAAAAAGATTAACACTGCGTTACCTACCGAAGCACAGCAAGAACTTGAACAGGGCCGTAAATCATATGCAAAAATGTCTGCCGTGGCTCGCGCTACCTACCTGGACGAACTCCGCGAGCAAATGCGCCAGGCCGCACTGCAGCTTGATTACGAGCGCGCCGCAGAAATACGCGATGAAATAAAGCGACTACAAGAGCGATAAGTGTACCCCTTGAAAAATTCAGCGTAGGATAGAAGTACATTTGTCACTAATAGCACACATGAACGATCTCTTTCGCAAAGTTGCCACAAAGGTCTCGGCAATTGTGGGCTCACCAACTGCTTTTGTTACCTCAATCTTAATTATTATCACTTGGGCCCTACTTGGACCTGCCAACCACTACTCCGACACCTGGCAGCTAATAATTAATACTGGTACAACTATTGTTACCTTCCTAATGGTCTTCCTGATTCAAAACACACAGAATCGCGACGCAAAAGCACTACATATCAAGCTAGACGAGCTAATCCGCTCCATAAAAACAGCGCGCAACACCATGGTAGACATCGAAAACATGAGCGACAAAGACCTAGAAGTGCTCCACAACGAGTTTCAGGAGTTACACCGTAAGAGCCACGAGGCTCTCGAAAAACGTCAGATGAACCAACGCGCCAAGGAGCAATCGCCTTCAACACCAGCTCAAGAAAACCCCAGTGCGTAATTGACACTACCAGAGTAAACTGGTAGGATTAGCATCGAATACGTAACGTGACACCATGGAGCAAAACGAACAACTTCCAGAAGGAGAGTTTCATCACTTTCAGTTGGTTGGTCAAGATGGAGAAATCCCTCTGAGCGTCTCAATCTTGGTGCATGTCAATCCAAAAGCCTCTCGGTCGCCACTCGTTGGTGAGAACCCAATTACATCTAACGATGTACTTGCTCTCCACGAGGCGCTGCAAAGCTTTGACGGCGACTTTGTTACGGCGTTCTCCAAGAAATAACCTCCGGGCCAACTAGTCCAACCCGACCTTAGATTTTTTTATGTCTGCACACGCTGTTACCCATTCAATCCACGCAACCTCCCGCGACCTTGCTGGCGTTACTGCTAAGCAACTGCGTCGTGATGGCAAGGTTCCTGCCGTGCTCTACGGCAATGTAAAAGAGAATGCCCACCTAGTTTTGAATGAGCGGGAGTTTACCAAGCTTTTCCACCAGACTGGATATTCTACCCTGATTAACCTGGTTATCGACTCTGAAAAGCCAGTTAAGGTACTGGTACACGATCTACAGGATAACCCAGTGCGTGGTGAGATTACCCACATCGACTTCTTCGCCGTAAACATGAAGGAGAAACTTTCTACCGAGGTTCCTCTGGAGTTCACGGGGACAGCCGCAGCTGTTGAAGACCTTGGCGGCACCTTAATCACCGTTAAGAGCGAAGTTGAAGTAGAGTGTCTCCCAGACGATCTGCCACACTCAATTATTGTAGACATTACCGCGCTTGCAACCTTTGACGATGTGATTCGTATCAGCGATCTGGCCGCACCTGAAGGTGTAGTCATCCTTGGCGAGCCAGAAGAAGTTATTGCCTCTATCTCTGAGCCTATGTCCGAAGAAGAGCTTGCCGCCCTAGACGAAGCTCCAGCTACCGAAGTTGAAACTGAGTTTGAAACCACCTCTGGTACTGACTCTGAAGCTGGCGAGGGCGAAGCTGACTCAGACAAGAAAGACGAGTAGCCTACTCACCCTACTCCCTACCTTCACTTGGCCCCCAAGCGACTGGTAGGGAGTTTTTGTTGCTCTGTACACGCTTCTCCTGGGTAAAAGCCTGGCACTACAAAAAAGCTCTAACAGAGCCGGGGCATACTTTGCATGTATTTAGAGAACTATAAACCTGGCACTCGAAACTTACGTGCTAGTTTTGCAACGATAGCTGCAACCTCAGCTTCCCGCTGCGGCTCGGTAAGCATGGTATGGATGCACTCTGCTAGGACCTGCATTTCTGATTCCTTCATGCCACGCGTGGTAATGGCAGCAGTTCCTAGGCGAAGGCCGGATGGACTGAGCGCTGACTGGTCATCGTAAGGGATCAAATTTTTATTGGTAGTGATACCTACAGACTCTAGTCGGCGCTGTGCTTCTTTACCGAGCACACCAGAACCACGCAAGTCTACGAGCATAAGGTGGGTCTCGGTGCCATCAGCAACGAGAGAGTAACCGAGTTGCTGCAGGGCGTATGCAAGTGCTTTTGCATTTGAAACAACCTGCTTTGCATATGCTGTAAAACTTGGTTCTTGCGCCTCGGTAAGCGCAATAGCCTTAGCGGCAATTGTATGCATATGTGGCCCTCCTTGCACTCCAGGGAACACCGCTTTATCAATAGCACTTGCAAGCTCCGGCTTGCAGAAAATCATTCCACCGCGTGGTCCGCGCAATGTTTTTTGGGTAGTTGTAGTAATAATATCAGCGTGACCGAATGGACTTGGGTGCACGTTACCGGCAATTAATCCTGCAATATGAGCCATATCTACCATGAGCAGCGATTGGCTCTCCCTGGCAATGCGGCTAAATGCCACCCAATCAATCAGCATTGGGTAGGCGGAACCCCCTGCTACAATTAGCTTGGGGCGGTGCGCCTTTGCCTGCACGGCAATCTCTTCGTAATCTAGGATGCCAGTATCTTTGCTTACTCCGTAGTGTATGAAGTTGTAGACAGCTCCGCTGTAACTTACCGTATGACCATGGGTTAGGTGCCCACCATGCGCCAACGAGAGTGAGAGCACTGTGTCGCCAGGCTGGAGCACTGCAGCGTAGGCAGCGATGTTGGCGGTAGATCCTGCATAGGGCTGCACATTGACATGGTAATCGGTGTGAAAGGCGCGCTTGGCTGCTTCTTGCGCTGTTTGTTCAACCTCGTCGGCTATCTCATTACCGCCGTAGTAGCGACGACCTGGGTAGCCTTCTGAATACTTATTTGTTAGCACCGAAGCAGATGCTTCGAGCACGGCCCGGGAAACATAATTCTCTGAAGCAATAAGAGAAAGCTCGCCCTGCTGGCGCTCTTTTTCTTCTTTCAGTAAGGCCTGAATATCGGCAATGCTCATACCTTGTTTTGCTGGACGGCTGCTAGAACAGTGTTATGGAGGAGCCACTGAACGGTAACGGGGCCAACACCGCCTTTAGCCGGCGAAACAGCGCCAGCTACTTGATCAACGGAGTCGCGATGCACATCTTTTGCGCAGTCAATTACTACTGCTCCTTCCTGTACCCACTGGTAGGTAATTAGATCTTGTGTACCCGTTCCACTAACTAGAATGTCGGCTGTAGTAGTAATGCTGAGAATGTCATCAGTTTCCTCATCAACAGACTGAACTGTACAGCCAGCCGCATGGAGGTAGTGCTCCAATGGAGTGCCAACTAAACGCCCTTTACCAACAAGGACTATTTTTTTATCCGTAAGTGTTATTGCGTAGTGATTGAGGAGCAAAAGAACCGCCGCAACCATAGGCGGGATACATACCGTGCTTGCCATAATGGCAGTAGCAGGATCTGTAGTTACTGCAACAGATGATACCCATGCACCCGTTAAGCCATCGACATCTTTTGCAACTGGTATGTGCGAGATGAGTTCATCGGTTTGCTCCTTGGTCCAGGATGTAGGCAGTGGTAGCTGAACAATAATACCGTGCACTTCTTCGTCTTGAGCCAAATGCTGCACTGCGACAATTGCCTGCTCATGCGGCTCGTTTTCGTCTATGTGGTAAATAGAAACAACAATACCAAGCTCCTTAGCGCGTGCCTGTTTTTTATCGATATAGGTGAGGCTATCTGGGTTACTACCAATGAGCACTATAGCCAGATGAGGTGTTATGTTACGCCCACTAAGATCAGCTACTGCCCGATGTGTATGGGCACTGAGTGTGGCTACAAGTGGTTCACTAGTAAGCAGCTGCATACCTGGTAGGTTACCAGAAAACTTCAGGCGCGACCACCTTAAGTGAGGTGTAGCCACTGCGAGCACAAATAACATGATCAATCAGCTCAATGCCTAATTGTTGTCCTGCTCGAGCAAGCGTTTTAGTTACGTCTAAATCTGCGGTACTTGGTGTGGCGTCTCCAGATGGGTGATTGTGTGCAATGACAATATGTGAGGCATTACTAACAATTGCCGCTCTAAATACTTCACGTGGGTGCACTATACTGGCCGAAAGTGTGCCAAGGCTAACTATTTGCCGCTCCAAAATAGTGCTTCGGGTGGTTAAAAAGAATACGGCAAGGTGCTCTTGTTTTTCCTGCAGCAAATCGGAGCAAGCCTGAAAAATACGCTCTGGTGAGTTTAGGATTTGGCTACGTTGCTGCTCAAGACTTGGAGCTAAAGCCAAACCAGCTAATACACGTGAAGCCTTTGCGGGGCCAACTCCAGGTACTGAGCTAAGAAGTTGATAGCTTGCATGGCCTGAAATAACCAGCGGTTCAATTTTACGCGCAAGCACTTGAGCGGGCACACCACTTACGCCAGTACCAATGAGTACGGCAAGTAGATCGCTTACCGTAGTACCTAGTGCACCAGGATTAAGTATGCGCTCACGCGGCAAAGCTCTAAGGGATGGTAACGCGGTAATCATACTTGCATGATATACCGAACAAAAACCGAAGTCAATCTTTGTGATTAGCTACTCAACCCAGGAGTAACTATCTGATTAAATCGTCGATAGCAACCTTAACTGCACTGAATGGCAAGTTCCCAGAAAACACTTTTTGTACTCCTTTGCCCGAGATAAGGTAGCTAGTGGGCGTTGATTTAATACCTGCAGCATTTGCGCTGTCTAGATCACGTTGTAGCCTGGCTTTAGCCGCATCGCTGGCTATACAAGAAGCCATGGCGGAGGTATCTATTCCCTGCTCTTTAGCAAAACTAATCATTTGCTCCTGGGTAAAGCTGGTGCCATTTGCGGCACTCTTATCGTAGACATTTGCAATGTACGTAAAGAAAGCATCATTACCTGCTTTTTGCGCAACACAAATTGATGCTAGTGCCTCCATGGTAGCCGCAGGATGTATATTGAGCGGTAAATGACGGTAGACAATTGCAACTGTGTCTCCATATTCGGCGCGCACATCTTTAAGTACAGTGTGGAATCGCTTACAGTACGGACACTCTAAATCTCCGTATTCAACCAAAAAGAGTTTCGCATTACGCGGTCCTTGCACAAAATCTTCACTATCTACAAGCGGTACTTTTTTCTGCGCATCCTTAAGCGACTCAGCAACAATATCAGCAGTGGATTTAGTAGGCGCTTTAATTATCGATGATTCGCGCATATCCCGGATGGTGTTCTTCAGGTCAGTATTCTCTGATTGCAGGCGAGAGTTCTCTAGCCAAATTGAAACCAGTAGAAAAACCAGTGCCACAGCCAAAATGATACTGAGCACCTTGATGAGCTGCGTGTTCAAGGCAGCTAACTTACCTGCCGCTACTTCACCAAGTTGTGTTCTAGTCTTTTTCATAATCAAGCATTACCAACGTGTGCTACCCTTTGAATAGTTAGGTCCTGTACCAGCCCCACCACCTGTTCCGCCTCCATTCGTACCTCCGCCGTTTGTACCTCCATTACTGCCGCCGTTTGTAGTGCCACCATTGAGGCCTCCATTCGTACCGCCCCCATTTATGCCGCCGTTGGTTCCACCACCGTTTGTACCTCCATTACTCCCGCCGTTTGTACCTCCACTAGTTCCTCCGCCGTTTGTACCACCCGACGCAATATTGCATGTTGTTAGTACTCCTGTGCGTGATCCGCCAGCAGGCAAAGATTCTGGCACATAACTTCGATAGATCCAGTGGCAGGTGCTGCTTCCTTGCTCATCCCTTAGGCCGCAACAGTAGGTGCAGGTTTCTGTTTGGTCCTGCCCACCACCACTACCTTGTACATACGCATTGGGCAGGGTTACTGACTG
>JAYRWT010000074.1:0-1160 GCA_041917855.1 Patescibacteria group bacterium | reverse complement strand
ATTGCTGAAACACTATGGCCTGGTAGAAGAAGATTTCTACACTGTACTGTTCGGCGTTAGCCGTGCACTGGGTGTACTGGCTAGTCTTTGCTGGGACAGGGCACTGGGCTTCGCTATCGAACGTCCGAAATCAATGACTACAGAATGGATTCAGAAATTCATCGCTAAGAGTCAGGCAACTGCTTAATTAGCTTAGTAAGTTTATATATTGAAAGCAGACAGTGTAACGCTGTCTGCTTTTTTGTTTATACTATTTTAATAGCCGATGTGCGGGGATAGTTGCTATTAATAAATTATCTTTGCGCTCCATTATACTTATATCAAATCATAAATAATTTAATCAGTAATGAGCAATAAGGGTCCTGTTTCACAGTTTATACAACACCACTACCGCCACTTCAACGCGGCTGCGCTGGTAGATGCTGCAAAAGGTTATGAAACACATTTGCTGGAAGGTGGTAAAATGCTGGTATCGCTGGCAGGTGCAATGAGTACTGCAGAGCTTGGCATATCATTGGCAGAAATGATTCGTCAGGATAAGATAGCTATCATCAGCTGTACGGGTGCCAACCTTGAAGAGGATATCATGAACCTTGTTGCACATACACACTATAAGCGTGTGCCAAACTACCGCGACCTGAGCCCGCAGGAAGAGTGGGAACTGCTGGAAGGTGGTTTTAACCGTGTTACAGATACTTGTATTCCTGAAGAAGAAGCATTCCGCCGTATACAGCGCCACATCGTTAAGATATGGAAAGATGCAGAGGCGAAAGGTGAGCGTTACTTCCCGCACGAGTTTATGTACAAACTGCTGCTGAGCGAGGTAATGAAGCCTGACTATGAAATAGATCCTAAACACAGCTGGATGATTGCTGCTGCTGAAAAGAACCTGCCTATCATAGTGCCGGGTTGGGAAGACAGCACAATGGGTAACATCTTTGCTTCTTACTGCATCAAAGGTGAGCCGAAAGCAAGCACTATGAAGAGCGGTATTGAATACATGATGTGGCTGACAGACTGGTACCGTGCAAACTCCGGCGGTAAAGGTGTTGGCTTCTTCCAGATAGGTGGTGGTATAGCGGGTGATTTCCCTATATGCGTAGTGCCTATGATGTATCAGGATCTTGAATGGCACGATGTTCCGTTCTGGAGCTATTTCT
>JAYRWT010000073.1:0-2157 GCA_041917855.1 Patescibacteria group bacterium | reverse complement strand
GGGGTACCACTCAAACTTGGATTGCCGCTATGAACGCTTCCAATGGTGGCTTAGGATATTTGGGCTACAACAACTGGCGGCTACCGACAACTGGTCCGGTCAATGGCATTTCCTTCAATTACCCAAACTCTAACAATGGCTCAACGGACTCTGGCTATAACATAAGCGCAACAGGAACCCCTTACGCGGGGAGCACTGGTAATGAGATGGCTTATTTATACTATAACAGTCTGAGCAATCAATCTCCCTGCAATCCCGTCACATCGACTGTTTCCAATTGTGTCCCACAATCTTATGGGTTGACCAGTGTTGGCCCCTTTACAAACCTCATGCCCCAGTGGTACTGGTCCGGTACTGTATACCCAAATTCAGACGCGCGGTGGATGTTCGGTTTCATGAACGGTAGCCAGTACTTGGTCAGCGGCGACCAAACACATCTAGCATTGGTCGTTGGTTCGGGCGATGTCTTCTCAGGTCCGCCACTACCAGCCCCACTTCAGATTCAGGCAAACCCTACCCCAATATTGCCGACTAAAACGCCACCAGCCACTTATTTTCCCGCTATCACTCCATCTTTCTCCTCACAGATAGGCCCATTCGCAGAAAGCACTGCAAGCCAATTTGATTCCCCAACGGCGCAAAATATTAATCTTCTTGTATCTGACGTTAAGCCGTTGGTCGACCCACAATCCGGTGTCACTCAATGGCTAAAGGCTACTGCTAAAGTTGCGGCTCCTGATATTGAGAAAAGCGCGGGGATATTGGCTTTTGTAAGTAATGTAGGATCTACTGTCGTCGACTGGGCAACGGGATCGCTAGCTGAGGGCTTCGCGGCAACTGTTAACTTATGGGGAGATCCTAATTTAGCAGGAAAGGTTGTTGATGCTTCCCCCGCAGCTAAGCAAATCTATGACGCCGCTCAAACTACGTCTGCCGTCGCTGGTTGCTTAGGCGTCTTGACTCCAGGTGCTGTTTATGCAGATTTGTACTTTTGCTTGGTAGGTGCGACAGCTAGCGTGATGGCAGAGGACTTGGCTCCGGCTCTTAGAAAGTTTGGTGCTGATCCTCCTGACCCAAGCTACACCTCAATATTCCAAGCTAATACGCAACTTCCGACAATTCCAAGCACGGGTGATCCCATTGTGGACAGGTACTACCAGAATGTTATCGGCGCTGCCACATTGGCTGGAGTTTATTTGAATGCAGTCAATGCATCATTGGATAAATACGCTGGTGCTTATTTGGCGGGTGATACGATTTATATGGCGTATCAGATGCAAGCGTACCTAGCGTATTTAAAGTTATATGATCAAGCACTACACGACCTTCAGACTAACCTCAAGGCTTTTGGTGCACTCGTTGATTTGAGTCAATTTAATAACCTTGTTTATGACCCATTAAAGCTAATCACTTTGCAACAGAATGTGGCGTTGAATGGTTTCAGTACTGGCTTAATTGATTACTTTAAATCGCTCGGTTACACACCAGAAGAATTGGAGCAGTTGCAGGCTGAGTTTATAGCCTTCGATCCTTATTCGCTTGAAGGTACTGCATTAGATGCCCTGAACTTACTGCAGGATGGGATCGCATTAGCATCCTCCCTGCCTGACCGTACCGACCGCTCCATACCGGAGCCATCAACAATTGTGTTAATCCTTATCGCTGCGGCAATACTTATGTTAGCTAGATTGAGAAATATTAAATTGGCTAGCGGATAAAGCCAATCCGCAGGCCAATAGACCTAGAAAATTCGCTCCCATGCCGGCGGGTTTCAGAGTGAACTGGCCCCGTAAATGTCTGCAACTGGGGCCATTGGACAGTCCGGTCGTGGCCGAGCCAAGCATCGTTGATTCCAACTTGCCCGTGGCAAACCGGTCATTCGCTCGAGTAGAGGAATAGAAGTTTCGACAGCACTATCTGCGGCAGCTTATCGCTGGCTGCGGATTTAGCCTTCCCCTCGGCAATGTCTGCTTTCGCTCATTGCCGACGGTGGCTCTGAAACCCTGACCGGCGACAGTGGGTCGAAAGCCGAAATAACAGCAAATCGCCATCGAATCTCTCCAGCAAAAAGGCGGCTTCGCAGCCACCTTTTTCTATTTTTGCCGTTTTTTCCCGTTGACCGCGGCAACTGCCCTGGCCTTCACCCCAAGGGCATTT
>JAYRWT010000072.1:0-42912 GCA_041917855.1 Patescibacteria group bacterium | reverse complement strand
GCTAGTTTGGCGAGTGAGGGGAGGGCCATTTAGTACTCCCAAAAACCGCCCTCTTTATTACCTTCCATATGATCCGGGTGGAGGGAGTTTTCGTCTAGCTGGCCATTACGAGCGGCAGATGCCTTAGTAAGCAAATCATCTAGAACATCTTGTGCTGCTATTACATTTGTAGGCTCTGCGGCCCACTGCTTAAGTGCTGGGTCTTGGAGTGAGCGTAAATAAGAGAAGGTTACGCCAAACGGTAGCTGACTAATAGCGCGCTGCTCAATACGGTTAAGGTTAACCAATGCTTGACCAGTGCTTTGCCCGCCAGATAGGAATACTACGCCACCTAACTCCTGAGGTACGTGATCGTGTAGTACGCGTACTGTTCGCTCGGCTACGTCATCAGGATCCATATGCTGCTCACCCTGTTTGCCAGGTAGCACCATGGCAGTTTTCATGACGCAGCCTGGTAGGTGCACGCGGAATGCACGAAGCGTTTGAAACATGATGTCGTACACACGAGCAGTTACTCGTTCGCAATCTTCTGAAGAGTGTGTGCCGTCCATCAGTACTTCGGGCTCAACGATAGGTACAATATTGTATTCCTGGCAGATTCGGGCATAACGAGCCAGAATGTAGGTGTTAGCACCAATGCACTCGTCCGTTGGGATGCCATCGCCAATTGCAATCACATTACGCCACTTGGCAAAGCGAGCGCCGCCCTTAGAAAAGGATTCAGCGCGTTCAGGTAGAGAGTCTAGTCCGGCAGTAATTTTTTCACCAGGGAATCCCTGCAGATCTTGTAGACCTTGGTCTAATTTTATGCCAGGCAAAATGCCAACGCTGGCTAAATATTCGGGAAAGGTTTGGCCGCCATCAACTTTTTGGTTGAAGGTTTCTTCAAACAGAATTACACCACTTAGCACCTCCTTGGCTTTTGGTGCAGTCATGAGTAGCTGACGATAGATACGGCGCATTTCCTCCGTATTCTCTACATGTACATCAGCGAAACGCTTTGCGGTGCTTTTGCTGCTGTCATCAGCTGCGAGCAAACCATGTCCCTCGCGCACGAGCTGACGAGCGGTAGATTCTAGGAGTGACGTGTCCATATAAAGGGTGAGCTATTTGATTAGCCTCAGTATACGGCAGGGCTTGGCAAATTCCCAAATTTGCTATGCTGAAAAAAGAAATCAGTAACCTTACGTATGACCTACGCAGAAGCGTTAAGCAAGATGATGGAAGATGGTACCGAAAGTTTGTGGCGCAATGTTGCGGCCATGCCAGAGGATAAAATTAGCTGGAAGCCAGAGGAAACCAGCCGCTCTACACGCGAATTACTTGAAGAACTTGCTAACACCCTTGGCTACACCACTGCTTGTTTGGAAGCCAAGGACGAGCCAAAAGATTTTGCCTGGGGAGACCTCTCGGCAAAATCTCTACAAGAACTAGAAGAAATGCATCGTGTGGAGGTAAAAAAATTCTGCGAACAGAACGCCTCCTTGAGCGATGAAGACCTGGCCGTTATGGTAACCCTGCCATGGGGGCACATGAGTCTGCTGCAGGTGTCTAGCTACGCCTACTGGAATCTAATGTACCACCTGGGACAGATTGCCTACATTCAAACGCTCTACGGCGACAAAGAAATGCACTAATCAAACACTATGCTTGACACAGCCCACACCTTTATTACGCGTGCCGGAAAAAATCTTGGTCTTTCGGATTCTGAAATTGCTAGCATTTTAGCGACTGACAAAGAGCATCAATTTGAAATTGGTTTGAGTACCGGTAAGGTGCTCCAGGCATACCGGGTACAGCACAGTAATAAGCGTGGTCCGTATAAAGGTGGTATTCGTTTTCATCATGAGGTTGATTTGGATGAGGTGCGCGCCCTGGCTACCTTAATGAGCTTAAAAACCGCAGCCGTAAATATTCCATTAGGCGGCGGTAAGGGCGGTGTAGTGGTCAACCCCAAGGAACTATCGTTGGAGGAGCTAGAGGAATTGAGCCGTGCCTATGTGCGTCACCTGCATGCACATATTGGACCAGATAAAGATGTGCCGGCACCAGATGTAAACACTGATTCGCGTATCATCGACTGGATGGTAGATGAGTACGCAACCCTAACCGGGGACACCACTCATGCCAGCTTTACTGGTAAAAGTATTGCGGGCGGCGGGAGTCTGGGTCGTGACGCCGCTACCGGCCGTGGTGGTGTTATTGCTTTGGCGTCGCTACTTGAGAGCAAGGGAATGTTGGCAACGCCAATCACCATTGCCGTGCAAGGCTTTGGTAATGTTGGTTCATTTTTTGCCAAGGTTGCGGCTGAGCAGTACCCACACTGGAAGATAGTGGCCGTGAGTGATTCTGCCGCTGCAATTTATAGCAGTGATGGCCTAGATATCGCTGGCCTACTGAGTTTTAAAGAGGGAAAGGGTAAGTTCAGTGATTACGCCGAGGCCGAGCAACTAACTAATGAAGATCTACTTGCGCTCGATGTTGATGTCTTAGTTTTGGCCGCCTTAGGTGATGCCGTTACCGATAACAACGCAGCTGAAGTGCAGGCTGATTTTATTCTGGAGCTTGCCAATGGTCCAGTTTCTGCCGCTGCCCATGATGTACTAGATAAGCGCGGAGCAGTAATCCTGCCAGATATTGTGGCAAATGCTGGTGGCGTAATTGTGAGCTACCTAGAGTGGCTGCAGAATCTAGAGGGGAAATCTTGGACAGAGGAGCAGGTTAATGCAAAGCTTACTACCTACATGCAGCAGGCAGTTGCCAATGTGCTTGAAGTGGCAGGTGAGCGTAATGTTTGCCTGACTGATGCTGCTTTTATGGTGGCTATTGAGCGTCTCATTGTCTAAGCACTGCCGGGTGGTAGGTTTTGTGAGTACTTTCCGCTAGACTGTAACCTGATTCCTAAACCTACCCATGATTAATCCCGAAAAACCAACGGGCGCGCCCATTCGCTTTGTCACACAGCACCTAAAAGGACTGTGGGGACTCACTGCTCTCGCGCTGATCGCTCTGATTGTTGCCCGTGTCGCTTCCGTATTTGAACCTATCTGGCTGGGTCGCATTGTAGATGCGCTTGGCCCTGCTGGAGGTGGTATTGCTGTTGCGCTGAGCGCACTGACCACACTGGCTATCTTCCGCCTGAGTATTCTGGTTGGAGATTTAGTGCGTGATGTTACCTTTGCCAAGGTAGAAATGGGAGTTGCCCGGAGTATGTCCCGTCAGGTATTTGGTCACCTGCTACGTTTGCCCGTTTCTTTTCATAATGATCAGCGTATTGGTGCGGTTGCCCAGCGCATTACCCGTGCAAGCCGTTCCGTAACCTTTATTTTGGACATGCTGGTGATCAGCATGCTACCCACAGTAATTGAGTTGGTCGCCACCGCCGTAATCCTTACGCGTGTATTTGGAGGCATGTACGCATTACTGATTGTTGGTACTATTGTTCTCTACATTGCCTTTATGGTGTATGCCACCGAGAAGCGCCAGAAGTGGCGCTTGATGGCGATTGAAACTGACGAATCGGTTGGCGCCCAGGAGGTTACTGCCCTTGGCTCAATCGATGTGGTTAAGCTCTTTCACGCCGAAGAGCAGCAGATTGCTCAGTACGAGCCGCTCCTGGCTAAGCGCGAGAGTGCAAACGTAAAGAGTAACCAGTTGTTTAGTGTGGTGCTAGCAGGCCAAACCCTGATTCTACTGGCCGGTACCGTGGCGGTGCTCTGGTTTGCTATTAGAGAAGCTGCTGCCGGTAGTTTGAGCTCAGGTGATCTAGTTGCACTGTCTGGCTACATCATCCGCATTGCGGCTCCACTCGGCTTCTTTGGCGCTATTTACCGCATGCTTAAGGATGGTCTGACCGATTTAGCAGGTGCTGACCAGCTCATTAAAGAGCCCCTTACCATTGAAGATCCAGTACACCCGGTAACCATTGAAAAGCCAAAGGGAGGCGTAATCTTTAAGGACGTTTCATTCAGCTACGATGAACGACCAATCCTGAACGGCCTTGATCTGGCGATTAAACCAGGTGAGCGCGTTGCCTTTGTTGGTGGTTCAGGTGCCGGTAAAAGTACTGTGCTTAAGCTGCTCTTTAGGCTGTACTATCCAAACGCGGGTAGCGTACTCATTGATGACGTATCGGTCAGTGACATTTCTTCTGATCAGCTGCGTAGCTTGCTCGCCGTTGTGCCCCAAGACCCGGTACTCTTCCACGGTACAATTGCCGATAACATTCGCTTTGGCGACCCAAATGCTACCGACAAGCAGGTAGAGCGTGCTGCAACTATTGCCCAGCTCGATGGATTGCTTGAGCGTTTGCCTGATGGTCTAAAAACTATTGTTGGTGAACGTGGCGTGAAGCTATCGGGTGGAGAGCGTCAGCGTGTGGCTATTGCCCGTGCCGTTGTACGTGAGCCACGTATTCTGGTGTTTGATGAAGCTACCAGCAGCCTGGACACGCATACTGAAAAAGAAATCGTTGGCGCCCTCAAGCAAGCCGCAGAAGGCCGCACGACTATTGCTATTGCCCACCGGCTGTCCACAATCGTAGAGAGCGATCGCATATTCGTACTTGAAAAAGGGGCTGTAGTAGAATCTGGCAGCCACAAGGAGCTAATCGCCAAGAAGGGCAAATACGCCGATTTATGGGAGGCGCAGCAGCACTCAGACGAGGAGAAGCCAGAGAGTGTAGGGGAGTAACTACTTGCTTAGCTGGTAGCCAGACTCTTAGAAAAACCCCCGTACCACTAAAGGTTCGGGGGTTGCTTTTTGACAACCTTGCTAGTTGTCGTCGAGGAGTTTTCTTTGGTTTTCACTTCTCTGTTGCTGGAGCTGTTCACTTTCACCCTTAATGGGGGGTTCGCATGAAGCGAGTAGTACTCCAGTGATGGTAATCAAGAGAGCGATGGAGAATATTTTGCCTAGTTTCATTGCTTTATGCTGCGAGCGAGTCGCTTGAGCATGATAGCAAAAACTTACTCTAGGGCAAGGGACTTCGGTTCAGGGAAGAACTCGATTGTGTGTGAGCCAGGGTTGAGGCTCACAATATACTTTTCGGCGAGCTCGCGTAGCAGGGTAATCGGACTGTCTGTCTTTTTCCCCAGTTCACCTGGCTCGAGCATGGCAATGCCAAAGGCACTAGTTCGTGGGTGACGATTAGGGTCGTCCTTTAGTCCGGCTAATGCTGGGATGAGGTCGTACAGCGTGGGGTCGTAGCAAATGGTGCTGTCACCATCTGAGTCGATTGTGGCGATTAAGCCTGGAGCAAGTTCCTTGGCATCAACTAGGGTGAATAAGAGTCCGCCTGCTGCCATCTCATTCATTTCTGCTCTCATATAGGCAAGGACTCTTTCAGTGAATGATTGTTGATCAGGACTGTATTCTGGCATGTCTTCCTCCTGGATTCAATGTCCGGCAGCACAATATGTGATGCTGGAGTCACTTTAGCAGATTTGAAAGGGAAAAAGGAAAAAGCTGGCAGCCACAAGGAGCTAATCGCCGTGGTCTACTGTATCTGGACCGGTATAGCGAGTGTTCTGCAGATTCAGATCTCGGTTATGAATTGGTAAGCTTCTAGGGTTAACTCTGTATACAAAAAGAAGGAGGCTTGTCGGTGTGATAAGCCTCCTTCCCGTTCAGGATTGACCTCGTTCGATCGATCCCTCCAGAAAAGTGAACAGTGCGTTCTCCATCTGGCGTGTGGTGTTTCTCTGTCGTACGCTTTTGCTCCACTTGAACCCTGAAAAGAGTCGAGCGAATTGGCGTATCGCGGCTTCGTCTCGGAATGACCGAATATGAATACGCGAACGCTTGGCTGTGAGCATTGTGATGAGTGCGCATATGGCCCGGTTGCCACATAGTACATACTCGTCGGGGTTTCTCCATGCGTTTGACCACATGTTGAGGAGCTCGTCGAAGTAGCACATGAGAGCCCTGGCTGCTTCATCATTACTGAGCTCTGTCCAGGGTGCCTTTGGGGCAAACATGGGGCGGAGCATGGTAACAACAACCGAGGTGCTGAGCCAGCAGGTCTGCTGACCGATCTGCTTAGACCGACCAGGCAGGGCAATGTGGCTTTGTAGCGGTGAATCACTATTTTTGGCCAGTATCATGACAACCGCGTACGCACGAGCCTCAGCTTCATTCTTGTGACTATTCGCTTTGTCCGACAGCGCAAGACTGAAGTCTCGCGTGACGGCCTTACGCTTAGTCTGCAGTTTGAAGAGTTGAACTCGCTCCTCGACACTAAGCCCAAAAGTGGCGAACACCTGGAACTCAATATCAGGGATCTTGTCTCCCATTTCTTGTATGATGCGTAGGCCATACAAGCGATGTTGGCCATCATCTACCAAGAATGAGTAGACGTCGGGAAGGCTGAGTTGGCCATTCTTAACCTTGGGCTCGTGACTCAGTGCAATGACCAGAGAATCTGGCCAAAGGACCGAGGGGTCAAGCATCGCAGCAGCAATGTTGAGTGCATGGTTCTCAATGAGGTCCCGTTGTATGGCATCCTCCCGATTTCCTTCACTCAACCGCTCAACATTTCCTCGGCCTAGGAACTCTGCAGCGCTAATTTTGAAAGAATATACGGTCGCCCCATGCTGCTTAAGCAGGCTGGCTCCTTGTATCGTAATCATCGTCATTTCATTTCCTGTGTTTGAGCCTGTCGAGGGCTCGTCGTAGTTCTGAGCGCAATCCTCGCTTTGGTTTTGGTTGGACGCGATTTTTTGGTTGTCCTACCTTTTCATTGCTTGATTTTGAGTACTCAGATCTAGTGGGTGGCTTTGTTTCCTGTGTGATTTTTACCACAACAGGAGCAACTTCCTCCCACTTTACGATTTCCTTACCAATGAGTCGGTAGCCAAAGCGGCCACGGACATAGGCTAGGGCTCTACTCTCTTTTTGTCGTATGTACTCACGGGTGTAACCAAATCGTTGTCCAATCAAAGCAAGAGTTTCTTCATTGGCGCGGCGGATGAGGATTTCGTACTCTTCGGTAGATAGCTCCCGGAGAACCATCGAGAGTGCTTCCAGGCTTACGTCGTCAGGGAGGTGTTGCGCACCTTTGCTGAGTAGTTCTGTTAGCGGGTCGGTGGCATCAGGATTCTGCAGTAGGTCGTAGAGTGTGACTGAGTCCTCGCTGCCCATGGGGGCCTCAAGTGAGCCAGGATTACTAGTATCTGCTGCCAGGGATAACTCAAAGAGTTTAAGTTCCGGGATCCCTGTGAACTCTGATAATTCCTCCAAACTGGGAACCGAACCATTTTGATGGATATAGATTGTCCGAAGTCTTTCGACTCGGCGAATCTGATCACTGATATGAACAGGTAGGCGTATGGTGCTTCTTGTGTTATCAAGGTAGCGGCCCATACTTTGACGAATCACGTAGAAAGCAAAGGTCGAAAAAGACGCCTGGCTCTCATCGTCACAATCATATCGTTCCACCGCACGTAGTAGTCCAATCCATCCTTCTTGCAGCAAATCTTCTTGCCACTCAATAGGGATTTGACTAAAAGCGCGACTCAGAACGAGAGGAACCAAGCGGTAGTTTTGCTGGGCAATTTCGTTGCGCAGCTTATCAGAGGGAGATGCACGGTACTGTAACCATGTCTCCCGCGAAGTATAGGAATCACTTTTAGCGGACATAGTAGTAGGTAGCACCTTCTCCCGTTTTTAGATTTCGTCTCCTCAGCGAAGACTTCCTCCTTTTACCTGAAAATAAGCAAAATGTCAATGAGATTTTGATATGTGTGAACTATATTTTAATTTATGTATTTGATAATTGTGTCAAAAGAAAAAGCCCGGACGGAAAGTCGGGCCTTTTCTTTGGTAGAGCATCGCGGTCTCGCCACTTTCGGGACGGTTTGGGTACCCCTATAGAATAGGGGGATTTCGGATGGGAAACGGTCGTTTCTGGAACCTTTCGGCAGTAAAAAATGGAACACGCGGAACACTATAAAAAAAGAAGTGTTCCGATTTCTGCTATCTTCAAGCCATCAAATACCTAATACAGAAAGGAGTAGCATGGCCAGGATAAGCGACGAGCTGATGGAAGAATTCAAAGAAATTGCCAAGGAGAAAGGAATAGAATTCAAGAGTGACTCAGAGGCCAGGGAATCAGCGGAGAAGTTAGTAAGGCTGTTCGAGGTTTTCATTGAAATAGACCAAGAAGAACAGCGTCGAAAAGCTAAGTTAAAAGACCATCCCAATGGATTTCAAATGCAGGGCGAGGGCCGGACATGTGCTCTTTGCCACAGCTCTCAAGACCAGCCGATGTGGTACGACAAGCACGGAATGAAATGCCTGGCTTGCCAGGAAGCGATCGACAAGAGGATAGTGCCGGCCTCGGTCATAAAAGATAAAGACAACAAGGAGCATATCCTCGGCTCCACTCTGGCCTGGAAGCTAGACATCCGGACGGTAACGCTCAAGAAGCTGGTGAGGCAGGGAAAGCTCAAAGCCCGAATAATCCCCAAGAGTGGGGAACTGGTATTTCTGAGAAAAGAGAATCCCAATTTTGCAGCCGTCATTGAGGAAGAGTTAGCGGCGATGGCTCAGAAGAAGGCGGTGAAGTCGAAGGCCTAGTACCGGTAATGAGAGCTGACAGCTCATCCTCGTAGATGTCGGTGATTTTTCCCAGCAGCTCCAAGTGGCTTTCCATTGCTTCAGTTCCCACGAGCTCGTAGAGTTTAGACATATGCCGCTCCGCAATCTGCAGGAAATGGGTGACGCGGATTATTTTTTGGTGGATTTCTCTTGTTTTGTGATCCATATAAGCTACTAGGCTGGAACCTGGCCTCCAGGTCGTACTCTGTTGTAGCTTGGTTCGGGGATAGAAGTAAAGTCGCTTTCAGGCGGCTCTAGCATTAATTAGGACCGGTAAGGCGTTATGCTAATTCATCTTCAAATTGCTGAGCGATCTCAGATGACTTGAAAGTCAGCTCCATATCCCCGGTGGACTTTCGGCTCGTCCAGTAATTGCCAGCGAGACGTTTGGACGGCTTCTCGATTATCTGCAGGTCTGCGGCACCCGCATGGATCTCGCTCCGATGCTGCACGGATGACTTCGGGGTATTGAGGTAGGAGAAATGCAGTCGGAAAATGCCACTCGCGTCATCCTCTTCGATCTGGGCTGACGTGCTGTAGCTGCCCGATTCCTGGGTATAGAGACGGCAGCTTACCGAGTCCAAGGTTTGTCGAACGGCAAATGTAATAGGTATAGGACCTGGGGTATTGCCGTCCGCGTCTTTCCAGGTGGTCTGGAGGGTTCCGGACCAGGTTCCCTGGATATTGGGAATCCTAACTATCCACCCTCGCAGGAAGGACAAGCGCCACAGCCACCTTTTGAAGATTTCTGTACATATAACATAGACGCCGTAGGCGGCAGGTAGCTGCATAAGAGAATCAGCGTTGAAGGTAAGGCTTTCGTTTTTATAGATAACGAATGCCGCCCACAAAAGGGCAAAAAAGAATAGCGAGGCCTTTTGGGCAAGGGGTGTTATTGGGCTGCTCTTCATGGCGCCATCCTAGCAAATTCGGCGTAAGCGGCATTTATGAATGCGAGGGCGTCTTCCCGTGTCCACGATTGGCCTGGGTCGAAGAGGCGCTTGCGGCCATTCACCTCCATGAAGTTGTTTACGTGAGGATAATTGTATGGGTTTGCCAAGAAGACCTTTAGAATAGCAAGCACGTTGTAAACGTCTTTTGATAGGTAGGTGTCATTGAAAAGATCGTCAGATACATTCCAGACAAGGCACTCAACCAGGTAGGAAGGAACCCGGTCCGCAGCGTATACTCCCTGGTCTGCCATGCGGTAGCGCAGTCGCTTCAAAATCCGGACCACGGACTTGAAACGCTTTCCCGTGACGTTGTTCTTCGCAACGCCGTTCCGGTAATGGTGCTCAGGCCAGTTGATGATGACCTGCCCTTCACCCGTGATGAGCTGGGTCCCAGATTCGTAAGAATAAACGCCGTTATAATCGCGGAAGGTGTACTCGCGGTACTCGAAGCAGGGTACGACGTCCGCGGCGATCCGAGTTGAGGATTCCTTGACGTCGAACGCCTTGTTCCCGTTCTTTACTGATGGTCTGCCGAACTTGTCGATAAGTGCGGTATGTACGTCCGTCCTGAACTGGTTATAAGGGTAGGGATTGTCCGATATGCCTGCCTCGCTGGTGCTGAATGCGGGCAGGGAGGAGTGGTCGTAAAAGAACGAATCGTACAGGCAGACACAGATGTCGACGTCGCTGTCCTGCCTTACGTTGGTATTGTTGCGGTATGAGCCTTGGGCAAATACCTGGACGTTCCTTGCAGCCAATCCTTCATGCTCACGGATGGCTTCCCCGATAAGACGTTCGGCGTTTTCCTGCTTCTCCTGCTCGGTGTCGCTTGAGGGTCCTGACCAATTCCTGAGCAATGCTTCAAATTCGGCCTCGGTCATGCTTCCCCTCCGGCCACTGCCTGCATCTTGATCACATTCACGACCCTGCCGTTCACTATATAATCGTCCTCGGGGTGGATGGCGATAGGTGGGTGTAGCTCCTTCTCAGTTGATTCTGAGATGAGCAGGACGGTTTCGTGGGTGGTATCCTGGTAAAACCGCTTTATGTTGGCGCAGCCGCCAATGATCGAGAGGACATAGTCACCATTGCAGGGAGCCTCGGTGGTATTCTTCACCACCACGTAGTCGCCGTCCTCAATCGTGCGACCGGAAATATCTGCCTGGTTCATGGAATTGCCGACGGCCCGGACTACGAACAGGTCTCGGCTGGACGGCAGCAGCCTGGAGGATACCTGGATGAAGCCTTCTACCTGCTCTTCAGCGAATCGTGCAGCAGTCCCGCAGTTAGCGCTCCCAAGTATTGGTAGGGAAAGGAGGCTTCCCTCAACCCCTCGGCTTACCACCTTGATCGCACCGCCTACGCTTCGGATCTTCCCAGCGTCCACCAGCTTTTTCAGGTGGTATTTGACGGTCTGGGCGTGCTCGACGCCTGCCATCTTGGCGATCTGTCTAAGGCTCAGTTTGCTGAGGTCGTGCTGGCTCGCAAGGGAGAGGAGGCGGTCTTGGATGGTGTTCATGAGCTAACTATAGCAGGGTGTGTACAACTTGTGAATAACGTGTGTAAAAGTCGTTTACAGCAGGGCCGTATTGTAGTACCATAGCGGTATGACTACCTCATCCCTAACAGTCCGGACTGACCGCTACGTTCTTTCCCCAAGGGACATAGAGCACCTGGTGATTCTGCACCGGCGGATTGAGGGGTGGGCACAGCAGATCATCAAGATGGTGGATTGGGCCAGGATCGTTGCCGAGCCGATCATGCGTATGGTTGAGGCCATGCGCCAGTGGCAGGAGCGGATCGCCGTCCAGCTGTCCGAAGCCTTGCGGGTTACGCTTCCCACCATGCGGATCGTCCTGGAGCAGTTGCCGGCCATCCCGCCGGGCCAAGAAGTGGGACCACGAGTGGCGGTCCAGCCAAGCGGACAGATCCTGCTGCCTCAGCTTCCGGCTAATACGTACTCTCCGGTAACTGCAGAAGGCTCGATAAATGGGAAGGATTTCTACTTCTCTAACCCTACCTACGGGCAGTTCTTCGCCCATTTGGTAGCTAGCGGTTCAATGCCGCGTGAAGAGGCGCTTGGTTACCTGGGAATCAAGCCGAACTCAGCCGAGGCCACCATCCTATTACACGAATCCTTAAAGGCCATTAAGAAGACCACGAAGTTACAGGGAAAGCTCCGTTGTCGGGGAGGCAGGGTATACCTGAAGGACACAGTCCAACTGAAAGAATTCCCCAAGATTCCCTAAAAGTTCCTGTTATTCCCCAAACCACCTAGGTTAGGCTCACCTCATAAGAAGGTGAGTTTTTTAGTAAGTAACCAGGAAAGGAAATATATGGAAAAGACCTTGCAATCGGCAGCTGACGATAGGCTCTCCGTCAGCTATGTGAAGATCGGTGAGCTAAGGAGTGCGGAGTACAACCCCAGGAAGTGGGACCAGGCGTCCATCAGCCAGCTTAAGGAAAGCATTACCCGCTTCGGCATCATCGATCCGGTAATCGTGAACCGTGCACCAGGCAGGGAAAACGTCGTGATTGGCGGCCACTTCCGGCTCTTCGTGGCCAAGGAGTTGGGATATTCAGAAGTGCCAGTCGTCTACGTGAAAATTCCAGACCTGGAAAAGGAGAGGGAGCTGAACCTGCGGCTCAACCGAAACACCGGCCAGTGGGACTTCGAGCTTCTGAAAGAATTCGACATCAACCTTCTTTTAGATGTGGGCTTCGACGACTCGGACCTGGCCCCCATTTGGGACCAGCTTGAGACGGAAGCGGACGGATTTGATTTGGAGAAAAAGCTGAAGGAGATCAAGAGCCCGACCGTGAAGCTCGGCGACCTCTATGCTCTCGGTTCACACTTTTTGCTCTGCGGCGACTCCACAGACTTAGGGCAAATAGAGCGCCTGATGGGCGGCAAGAAAGCCAGCATGGTCTACTCCGACCCCCCGTACAACATCAAGCTGGACTATTCGAAGGGCATTTCCACCTCCGGCAAGTACGGCGGCCAGGAGCAGGACAAAAAGACTTCTGCAGAGTATCGAGAGTTTCTGAAGAAAACTATTGAGAACGCCCTGGCGGTATCGGAAGCCGATGCTCACTACTTCTACTACTGTGACGAGACGTATATCGGCATGGTGCAGGGCCTCTATGAAGAACTCGGCATATCGAGCAAGCGGGTCTGCCTCTGGGTGAAAAATAATCTCAATATGACCCCACAGGTGGCATTCAACAAACTCTACGAGCCGGTGGTGTACGGAACCCGTGGTAAACCATTTCTCTCGAATAAGGCCCAGAACTTAACAGAGATCCTGAACAAGGAGGTCGACACAGGAAACCGGGCTATCGACGACATCCTGGACCTCTTGAATATCTGGCTGGTGAAGCGGCTGCCAGGGCAGGAGTATATCCACCCCACGGAAAAACCGGTGACGCTCCATGAGAAGCCGCTCCGCAGATGCACCAAGGTGGGCGACATCGTACTCGACCTCTTTGCCGGATCAGGCTCCACCCTGATTGCCTGCGAGCAGATGAAGCGGACGTGCTACACCTGCGAGCTCGATCCTGTATTCTGCCAGGTCATTTTGGAGCGTTTTGAGGAAGCGACTGGTATTAAGCCAAAGCTGATCAGTAAGTAACTACTATGAAAACTCTAACCCAAACCAAGGAAAAATTGTTAATCAGCCCGGGTGATGTGTTCACACTTGGTGTGCACAGGCTTATCTGCGGCGACGCGACTGATCCTGCCGTAATAGCGAAACTGGTTGGCGATGCCAAAGTCGACCTTATCCTCTCAGACCCTCCCTACGGAGTTGCCGTGGTGGAGGGAAAGAAAGGCTTCGGGGATCACACCAGTTCCCACAAAGTAATCGCCGGCGACCACCTCCAGAGCGACGCCGACTACCGCAAATTCACCAAAGACTGGCTGGAAGCGGTCAAGCCTTACCTCTCCAAGAAGAACAGTATCTACGTCTTCAACTCGGACAAGATGCTGTTCGCCCTGAGGGACGGAATGCTGGACGCGGGGTGCCACTTCGCCCAGCTTTTGATCTGGCTTAAGACGCAAGCAGTAGTGGGTAGGCTCGACTACTTACCGCAGCACGAGCTCCTGGCCTACGGCTGGATCGGGACCCACGAATTCCGGAAAGCCAAGGACAAATCGATCCTGATTTATCCGAAGCCTACCAAGAACAAGGTCCATCCGACCATCAAGCCGGTAGGACTTCTCAGGAGACTGATCTTGAACAGCACCAAGGTGGGAGCCACGGTGTACGACTGCTTCGGCGGCTCAGGCTCAACTCTTATCGCCTGTGAGGATACCAAGCGAAAGTGCCTGATGGCCGAGCTTGACCCGGGATACTGCCGGGTAATTATAGACCGGTTTGAGAAGGCCACCGGGATCAAGGCCAGGAAGGAGGGAGTATGAATACTTCCCGCGAAGTCCCACCGAAGGGCGTGGTGGAGCAAAAGCAGGAAACTGCCAAAGCGGCCCTGTTGGAGCAATTAAAAAAGACTCCCATAGTCCAGGTGGCCTGCGAGAAAGTGGGGATCGGCAGAACCTCGTTTTACCGCTGGAAGAAGGAAGACAAGGAGTTTGGAGAGAAGGTGGACGAAGCGTTGCTCGATGGAAACTTGCTTGTAAACGACATGGCCGAGTCTCAGCTGATGGCGGCGATCCGGGACAAGAACCTGACCGCCATCATCTTCTGGCTCAAGCACCACCACCCGGCCTACGCCACCAAGGTGGAGGTGAACGCCCACCTGAAGTCGGTTCCCGAAGAACTGACTCCTGAGCAGGCGGAAACCGTGATGCAGGCATTGCGGCTTGCGAGCTTAACTAACGAACCATCTATTAGTAACGAATAACCCTATGGAAAACACACTATTGCCCGCACCGGCCTTGGAGCAGATCAGGACCCAGCGCAAAGTCAGGAAAGAGGTAGCGGCCCAGAGCCATTACTGGTTCTTCCACCTCTACTTCTCCCAGTACGTCACCCATGAGACCGCCCCGTTCCAACGGGAGATGTTCGAGATTACGGAAAACCGGGACCTGAAAACTGCCGTGATTGTGGCTTTCCGAGGATCGGCCAAAAGCACGATATTCACCCTCAGCTACCCCATCTGGGCGGTTACGGGCAAGCAAGGGAAAAAATTCGTACTAATATTGTCCCAGACCCAGCAGCAGGCCAGGCAGCACCTGGTCAATTTGAAAAGAGAATTGGAAACGAACGAACTCTTAAGGGCCGACCTGGGTCCGTTTGAGTACCAGTCAGACGAGTGGGGCGTGACCGCCTTGGTACTGCCGAAGTTCGGGGCAAAGATCATGGCCGCATCTTCGGAAACGAGCATTCGGGGAATCAAACACGGGCAGTATAGGCCTGATTTGATCATCTGCGATGACGTGGAGGACCTGCAGTCGGTAAAGACGAGAGAGGGCAGGAACAAGACCTATGACTGGTTAACGGGAGAGGTGATTCCCTGCGGCGACCAGAATACGAAAAGAGTTATTGTTGGAAATTTGCTGCATGAGGATTCCTTGCTGATGCGGCTTCGCAAGCGGATCGAGGAAAACCTGATGGACGGTGTGTTCAAAGGCTATCCGCTACTGGATAACGACGGGATCAGCCTCTGGCCGGGAAAGTACGGAACCCAGGACCTGATTGACGAGATGCGCCGGAACACCGGCTCGGAGTCGGCGTGGCAGCGGGAGTATTTGCTTCGGATCATCGCCGATGAGGACCGGGTAATCAGACCCGAGTGGATACAGTACTACGACGAGCTTCCAGCTCCAGGCTCCGGCGTTACTTTGAACTACTCGGCCACGGGTATCGACCTTGCGATCTCCGAGAAGGCGTCGGCGGACTACACGGCGATGGTGTCGGGGCACACCTTCGGGTATGGCACGGAGCAGGTAATCTACATCGTCCCCAATCCGGTGAACGAGCGGATGGACTTTCCGGAGACACTCAAGCGGGCGAAGGCGGTATCGGTGACCTTGGGCAGGGGCGAGAAGACCAAGCTGTACATTGAGGAGGTAGGCTACCAGAAGGCCTTCATCCAGCAGCTTGAGCTCGAGGACTTCGACGCCGAAGGGGTGCAGGTGGGAACAAGCGACAAGCGGAGCCGACTGGCTCTTACCACCTCGCTCATCCAGTCGGGAGGGGTAAAGTTCCCGAGGACCGGCTGCGAGCGCCTGATCGAGCAGCTGACCGGCTTCGGGGTGGAAAAGCACGACGACCTGGCCGATGCCTTCGCCATCCTGGTGCTTAAGGCGATCGAGGAGAACAAGGGCAGTAGCTTCGGCATCTTCTTCGTACCCTTCGATCGGGACGACGATGACGAGGATTGGGCAGACCGTGACGACCGCCTGAGCTTCGGAATCGACCATAGGCCGCTCACCTTTGGCAGGCGGCGATCGGGCAGGACCTGGAATAGGATGATTGGCTAGGAAACCGGGACAGGGCTGGACTTCACCAGCCCTTCCTGGCACCTGTTGTAGTGATCAATAATTAACCAGCGAAAGGAGAGATATGGAAAAAGAACCGGATATCGAGACCCTCAGGCACTGCCTGGAGGACGTGGTAGCGAACCTGGAGTACATGGGAAAAAGGTTGGCAGTGCTCAGATCCGAACTGCCGTGGGACCAGGAGTTCCCCGAGCAAGTTGCGGGACCGGCCTACGAGACGGAGCGTCTTTTCCAGAAGGTCAACAACCTGATGGTAAGTCTGCCGTTCCCACGGATCTGAGCACGAAAAAGAGCCTGCATTCAAATGGCTCTTTTTCGTTTGACTAGAACAGGCTGTCTACCTGGACCTTCATGTCCTTGTAACCAGTGACAGTATCGGTAGTCAGCAGTTCAAATGTCTTGGTCTGGCCGGCTTCCAGGTCGTTAAGGGCTCCCGAGGCGGTGCCGAGGATCTTCCCATTCGCGTCGTAGAAGGTGGCCTTCAGTGTCATAGTATGCTTGGTCGAGTCGTTATTGGTGGCTTCTCCGACGACGGTATACATGCCGTACCCCTTGTCCTTGTAGGCGCTGTTGGAGATAGTTATCTTCTCCTTAGCTGGTACTGGGGTCCCGGTAGAAGCAGCCGTCTGCTCACCCGAACTGGTAGTGGTCTTCTCTCCGGTGCTGGTCACCGTTTCGGTATTGCTTTTGTTACTGCTTGAAGCGATCGCTCCGAGTATTAGCACGGCCAGTACCCAGAACCACCACTTCTTGTAAATTGGTTTCTTTTCTCCATCTGCCATATAGGCTCCTTTCTTTGGTTACGAATAAATAAAAAGGACAACCACTCTAGGTTGTCTGGACCAACAACAGGTTGTAGCCTGATGCTTGTTGAGTGGTTGCCCGTTTTTGGCTACAACCACTCCCAAAAGATGGGTAGGTGTTTACAACAAGTTGTTGATCCAGACACTTGTATCGTAGCAGATATGTGACCCATATCAAAATCTTTTTAACCTGTAGGAGCTTTAATTGCACCCTTCCTATTGTATTGGCTGTTAGGGCGGGGTGGAGGTACTAAGCGATCGAGTTGTAGGGTCACAAAAGGCGGTTCCAACCTGGAATTTGCCTGGACTTAGTAAGTCCTTCAGGGCATTGATTGGTATAGCTAGAAGTAAGCAAAGCCATATGCCGGAAGAGCCAGAGTTAAAGTATGTCCTCTACGCGAGGAAGAGCAGCGAATCGGAAGAGCGCCAGATGCTCTCCATCGATTCGCAGATCAAGGAGATGGGAGTAGTCGCCGAGCAGCAGGGTCTGAATGTCATTGAAACCAGGCAGGAAAGCCACTCGGCTAAGGCATCAGGTAATCGTCCGGTATTCAATACGGTGGTAGCGGACGTAAAAGCGGGAAAGTTTAATGCCATTCTCACCTGGGCGCCTGACCGGCTCTCTAGAAATGCCGGGGACCTCGGGATGCTGGTAGACCTGATGGATTCGGGAAAGCTCTTGGCCATCCAGACGCCGGGGCAGGTTTTCAGGAACACTCCTAATGACAAGTTCCTTCTCATGATCCTCTGCAGTCAGGCAAAATTAGAGAACGACAACCGGGCGAAGAATATCCTAAGAGGCATGAAGACCAAGTGCGAGAACGGCTGGCGCCCCTGTCAGGCTCCCATCGGCTACTTAAATCAGCGGTATGCTCCGAGAGGGTCGAAGACGGTTCTTGTGGATCCGGCAAGGGCACCGATCATCAGGGAAATGTTCGAGAAGGTTGCCTACGAGGGGGTGACCGGTAGACCCTTGCTTAGATTCTTGAATCAAGAAAGATTGCTCCGCACCAAAAATGATAAGAAGCTCTGCCTCTCGATGGTCTACAAGATACTGGAGAACCCCTTCTACCACGGCGAGTTCGAATACCCGGTAGGAAGCGGGAAGCTGTACAAGGGCAGCCACGACCCGATCATTACCAAGGAGCTCTTCTTGCAGGCGAGGCAGGCCTTAACTACCGCTCCGAAGCTCCGGCCAGGAAGTCGGGAGTTTGCCTTCACCAAATTCATGCGCTGCGGAAACTGCGGCTACGGCATCACGGCCTCGGAAAAGCATAAGAAGCTGAAGAACGGGTCGGTATCGAAGTATATCTACTACCACTGTACAAACAAAGGAGAAACTCCGTGCAGGGAACCATATATCAGGGAAGAAGAATTATCGAAACAATTGCTGGAGCTTATTGACCAGGTACCATTTGACGAGGCGGCCATGAAGTCAAAGCTGATGGGCGAGATGAAGCGGTTTTCCATGTTCACCTCCGGCGTATTTAGTGCAAATCAGGAATTGAAGAGTGAACTCGGCATTGAGAACTATAGAAATTACGCCCGGTTCGTTCTATCTCAGGGAAGCCATGAGGAGCGGAAGGATATTCTTGGAATGCTTCAGGCCCAGCTAAAGTTATTAGGAGGGAAAGTAATACTTAGCTAGGATACCTAGGGGGTAGGTATTGCAAATAACCCATACCTATGGTATAGGTAGTATATACAAACTAACACTCACCCCATGCATCAACCTGACGAACGGATTATGACCGCCCTCAAGAAGGCACATACCCACCTTGGAAAAGTAATAAAAATGGTAGAGGAAGACGAGTACTGCATCGATATCATTCAGCAGAACCTGGCTGTGCTCGGCCTCCTTCGGTCCGCCCACTCAACCCTTTTGGAGAACCACCTGAACCACTGCCTGCGCGAATCCGTCGAGGCAGACACTCCTGAGCGGAAGCAGGCGATGATCGCCGAGATCCTCCAGGTCACTAAGCTCGCAAACAAGTAAGCCGAGCGATGAATCTTTCTAACCCATTTTATTTACCCATAATCGTACCCACACCATAGGTATAGGTAAGGAACATATGACCCAGACCCTTACATTATCAATCGAAGGCATGCACTGCTCCTCCTGCGAGAAGCTCATCAAGCGCAGCCTCTCCGAGCTTCCCGGAGTAGGGGAAGTTACTGTCGACGTTCCCGGAGGATCGGGAACCGTCAGCGTAAACTCAGACCTCACCTCGGAAAAAGAAGTTTTGGCCGCCATCAAGGATACCGGCTACACGGCCAAGGTGCAGTCCGTTGAGCAACATACCGAAGAACCTGCCGAGCAGGTGTCGATCCGGCTTGAATCTACCATTGAAGCAAAGGGGGTTGTCCGAACCGACGCGGGAGGAAACCCCTATTTTGATGGGGAAATAAAGAACGAGAAGAGTCTGGATATTCAGCCGTCTTCCGCTAAAGGGGTATTGGATCGGCTAGTACAGCTGCTTAGTGTTCCTACGGCTATTGAGCGCTCACTCGGTGCGCCCCAAAAAGAAGAGGGCGCAGGCCATGTGGTCACCCACGAAGATAACGATTCGGAAGAAAAGAATCCTCGCCGTAAAGTTGCACTCTCATTATCTGGAATGCACTGCTCTTCCTGTGCCACGCTCATTGAGCGTGGTCTGAAAAAGGTGCCAGGGGTTTCTCAGGCCAACGTTAACTTTGCCGCCGAGAAGGCTGCCGTAATCTTTGATGAGAATTCTGCTTCGTTAAGCGACCTTACTGCCGCTGTTCAGAAAGCTGGCTACAAGGCTGCAGTACTTGAGGAAAAGGATAGCGAATTCGAAAACCGTAAGCGAGCATTCGAACTGAAGAAGCTGCAGGGCAAGTTCTGGTTCAGTTTCCTCTTCTCTCTGCCGATGCTGTACTTCATGTTTACCGACTTCTTTAAGTGGTTACCCGGTACCGCCTCGATTGCTCCGTACTTCGCGATAATCTCCCTGATCCTTGCGACGCCAGTCCAATTTATTGCCGGGGTGGGATTCTACAAGGGCATGTGGTCGGCACTGCGGATGCGTACCTTTAACATGGACTCTTTAATCGCCATTGGAACATCCACCGCCTACTTTTACAGTCTCTTCAACTTCTTGGCCTACGTGTTCAAATATAACTCCTTGATAGGGCTTGCCGGGAAGATTCCGGAAATCTATTTCGAAACGGCCGCCTTCCTCATTACCTTCGTGCTGCTTGGTAAGCTGCTCGAGCTGAAGGCCAAGGCCCGCACCTCTGACGCCATCAAGCGGCTGATGGGACTGCAAGCCAAGACGGCCCGGGTTATCCGGGATGGCGAAACCTACGACATCTCGGTTGAAGAGGTAGTCGAGGGGGACATCGTGTTGGTACGGCCAGGGGAAAAGGTGCCGGTAGACGGCGTGGTCACCAAGGGTTCATCGGCCGTGGACGAGTCCATGCTTACCGGCGAGTCCATGCCCGTTGAGAAGCGGGAAGGCGACACCGTAACCGGTGCGACCATAAACAAGACGGGAAGCTTCGAATTCCGGGCAACCCGGGTAGGGTCGGAAACCGCTCTGGCCCAGATCATTCGGCTGATTGAGGATGCCCAGGGATCAAAGGCACCAATCCAGGCATTTGCCGACAAGATATCCTCCTGGTTCGTCCCGGCCGTTATCGGCGTAGCCATCCTTACCTTCCTAGTATGGTACTTCCTGCTAGGCGCAAGTATTGGATTCGCCCTCATGGCCTTCACGGCGGTGATCGTGATCGCCTGCCCTTGCGCCCTAGGCTTGGCCACTCCTACTGCCATCATGGTAGGCACGGGTAAAGGTGCTGAGCACGGCATCTTGGTAAAAGGAGGCGAGCCGCTGGAAACTGCCTACCGGGTGAACGCCGTCATATTCGACAAGACCGGCACCATCACCAAGGGAAAGCCCGAGGTGACCGATATCCTAAGCTTCGGATCAAGCGACGAGGACGAGGTGCTCACGGTTGCCGCTTCGCTTGAAAAGTCGTCCGAGCACCCTTTGGCCGAAGCCATCTATTCCTATGCGGGCGAAGAAGGCGTAACGCTTGATGAGGTTACCGACTTCCAGGCAATACCCGGCCATGGCGTGCAAGGCATTGTAAACGGAACTCTCTATTACTTTGGCAACCGCAGGCTTGCCGAGGAGGTGTTGAACCATGACCTGAGCCGCATCTCCCGCAAGGTGACCCGGCTTGAGGAGCAGGGCAAGACCGCCATGATCCTCTCTACGAAAGAAGAGGTGATCGGGGTGGTGGCTGTAGCCGATACGGTAAAGGATACGTCTGCCCAGGCGGTAGCCAAGCTCCAGAAGATGGGAATCGAGGTTTATATGATTACCGGAGACAACCGGCGCACGGCCGAGGCCATTGCCTCGCAAGTCGGCATCAGGAACGTCCTGGCCGAAGTGCTGCCTGAGGACAAGGCCAACGAAGTCAAGAAACTACAGGCTGCAGGTAAGAAAGTCGCCATGGTAGGGGACGGCATTAATGATGCTCCAGCCCTTGCCCAAGCAGACCTCGGCATTGCCATGGGCTCAGGTACCGACGTAGCCATGGAGGCCGGCGGAATCGTCATAATCAAGAACGATCTGAACGACGTGGTGAACGCCATTCGGCTGTCTAAAGAGACGATGGCCAAGATCAAGCAGAACATGTTCTTCGCCCTCTTCTACAACGTGATGGGCATTCCGATTGCCGCCCGCGTGTTTGCCGCCTTCGGTCTGGTATTGAAGCCGGAGCTGGCAGGACTGGCCATGGCCCTTTCTTCGATCTCGGTGGTGGCCAACTCACTGACCCTCCGCTATTACCGGCCGGGACGCCGCAACTGGGTATCCCAGCTTGCCCCGCTCGTAATGGTGATTGCCTTCTCCGGCATGTTCTTCGAGTTCGCCCGGTTCAGCTCCCGCATGGATGAGGGAGGTATGGGTACTGTGGTTGCTTCTGCAAAGACCATTAGGCAGGCGGGCAACTACCTTACTGCTGGCCAGAGCAAAGTCGCGTTCGCCGAAGGCACTCCTAAGCTGTTCCTTGGTACGGAAACGATCGATACCCAGATCATGAAGGCGAAGGAGGGCACGACCAAGCTTTCTGATAACGACGAAATGATAATCGGTTCATCTGAAGCGGCCATGATGATAGAGGAAGGCCTTATCAAGGGGCCTGGCGATACCATCCAGAACTTCTTCGGAGTACCTAGCATGAAGGTGGTCGGCATCCTGGAGCCTACGGGAACCGAGATCGACAGCTACCACATCATGGGTAAGTCCACCTACGGGAAGATACAGGCGTCTGCCGATCTGCCGGTACTGCTTAACCAGGGCGTTCCCAAGCTGTTCTACATCGTGAATGGCGGCAACGTTCCCGAGAAGCTCGCCGGAAACGTAAGCGAAGCCGGACTCCAGCCCGTAGCGGTCGGATCGGCCCGCCTGGTACCGGTCTACATCGGAGCCAAGGAGGCGAAGATGATGCAGGATGAGAAGCTGTTCAAAAATGAGGGCGACATCATCCGAGGGTTCTTCGGCCAGGACGTAATCGTGGCTGGAGTGCTTCCCGAGACTAAGACCGACCTGGATTCCATGCACTTCGTGGGGACTGGCTTCCAGATGCCGCAGCAAACCGCATTAGCTAAGTAAAGGAGGGTATATGTGCAGTCCAAAAACCATGATCAAAGTAGCTATCGGGGCAGGCCTTGCGCTTGCCCTCGGCTACCTTCTATTCCCAGGGGTGCGGAGCGGCATCGTGGCTCTCGCTCCCTTTGCGGTGCTAGCCATCTGTCCGGTCTCGATGCTCATAGGAATGGTTTTCATGAATAAAAACGGTCACGAAGACTGCCACTCGGATACGGAAAAGAAGCAGGCCTAGGCAAAAGGTGGTATAATAGGGCCAACAAAATACTTTCCATGTTTAACCGCATTGCCAGTAAACTTAAGTTCGTAAGGTCGCTTGCCGCATTCACGGCGGCAGCTTTCCTGCTGGTTGGCCTGGTCAGCCTGGACATGGGAGGAATGGCCAATGTCGAAGTGGCCTGCTCGATGGCATCTACCGCAAGCCACGAGGCCCACGGCGGAGCGCCTCGGATCTGTCCAATGCAAGTAGGGGAGCATCTGGCCTGGTGGCAGAGTACATTTACCGGAATCCCAGGCAGCAGTTCGATCCTGGGAATGTTGGCACTATTTGCCGCTATCTTGGTTGCGACGCTCATCTTCGCACCGTTTGATATCAAGTCGCTGCTGTATGTTCGCTTCGTTCACGGAAGCAAGGATCCGCCTGACGATAACCTTCACGACTACTTCGCTCTCTTCTTAGCGGCCGGCAAGGCTCAGCCGCTGCTCTACGCTTAAGGAATTACAGACTGAGACCTCTTTGGTAAGAGGCTCCTTTTGCTAATTTCATTAAGCGTAATTTTTATGAGCAAGAAACATCGACACAAGAAAAAGCACAGACAGCAGGTCAGCTACCAGGAACCAAGCGCCTACTACTCCCAGGAGGAAAGCCCCGGGACGATGTGCGTTTCCGTTCACGGTACCCACTGCGCCAGCTGCGAGGTGCTCATTGAGAGAAAGTTCAAGAAAATCGAGGGAATCGATTCGGTAAAGGTCAACCATGCTACCGGCAGGGTGGACGTGGGGTACTCCCGCCGTCCGCACCTTAACCAGCTCCAGGAAGCGTTAGAGGGTACCGAGTATACCGTAACGTCCTTCCAGCAGAGGCCAGGTGAGAAGAAACCGGCTGTCCACAAAACGACTGCCCAGGACTACAAGGAAACCTTCTGGGTATTCCTGATCGTGATGGGTGCATACCTAATCCTGAGCAAGTTCAGGCTCATTCCTGAGGGCTTGAGCGTGGGCGAGAACATGAGTTACGGCTTTGTGTTTCTTATCGGTTTGGTGGCGGCGGTTTCCAGCTGTATTGCCGTGACTGGCGGCCTGCTGCTCGCCGTAGCCGGACGCTACGCCGAAGCCCATCCCGAGATGGAGGGGATAAAGAAGTTTCGGCCGCACCTCTACTTCAATGCTGGTCGGGTGATCGGCTACACCGTTTTCGGAGGATTGGTGGGGGCGGTAGGATCGGTCTTTACCCTCTCCACCCGCATGACTGGAGTGATGACCATCGCCGCCAGCCTTATCATGGTGTTCCTGGGCTTCCAGCTTCTGAATATCTTCCCGCAGCTCCGCCGTTTCCAGCCTAAGATGCCTAAGTTCATCGCCCACCGGGTCCATGACGCTTCCAGCAATTCCGACCATCCGGCGGCACCGTTCGGCCTGGGGGCTGCCACCTTCTTCCTGCCCTGCGGCTTTACCCAGGCCCTGCAGTTGTACGTGCTTTCGCAGGGTAGCTTTACGGTGGGAGCGCTGACCATGTTCTTCTTCTCCCTCGGGACGCTTCCGGCCCTGATGTCGCTTTCGGCGCTGTCCAGTTTCCTGAAGGGTGCGACTCAGCGGCATTTCTTCCGCTTCGCAGGGGTGGTCGTGGTGCTGCTTGGGCTCTCGAATATCGGGAACGGACTCGCTCTGGCTGGTACGAATATTAGCCTGGGAACGATTCTGGCCAACACTACGGCTTCGGAGCAGGCTACTGCTGCTTCCGATCTTCCACCAATGGAGAATGGCAAGCAGGTCATCACCATGAAGGTGAAGGGTTACCAGTACGAACCGGCCAAGTTTACCGTCCGGCAAGGAGTACCGGTGGAGTGGCGAATCGAGGGGAGTGGGGCAGCGGGATGTGCCAGAAGCCTGGTAGCTGATGGGTTTGACATCTCTGCTGTCCTGCCTCGAAGCGGCACGAAGACGGTCGAGTTTACTCCTGATAAGACAGGTACTTTCCCGTTTAGCTGCTCGATGGGAATGACCACAAGAGGGGCTGCTATCACCGTCGTGGCTACCACGGATGCGGCAGCTAGTGCCACTCCTCTGAATTACACCCCGGCTTCCCCCCTACCTTCCGCCTCAAGCGCACCAGCGGCAGCGAGCGGCGAGGTGCAGAAGCTGAACATGACCGTGACTTACGAGCGGGGCTTCTACCCGAATACCTTCAAGGTTAAGAAAGGCATTCCCGTCATCCTGGAGATTGACGTGCAGGCCGACGTAAGCGGCTGCATGGATACGGTGGTTGGTTCTGACTACGACATCGGCCAGCGGCTGAAGATGGGCAAGAACCAGATCAACTTCACCCCGACCAAGACCGGCGAGCTGAACCTTACCTGCCCAATGGGCGTACCGGTCGCCGACATTACCATTAGCTAACTTATTACCCATGAAAACTGAACTGCATATCCAAGGAACCCACTGCAAGGCCTGCAAGATGCTTATCGAAGAAGTAGGAGGCGAGCAACATGGTATCCAATCGATCACCGTCGACTTTGAGAGTGGAAATACCCTCATAGAACACGACGGGTCGGTTGACTGGCAGACGTTCAAGAAAGAGGTCGAAGAGCTGGGGGAATACACCGTCCATCTTCCAGAGGAGGCGTAGTGGAGTGGATTCTGAAGAACAAAGCGCTAGTCATCAAGGTGCTGCTGTACCTTTCCTGGGCTACGGCCATCGCCTCGATGCTGGGGAGCCTTTATTTCAGCGAGATCTTGCACTTCCCGCCCTGTACGCTCTGCTGGTGGCAGCGGATCTTCATGTACCCGATCGTCTTCATTATGGCGGTAGGAATTATCCTGAGGGACCAGCGCCTTCCGTACTATGTTCTGCCACTCGGAGTTGTCGGTACCGGCATTGCCCTGTACCAGAACCTGCTGACCTGGGGCGTAATTACTGAATCCCTCTCGCCCTGCAGCCTCGGGGTGTCCTGCACGACCAAATATATTGAGTGGCTCGGCTTTATCAGCATTCCATTCCTCTCGCTCGTGGCCTTCGTCTTCATTACAGTCGCCATGGGCTTATCAATTTACCTAAACAAACCATATGACAAACGAAGTTAAGATAGTAAGTATAGTCGGGGCACTTTGTGTCCTTCTCATCGGCGGAGCGGTTATGTTCGCCGCTAAGTCAGAAAAGAGCAATCCGAGCGGACCGGCTTCAGCGGCTACCGACCTTGCCGACGCCGGGCAGTTAGTGCGAGATGACAGTTACTTCCTGGGGCCGAAAGACGCCAAGGTGACGGTAGTTGAATTTGCCGATTACCAGTGTCCGGCCTGCAAGTTCGCCTTTGGCCAGGTGACACAAATCGAGGAGGAGTATAAGGACAAAAGCGTGAAGTTCGTCTTCCGCAATTTCCCGCTTCCAAGCCACAAGAACGCCCAGATTGCGCACAATGCCGCCGAAGAGGCCGGCAAGCAGGGCAAGTTCTGGGAGATGCACCACAAGCTGTTCGAGAACCAGGAGCAGTGGAGTGCCGATGGGCCAACCCCTAAAACCAAGCAGCAGGCTGAAGATATCATTGTGGGATATGCCCGCGAGTTGGGCATTAATGCGGATGAGGTTCGAAAAGCAATCGATGAGAACCGGTACAACGACACCTTCTCCCGTGATTTGGCCGACGGTGAGGCCTTGGGAGTGACAGGAACACCGTCATTCTATGTGAACGGGAAGCAGGTGAAGTATACCCAGGGGCTGCGCGACGCTATCGAGGCGGAACTGGCGAAGTAGGGCCACTGGAGCAGCTTCAGGCCAACGGCGTATACTGGAACTAGCATTACAACTAATAAAAATTACCATGAACAAGGAATCTGCACTCTACGGAATCATCGGCTTACTGGCTGGCGTCATCCTGACCCTGGCCGTGACCTCACTCAACCATAACGGCATGATGGGAATGATGGGGATGCATGAAAACGGTGGCAACGCTGGCAGCCATATGGACATGAGCATGGGCGACATGATGGGTACGCTCAAGGGCAAGTCTGGTGATGAATTCGACAAGTCCTTCCTCTCCTCCATGATCGAGCACCACCAGGGTGCGGTCGAGATGGCCAAGGAAGCCCAGAAGAACGCCAAGCACGACGAGATCAAGAAGATGGCTGACGACATTATTTCTGCTCAGCAGAAGGAAATCTCCCAGATGCGCGAATGGCAGAACCAGTGGGGTTACTAGGAGGATGAATGGAGCACCACGATCACAGCCAGCATCATCATGAGGTAGAGCCTTCCCATTCGGGGCACCATCACCATATGGAGACTCCCACCGGTTGGTGGGGCAGGTTCAAGGCGAGCATGACCATGACCATGGGGATGGACCATACCGGTTTGGCGGGGAGAGAAATGGCCAAAATGATGGAAGAGGATATTCGCCGCAAGTTCTTTTTCTCGCTTATCCTGACCGTTCCAATCGTTTTGTACTCGCCTATGGGCTCGATGCTCCTGGGCCTGCAGCTGCCAAGTCCCATTCCGGTGCCCTGGCTCCTCTTTTTACTCGCTACCCCGGTGTTCTTCTATGCCGGCTGGCTTTTCCTGTATTCGAGCTATTTCGCGCTCAAGGAAAAGAACCTCAACATGTCGGTGCTGATTGCGGTAGGAATCTCGGCGGCGTACTTCTTCAGCATCGTGCTGACGCTTTTGGGAAGCGAGGAGTCCTACTACGAGGCGGCGGCCATGCTGACTACCTTCGTGCTCTTTGGCCACTGGATGGAGATGAAGTCGCGCCGGGGAACTACCGACGCCCTACAGGCACTCTTTTCCTTGGTGCCGCCTCAGGCCAGGGTGCATAGGGACGGCAAAGAAATCATGGTTCCTACCGCCGAGGTACTGCTTGGCGATCACGTAATCCTCAAGCCTGGAGATAAGGTGCCGGTGGACGGAGAAATCATTGAAGGCGAGACCTCGATTGATGAGTCGTTGGTAACCGGCGAGTCTGTGCCCGTTGCTAAGAAACCAGGTGATTCGGTAACCGGAGGATCGATCAACCAGACCGGTTCGGTCACATTCAAGGCGACCAAGGTCGGGGAAGACACGGCGCTCGCCCAGATCGTGAAGATGGTGGAAACCGCCCAGAATTCCAAAGCGCCGGGACAGAAACTGGCCGACCAATGGGCAAAATACCTAGTGATCGTGGCGGTAGGAGGCGGACTCCTTACCTTCCTCATCTGGTATTTCTCAGGAGCGGAGGTAATGACCGCGCTTACCTTTGCCATTGCTACCGTGGTCATCGCCTGTCCGGATGCCTTGGGGTTGGCAACCCCGACTGCTGTGGCAGTTGGGACGGGAATCGGAGCCAAGCACAACATCTTAATTAAAGACGCGCCAACCCTTGAGCAAGTTTCAAAAGTCCAGGCCGTGGTGCTCGACAAAACCGGGACGCTGACCGAAGGCAAGCCCAAGGTCACGAGCGTATTCTCGGTTGGCAAGACCACGGACAACGAACTTTTGAGGCTGGTGGGAGGCGCCGAGGCCAAGTCGGGGCATCCACTGAGTAAAGCGGTGCTGGAAGAAGTAGAGCGGCGGCGCTTGGACCTCTACGAGAGTGTTGAAAACTTTGAGAATCTCTCGGGGCTAGGCGTGAAGGCGGTAGTGGACGGCCGATCCGTCCTTATCGGCACTACCCGTCTCATGAAAGAAAACGGTGTGGAGATCTCGGAGCTGGAAAGCAGTATCAATGAGCTGCTTGGAAAGGGTGAGACGCTGATGATCCTCGCGGTTGAGGGGAACGCTGCCGGAGTAGTGGGGGCGTCCGACCCCATAAAGCCGTCAGCAAAGGAGGCTATCGCCAAGCTGCACGAGCTGGGTATTGAGACGGCCATGATTACCGGCGACAACCAGAAGACAGCAGATCGGGTAGCTAAGGAACTGGGGATTAAGCGTGTATTTGCAGAGGTAATGCCTGCCGATAAGGCGAGCTACGTGAAGAAGCTGCAGGACGAGGGTAAGTTCGTGGCCATGGTGGGCGACGGGGTAAACGATGCCCCGGCCTTGGCCCAGGCCAATATTGGCATCGCCATCGGAGCGGGAACTGACGTGGCCATCGAGACGGCCAAGGTGGTACTGATGAAATCCGATCCAAAGGACATCCTGCGGGCCATCGTGCTGTCAAAAGCGACAGTTGCCAAGATGAAGCAGAACCTCTTCTGGGCCTCCATTTATAATTTGCTGGCTATCCCTATCGCCGCGGGCCTCCTGTACCCGAACTTCGGCGTCATGCTCAGGCCTGAGGTTGCGGCCCTGCTGATGAGCGTCTCATCGATTATCGTGGCGACCAATGCCGTGCTTCTGAAACGGTCTGAGCGCAGCTTAGCGGCGATTTAACAAACCTAACAAAGGAGGAATATGGCGAAAGGGAAGCGCACCACCTACGAGCAGTTCATGTACTGGTTCTGCTGGATTGTTCTTATCGGTTTAGGAATTTATATCGTAATTAAACTCGTATCATGAAAAACCACCTTACTCACGCGACCACCTTTGAATACGAAGCCTCGGTCTTTGGGGCAAGCTTTATCGCCTTCGGGCTTGGCATCCTGCTGCAGCAGTACTTCAACCAGACCTGGGCAATCGTAATCATGGCCATAGGCTTAGTGCTGCATGCCTGGGGAATGTTCCGGGTAAATAAGCGGAATAACTAGGGCATGAAATTGGGTAGGACGTTTGTTATTGCCTACTTGCTTAACTTTGTATGGGAAAATAGCCAAATGCCCCTCTATGCGGGTTATGAAGGGTTTTGGGCGCATGTTCCCATGCACCTGCTGGCATCGCTTGTTGATGCGGTAGTTACCGTGGTTCTCTTGGCGATAGTTAATAAGATGAAGGGCGGTACGCCATTTAAGCTGTGCGTGCTTGGAATTGGGGGAGGGGTGACGGCATTATTTTTTGAATTGGCCGCCCAAGGCTTGGGAATGTGGTCGTACAGCTCCAATATGCCGATGATCGGAGGCGTAGGGCTGCTTCCCCTGATGCAGCTGACAATTCTCGTCCCGCTGGCTTCACTGATGGATATCAAGGAAAGGAAAGCGGTCTAGAACTGAGGGTAAGGTTGGTGCGGGGCTGATTTAGGTGGATACGTCTACCTTGTATTATGTGGCTTCAAGCAAAGAGTGCGGGTGGAACCAAATAGGCAAACTAGGCCTTACAGGGAAAGGGAATCGAACTTTTCAGAACTTGATAATATGGCTCAACTAACTCGGAAGTTAAGTCATTTATCAGGAGCAAAATCAGGTTAAAAACGAAAAGCCCCGATTTCTCGGAGCCTCTCGTTTTCCCTGATAGCAAATGGGAATGCGGAACTAATTGCAATTTGGTAGAGCGTGACGGTCTTGACTGAATTGACGGGTTTGGGGCTTCCATAGATATATAAAGCGTATTCCAAGCCTTAAAGTATCGGATAGAACCTTATATGAGCTAAGATCGGGTAATTCGCTTTGCCTCAACTTCAGTAGGCACGGGATCAAAAGTAATCTTTGGCCAGCTGCATACCTCAAGTTCAGTTACAGCATAGTGCATGACGTAGACGTTCTCTACGCTCCCATGCATGGCATTTTGCCACACAAAGCCTAAAGTAGCCGCTACAGCTTTTACCTTATCTTCACTTGGCCCCTCTAGTTCGCAAAATGAAGGGATCCATGGCCAGGTGTCGATGGTTATTTCAACATCATGGAGCATCCACTTCTCGCGCTTGGTTTCTTGATAGGCGGTAAGTTCGAACCCTACCGATGTAAGAAATAGTCCCATGCGGTCAAAATCTTCCACGACAAGCGACACTTCCTGAGTGCCGTGGAGAGTCCGGTCATTAAGTTGTTTGTAAGCAAGCGTCACCTGATCACCTTCGTCTCGTACGCGAATCCATCCACCTTTTGCCTCTAAGCTATGGTCTGGGTAGTCGTAATTCTTACGACGCATGAGACGCTCTTCATGGACAAGGCTTGCGCCTACGCTATTGAGTTTTTCCCGTAGGTCAGCGGGATTGATATCGGTAAACTTGGCCTCGATTTCTATTTGCATACAGGTATTCTAGCAGGAATTCCGAATGGGGGAGTACGGCTTGAGAAGCAATAATCGACTCGATAACTCCTGACTTTTTACTTGAATTCAATAGTGCACGGAATATAACTAGAACCCGTCTGGAGGAATATATGGCGATTGTTTCAGAGTAAAGGAGAAGGTTCGATACCATTCTTCATAAATAGAGCGTGACGGTCTTGATTGGTTTTGGTGATTTGGCGCTTCTTTAGATACTTGCTCTGTTTTCTAAGTCTTACGGTTTACCTCCGAACCTGGCGTAGAAACCGCGAAAGTGGTACATTCAAACCATATGAATAAGCAAAAACCAAGCGTATCAAACCTTGCGTTCATCGACGGGCAGAACCTGCACATGGGTACTGCTAAGCGTGAAAAAGATGCTTGGAAATTAGACCTCGCTCGGTTTCGGACATACCTTAATGACAAGTACCACGTAGAAACAGCGTACTACTTTTTGGGCGTAGTGCATGAGGAATACCAAGATTTGTACGAGCAGATTCAACGTGCAGGATTTGTGCTCATGTTTCGTGAGCATAGTTCAACCATGATTGGCAAGAAAAAGGGGAATGTCGATTCCGACATTATTTTCCATGTCATGAAACGGCTGTATCTGAGGGAGAAGTTTGATGGGATCGTACTGGTTTCTGGTGATGGCGATTATAAGCTTCTCGTTGATTTTCTTATTGAGCAGAAGAAGTTGGCGAAAGTTCTCTTCCCGGAAAAACGCAAAGCTTCATCATTGTATAAAAAACTGGGCTCAGAATATTTTGATGCCTTAGACGCGGCTGAGGTTCAAAAGAAAATACGTCGCTAATACAAAAAGAAAAGGGCTCCTTAGGCAATTAACCGTTCGGATCCCTTTTCGTGGTGATGGTTAAAACATACATGTTTTAACCTGGTTTGTCAACGCCCTGTTAACACATGTGGCATAGGGAAAGACGGTTTTAAGTATCCTTTACCCATTGTGCTGTGCGTAATATTGGTAAAGCCTTTTAGGTAAAACGGAGTGAATGTGGAACCTACCTTATCAGTATTATCTAAAGGTTCTTCAGAGTAAGCAGGGAGGTTCGATGCTGTTCCTATGCGATAGAGCTTGACGGTCTGGGAACTCTGGAGGGGATTCTGTGCCAGAGATGAATCACGGGGGTTGCGGTATGTTGTGGAACCTTCGAGCTACTCTGATACTGAGACAAATGAGACAGTGGGATGGACTATCATTCCTATGTAGCATTGCTATTCTTAAAGTAATGCAAAGCATTACAGAAATATTTCCTGGAGCGGTAAATACCCCATGGCAGACATGCTTTTTCTCTACCTATAGTTTTGTTCGTGGTTGTATTTATAATCCTCAGAACCCTACTGTTTACTTTGATTTAGGTGGCGCGCTGGCAGCAGTTGGTCTTTTGTTTGCTGCCTATCAGCTTTCAGACAAGAAATGGAAGATTAGGCACCGAATCTTGTGGAAATACTCAGAAATGATTCTTTGGGGAATGTGTGTAGTTGGGTTGATTTGTGCACTTTTTGCTTCGATATTTCCCTCTTTAGGAATTATTTCGGCCCCAAAATGGTCTTATCCCATATTATGGGAAGTATTAGCCTACGTATGCTTTTTATCTGGACTAATTTACTACGTAGTAGTTGGCCTTTTCCGTAAAAGTTTTTTAGTAAAAAGTATGCAGAAAGATTTTATTTTGTGCTTCTTTCTGAGCTTTCAAATACTGACGCAGAAGTAATTTTAGAGATTGTAGAACAAAACGTGCCTGCAATGGCTAGATTGTCAGAAGATGCGAAGTCAGCAGAATTTGCATCGGCGCTACTGAATTGTGTTACATCAGAGCGACATATTGCAGAATATTTAGTTAAAAAACATAGAAGATTTTGTTTTCTTCTGCTGAGCTGTTTTACAGATAACAAAGTGAAGAATAAGACGTTTGCAGTTGATGCTCTAAATAATATGGTAGGCAACTTATTTAGGGTGCCAGAATCATTTTTTTATTTACAACATGCCCCTTCCTTTCGAGGTATAGATTCATATGCATCTGTTGTTGATGCAGTATTTTCTGAGCCAAAGATCTTTTTGAATCTAGAGATTGGGTTCATATGGGAAAGGTATACTTACCCATTTAACGTGACTAGCAATATTTATGGAGAAAACTACCTCAGTACTTATACGACGGCCTTAGAAAAAGCTGTTCGGGCATATTGTGAAGCTAAAAGTTCGCAGGGCAATTTTGGAACTGCAAGGTTTTTCTCAAACGGCTTTAGTAATCTAATAGTCTTTGCAAGTTTTTTGCCTGATACGGAAAACGTGTCAAATGAGGTAAAAGTTCTCGTCAGAAAATTTTTAGGTGACATCGGGAGTGTTTTTCAAAAATCTATTGATATCTATGGAGCTTCTATTGAAAAGAATGGGCTTGTTTCTTCAGAAGTTATTCCTCAATTTGATAACGTTTTTGGCAATAACTTCTCGGGCTCACTCTGTCTTAGAGCCTTTGAATTTTTAGACGTACTAAGCAGACAATCTGAGCATGAGGATGCAAGGCAAATAGCTGAAATGACCTTCGGTCACGTGTTGGATGAAGGTAATAACTCAACTTCACAAATTAGAGAAGCTTTATTAAATCAAATTTGGGAACAAATTGATAAGAGCCTTCAGCAAGGTTCATATCCCGCAATTTCTTCAATATATTTCAATATGGTTCGCTGGGGGGATCCTTCAAGGCATGGTTTAGAGTATAAACGTGCGCGCGACTTTCTCTATAAGTCATTGCTCCCCGTAATAAAAAAGAAAGAAGAGATGTTAAATAAGGTGCTTAAGGAAAAGGCGATGTTGCCGCCAGAGATGGGCTATGACGAAAAAAAGAAGCAATTTTTCTATCAATATGTAAACTCAAAGGTGTATATCCCGAAAAAGTAGTGATTTTAGGTCCGAAAAGCACACTTTTTGAGCTGTTATAATAGAAGTAACGCACTAGTACCTTAGTATCCCGCTGGCATTCCGAAGCTTAGGCTTCCGACAACCAGATTCACATTATTGGACCCTCCTCGCCATGGGAGCGTGAGCCGTAAGTTGTATGAACTGAGAAGTGTCGCACGATGCCCACATTAGATATTCCTCTTTTGGAGGTTTGTTTTACTGTGGTCGGTGCGCATTTTTTATTTAATGCGAACTTATGAAACCTGAACTTAAAATTACCCACGTTCCCGTCGAAACCCTCAACCCCGCTGTATACAACCCGCGCAAATGGGGTGAGGAAGAAAAGAAAAAACTAACCGAATCCATCCAGCGGTTCGGTATGGTCGATCCGCTCATCGTCAACAAGAACCCTGAGCGGGAGAATATCGTCATCGGCGGGCACTTCCGCCTGGAAATCGCCAAGGAGCTTGGCTTCACCGAAGTCCCGGTCGTCTTCGTCTCGCTCACTGAGGAAAAGGAGAAAGAGCTCAATATTCGGCTCAACAAGAACCTGGGCGAGTTCGACTACCAAAAATTAGCCTCTTTTGACGAAACCTTTCTGGCTGACATCGGCTTTAAGTCTTCCGAGCTCGATCTCATCTTTGATTTTGAGCACAACGTCGAGCAGTTTGACCTCAAGAAAGAGTTAGAAAAGCTGGGCATTCAAGAGCAAGAAATGCAGAAAGGGCAGCTCTGGGCGTTTGGCGAAAGCCGACTTCTGGTAGGTGACTCAACCGTGCCAGCCGACATGGAAAAGCTCATGCAGGGCGAAAAGGCGGACATGTGCCTGACCGACCCACCGTATATCTTGGACTACCTGCACGGCAAGGTGAATAAAGGGGAGAGTCGGGTAGAGGGGTTTGGCGCCAAGAAGAATCGCCGCTACCTCGAAACTGATTCCCTCCCAGACAACTTCACCGAGCTCTGGATGGCGAACGTGCATGCTGCTGCCAAAGAGCACTTCTCCATCATCGTTTATGAGAACTGGAAGAACCTCCGCGTCATCTGGGGAGAGATGGAGAAGTACTGGAAGGTGAAGAACATGATCGTCTGGCACATTGAGAACCGCCACCAAGGCTTCTCGGCCAAGCGCAAGTTCTTCTCTAAACACGACATTGCCATGGTAGGTGCTAGCAAGACCGAAGATATTGAGTACAACCATGAGCCGGAAGAAGACGGGCTACAACAAGAGTATGAAACCGCCCTCTTTGCCATCACCGGCAAGCCGCACTGGGAAAACTACGTCAAAGGTTCAGGTCTTTGTCCCACCGACTTCATTGAATACCGCGCAAGCGATGAGAAAAGCTCGGGGCAGGGGGTAATCTTCGGCACGAAGCCCTTGGAGATTCTCATCCCGTACATCAAGGTGCTAACGAAGCGGGGAGACTTAATCCTCGAGCCGTTTGGCGGTTCGGGCTCTACCCTCATGGCAGCTACCAAGATGAAGCGCCGCTGCTGCATCATGGAAAAGTCGCCGGTTTATGCCGAGGTCATCCGAGCGAGGTGGGAAAAGCTGACGGGTGAGAAAGCGGTGCTGCTGCCATGAACCAGCGGCAGCGCAAATCGGTGACCAAAGCGCTGCTTGAGGAGCTCTCGAAGCACGGGATTGTGAGTGCGGCATGCAAGCGGGCGGGTCTGTCCAAAGCCCAGTACTACCGCTGGTACAAGGACGACCCGACATTTAAGGAAGCGGCAGATGAGGCACATATGCTCGGCACCCAAGAAGTGAACGATTTGGCGCGTTCTCGTCTGCTGCAGAAGATTGACCAAGGGGAGTCGTGGGCGATTCGCTACCACCTGTCGCGGCGGGATGGGGAGTATAAGTTGCCGCCCGAGCGTGTTGGTGTGGAGGTAACAGCGGAGAAAGACAGTCTTGTTGCAGCTTCTTATGGGCTACTGGCTTCGGCTGTTGCGGCAGGGGATCTTGCCGCCGCTAAGTTCATTCTAGAGCGCATGGATATGAACCTCATGCGACCGAAGGATCAGCTGTTCCTCCGCGATATTGAGGCTAAAGCTGAGGTGAAAGAGCAGCTGGAGCAAAATGGCCGGTTGTTGAGTCAGCTTTTAGGAATTAAGGAACCTACGGAATCAGCTTAATACCAGTAATACTAGTGGGGTCTTTGAGGACCCTGACAGCTTCTACTCTCATACCGCTGGTATCTGCGTTCAATTGAGCTTTAAGGCGATTGATTACTTGCTCAGTATTCTTACAGCTACCTTCGTAACCATCACCTCTGCAATCAAGAAAGAAATCTCTAACAACCTTCGTTGTATAGTCAAAACTCATATAGAGAATTTGGTCTTCTTTGTGCCATTCATAGTCAACGTCATACTTAAATTGTCCACTTTGTGCTAGTTCTTTCTGCGTGTTGTTGGGTTCAAATTTTTTCGTTGGCTCACCCAATGCTGCTACGATTTCTTCAGGTGTTTTACCTTTTGCGTTAGATAGATCAAAAAGCACGTTAACCGGTGTGGAGGTTGGAGTTGGCGTTGTGGAAGTTTGCGTTACTTGGTCTGTTGTTGTTTCCTTTGGACTAAGGGCAGCTCCGATAATTCCTATTACAACCATTGCGGGAACTAAGATAAGGACAATCTTCTTGCGGGTATATTCTCCCTTAAACATCTTACTAAAGAAGCTTGGGCTAATAAGTCCAACGATCAAGAGAGTCCAGAGAATCCCGATAATTAAAGTAAGCATACGGGTGCTTTTAGGTTTATATAAACAAAAGGACAACCATCTAGGTTGTCTGGACCGATAACAGGATTGCTCCCGCTATTTGTCGATGGTTGCCCTTGTGTGAGAGCAAACCATCGCCATGTGGCTATGGGTATCGCATGTTATCGATCCAGACATCAATAGCTTAGCATAACCAAAAGATTACTAAAGTATGAATAACAAAAAGAGCCCCGGGACTGCCGGGGCTTCAGAGATTCTTCCTTATCTGCTATTTGCGGGACTTTTTGTATTCGTTCCATTGGCGACGGAGATCCTCAAGCACATGTGGCGGGTAGTGATTAAACATCCGATTGTCATCTGCTCTTCGAACCTGGCAATGATCTTGGTACGACCCGAGCCTGGCCGTAACCCAGTTATGAGCAACGCCCAGTTCAGTTGCCATGCCGCTGATTGTTTTCCAATCACCGGCTGCCGGAATACTTTCTAGTTCAGACTTCAGCATCTGAATTGTTTCCGGTGGGTAGTGAGTAAAGACACCCTTCTTCTTTGAGAGTCGCTTCTCGGCGAGTTCTGCGGGAAGACGAGGTTGAACCCATCTTGGACTGACGCCAATTGCCACACTTATCTCGTCCGCAGTTAGCCAGTCACCTGACTCGGGAACTGATGTGGAGAGTTCTTTAAGTGATGTGACTGTCGAAGGTGGATAGCAGGTTTTGAATCCGTTATCCGTCCATCTTTCTTCAGTTTTTACCCCAAGTGGCTTGAGATTTCGCTCACACCAGCATGTGCTCTTTCCTACTTCTCGAGCGAGTTCGACCAGTGTTAGGAAGTTTCCTTGGAGAGGGTAGCTATCCAGCGCTGCCTTCACCTGTGCAATCTCTTGTGGTGAGAAATGCTTCCTCAACTGTCCTTGAACCCATCGATCTTCCCCTTTTATCTTAAGTTCATCCAGGATCTTTTTAACCCTTTGCTTTGCTACACCCAGGGTGTCGCTTGCCTTCTGGATTGTGATGTACTTACCTTGGGTTGGAGCAGCGGAAATAACTTTTTCAAGCTGATCCACTGCTGTCGGTGGGTAATAACTGTTCAAGTGACCGTTGGAAGACCAACGCTGTTCGGGCTTAATACCGAGACGCTTAAGTTCTGGAATGACCCATTTCTGTGTCTTTCCGACTCTTTCAGCGATACGGAACGCAGTTAACCAATCACCAGCAGGCTGATAGCGGTTAGCCTCTTCTTTCAGGATTTTAACCACATTTGGAGGATAATAGTCGTATTCCCTCCGCGTGGGAGAAACCCGTTTTTCAGAGGTAATCCCGAGTTGGCGAAGTACTGAGGTGATCCAACTCTGACTTTTTCCTACTTCTGATGCAAGGTTGGCGGCTGGGATCCAGCCGCCCGCATCTGGTAGGGAAGAAATCACAGCTTGTAAAACCTCGAGGGTCTTTGGCGGATAATGAAGTTGAGGTCGGCCTATGCAGTCCAGTCGTTCCTCACCTTCTATTGCTAGGCCAATCAGTTGACTGGTAACCCATGAAAGAGATTTTCCTAGTATTTTGGCCATTTGACCCCTTACGAGCCAGTCACCCGCATCGCGTACTATTGGCCTATCCAGGTTAGCAATAGCAACAACCCTTCCACCTCTCGTGAAAGTTTCAGGGATTATTGTTGGCGATGAGCCGTCAGTTGGACCCACGTACATGAATCCTCCTTCAAGCTCCTTAATCTCATTCCGCTTGAAGAACTGAGCAAAGTTCATGCTGTAGCCGTAGCCTTCGATCATGTAGACGAAGTCGACGACCAAGCAGTATGCCTTGCCAGGACAGCGGCGAGCACCTCTTCCCATAACCTGTGTGTAACGCAGGCTTGAGTGGGTAGGTGATGCCCAGACCACACATTCCGTTGCTGGAGCATCAAAGCCCTCGCCAATCACCTGGGGTGAGATCAGAACCTGGATTGAGTTGGGGTCGTCATGAGGAAGCTTGTACCTTTCGATACTGCCATTCGTGACGTATGAGTTTTCCAGCATGCGCGAAGCACTCTGGTTGACTGCTAACCCAACGGTGAAACCCATGTTTTCGAGGTGCTTGTAGATAACGCACGCTTCCTCCAGCACGCGGTTGACGACCACAATGGTCTTCATGCCACTTGGTAGGAATCGTGTGCTAATCTCTTGAGCAATCCCCGCAAAGAGGTCTGGATGGTGTCGCATTTCGCGGTAAAGTTTCTTTCCAGAGATAGTGCCTCCGGTCATTACATCTCGCGGAAGGACAATTTCCGTATCTATACACAGACCCATGAGCGGTGAGAGCCAGCGGCGCTCAATGCACGCGGGGAGTGTGTCGGTGATCTCTTCAATAGGCTGAAAGCCATAGTGCTCAGGTGCGCGTAAGTCACCACTTGCCCGGTAAGCAGTAGCAGTTAGACCGACAACTTTCTTGGGCTGTAGCCACTTCAATGCGCGCAGACGTTTTTTCGTGCCTGCATTGTGCGCTTCATCGACGATCGCCAGGTCAATCTCTGGAGGTGTGTGGAATTTCTTCCAGTATGCCTCAATTGATTGCCATGTGGCGACGATGACGGGTCCAGAGGTATCTGGAAGAATGCTGAATCGGGATTCTCCAGTTTCCTCGAGAACGAGAGAACGGAGACCTTCCTGATTCTGTTCCACCAGAATGTTCTTTGTCCCGACGATCAGCAGGGCGACGCCAGGTTCTTGGTTGGGGTGGAGGAGAGCGTCAATGACACGCCCCTTCCCGTAACCAGTTGGCTTGATGACGAGGGGATACGGCTCTTCATATCCGTTTTGTTGCCAGTATGCCTGTACGGCTCTGACATCGTTGAGTTGTGACTCATTAAGCTCAGAGAGCTCTTTAGGAGTCAGTACGCCATCGGAGGCGAGACTGCCAGTTGTGCCGTGTATCTTCATAATTTCAATTCCGTGTTTTCAAGGTGGGGTTACTCGAAAGTAACCCTTTTCAATTTGCTTTCAGGACTATACCAGAAACCAAGAAATATTCAAGTCTCTAAAGATTGGTGGTTGATACAACTACTCTATTCTGCTATATAGAACTATCGGCACAATTCGTGTCGTCAGGACTTCGACAATATGGAACAAGAAACTCCCGTAACCACGGAAACTATCGTCCCTGTAGAGCAGGCTCGGTTGTGGGAGGCTTACTGGGCCAATCCAACTGATCTAACGCTGCGCAACAAAATCGCCGAGATGAATCAGAGGCTTGTTTACTGGACGCTGACGCATCGGATTTCAAAATCTTTGACTGAGAATGAAGAGGTTCGTCAGGAACTGGTGCAAGAAGGCTCCATTGGTCTACTTAGGGCGATTGAGCTTTTCGATCCTACTAAGGGGTTTAGCTTTGGCACGTATGCACCTTACTGGATTCGCCAGGCGATTTCACGGCATATCGCCAACACACGAAACCCTATTCGGATTCCCATCCATGTGGGTGAAATGGGTGCAAAAATTAGGAAAGCTGAAATTGCATTCTTCCAACAAGAAGGGCATTTTCCAAGTACTGAGGAGATGGCTACTTTTCTTGGTCTACCTGTAGAGGCTGTAGTAGAGCTCACTGAGCTTTGCACTCCCACACCTGTGGTATCGAGTAACATACTCTTGGATTCTGAAGGTGGAAGTGAACTCGGCGATTTCATCGCTGACGAAGCAACTCCCGATGCCCTTGAGCAAATGCTCGCTAAACAGCCAGTCACCTTTGGTGAGCTACTTGAAAAATATGCTCCTGATGTGACTACTGGTCAGCTGCAGACTGCTCTTGATGAGCTACCTGTGCGTACACGTCAGATGATCTTGCTTTCTGCGTCGGATGCGACGTTAGAGACTATCGGTCGTCACTACAGTGTAACGAGAGAGCGAGTTAGGCAGATCATTGCGATGGGTATTAAGAGACTCCGCCTTGCACTAGGTGTGGGTGCCGATCTCCCAATTACGTCGATCCGACTTCCTTACAAGCATAAGGATGACGGTGAAGACCTGGTTGCGGTACACGGTATTGACTGGAAGACCTTTGTTGAACGATTAACAAAGGTTGTTGAAGAAGTGCGGGTGTATGGTCGTGCTAAGCTTCGACTTCCTCCATCGGTAAAGATGCGAGTACGACGTACTCGTGCTCCCAAGGCACCTCGGCTTAAGGTTCCACCAGAAAGAAAGGTTCAAGAGCCAAAAGCTCGGAAGCCAATTATTGTTCAGGTGATCTCAACCAAGAGAGAGGTGGTCAGTGCTGATTCCGATCAATTGGTGCAATCAAAGCCGAAAATCTCAGAAGGTGCCTTCAAGCGATTGCAACTTTCTGAGCAGGAGTATGCAGTGGCTGCTGCGGCTTGGATGCAACTCACTGAAGAAAGGTCGGTTAACCTTGACTTTGAGCAAGTGGCAAAAGAAGCAGAACTAGCAGTTGGACGAGTTCACCTGATAAGCTGCGCACTTATTGCTAGAGGCGTCATCCTTCAGGAAGGAGCCGGGCTCTATCGACGAGGGTACCCACATCTCGTTGTTAAGCAGAATGGTAAGGAATCACTTGAGCTCGACCTCTGTTGCTGATCTGTTTCTGAAAGGTACGCTCTATTCAAAATCTCATGCCATCCGAGAAATCGGGTGGCATTTTCATTTACTAGACTTCACTACGAGGTTCCGACATTGATTGTGTTGTATGGAAACAGCACAACTCAAATACTGCCTCTACGCCCGCAAGTCATCCGAATCAGACGAGCGTCAAGCCCTTTCCATTGACTCTCAAATCAAGGAAATGCACGACATCGCGGCGCAGTATAAGCTCAAGATTGTTGCGGTAAAGCGGGAGAGTCACAGCGCCAAGGCATCGGGGCAGCGGCCGGAATACAACGAACTCATAGCTGAGCTGCAGGCGGGCAAATATAACGCAATCCTCACCTGGGCACCAGACCGGCTTTCTCGTAATGCAGGGGACTTGGGTTCAATCGTTGACCTTATGGACTCCGGAAAGCTGGTGGAAATCCGCACTCCGGGCCAGAGTTTCTCTAATAACCCAAATGAGAAGTTCCTGCTCATGATCCTCTGTTCCCAAGCCAAGCTTGAGAACGACAACCGAACCAAGAACGTGCTGCGCGGGCAGAAGAACAAGTGCGAGATGGGCTGGCGGCCGTGCATGACGCCGCTTGGGTATATCAACCAGAAATATGCACCGAGAGGCTCACAGGTAATCTACATTGATCCAGTTCGCGCACCGATCATCAAAGAAATGTTCGAGCAGTTTGCCTATCACGACCTCACTGGCAGGCGTCTTCTCAATTGGATGAATGAAGAAAAGCTCTTCCGCACCCGCAACGAGAAAAAGCTGACGCTTTCCATGGTCTACAACATGCTCAAGAACCCGTTCTATTACGGCGAGTTTGAGTATCCGAAAGGGAGTGGGAAGTTCTACCAGGGCAAGCATGAGCCGCTCATAACTAAGGAACTGTTTCTTGCTGCCCGCGCCAGAATCTCCGCGCCCGTGAAATCGATCTACGGCGACAAGCGGTTTATTTATGTGGGAATTCTCAAGTGCGGCCACTGCGGACACGGCATTACTGCCTCTGAAAAGATTAAGACCTTCCGAACAGGGAAGACCGTGCGCTACGTGTACTACCACTGCACAAACCAGAATGGGGTGAACAACTGTCGGTCAAAGTACTTGCGGGAGGATCGGTTGACCGAAAGCCTGATGGCAAGTTTGCACCTTCTGAAACTTGATGAGATTGAGCTGGCAAAGAAGGTAAATAGCGAGATGCGGCGGCTTTCGCAGCTGACAGCAATGGTTTCGGGAAAAACGAGTGAGGAAATTGAATCGATTGGTCGGGATTCACTCTTTAATTACTTTAAGTTCACGCTGGAGAATGGGACGGATGAGGAGAAGAGAGGAGTGCTGCTGTATGTGCGGAGCCAGTTTAGAGTGAAGGACGGACTGCTTGTGTTACAGGATGTAGCTAGGTGACAAGCGGTTATTGGTCGTATACTAAAAGTAAGTAAACAAAAGACAGGGTGGGGGCACCCTGTCTCACTGCTTAAGCCTTGTGCTTCGTCTTGTCAACGAGAACAAACTGTTGCCGTACTCCAGTGTTGTTTGGTGGAGTGGTTTTTCCTTTGGTTAGAGTAACCTCAGTATTACCACCTACCGCTCGGTATTGTCCCGAGACTGGCGCAGGCTGACCAGTTTTGGCCACTGTGCGGTTCGACATATTAACACCCCCTTTCTCGCCGAGGGACGGCGTCCCCGGGGCAATAAAGCCTTGATACACCGTGTCGATGAGATTTTTCCCTGTCAGGTGCATCCTAGCATTTTTTGGCCTTTTTGAGAACTAAGCCACCACGGAACAGGAACCCTTCGAGTGGGATATCCAACAGATATAAGACGAGCTAAATAGGGGATTCTGGTAACTTGCAGACTGCACGAACACATGGAACCTAATCCTCTAAAATACGCCGATAGCACCACGGAATCCGTTCCTTCCTCCCTTAATACTGGCAGCCGATTTATCAGAGTAAAACACACAAAAAATCCGCCTTTCGACGGATT